>JBBAVU010000411.1:0-1013 GCA_040397565.1 Pirellulales bacterium | reverse complement strand
CAGCCGCGGTTCAACTCCGACCTCAAGGACGACAAGACCTTTCCCTACCTGCAGATCACGACCCACGAGGACTATCCCCGCGTCGAGTTCACCCGCGAGCCTCGCCGCAAGGGGGTGAAGCTCTATGGGCCGTTCACGAGCGCGGGGAGCCTCCGCGGCGCGATGGTCGTGCTCCAGCGGATCTTCAAGTTCCGCACCTGCACGCTCGACATCGAGGCCGACGACCAGAAGTGGCGATGGTTCCGCCCCTGCCTGCTCGCGTCGATCGGCCAGTGCACGGCCCCCTGCAACCTGCGGATCTCGAAGGAGGACTACCGCCGCGACATCATGCGGCTGCGGACCTTCCTCGACGGCAACAAGAAGCGGCTGCTCGAGGAGATGCGGCGGGAGATGATGGCCGCCTCGCAGGAGCTCGCCTTCGAGAAGGCGGCGCGGCTGCGGGACGAGATCCGGCTGCTCGAGACGCTCGACGAGCGGGGCGACCTCGAGGAGCACGTGCAGCCGGAGGTCTTCCTCGTCGACCCGAAGAAGGGGCTCGCGGGGCTCAAGAGCGTCCTCAAGCTCGAGAAGACGCCGCGGGTGATCGAGGGGGTCGACATCGCGCACTTGGGCGGCAGCGAGACGGTCGCGAGCCTCGTGCAGTTCCTCGACGGGCTGCCCTTCAAGCCGGGCTACAAGCGGTACCGGATCAAGTCGGTCGACGGCATCGACGACTTCAAGAGCATCCACGAGGTCGTGTCGCGGCGGTTCTCGCGGCTCGTGCGGGAGGGAATTTCGCTGCCAGATATCTTTTTGATCGACGGCGGCAAGGGGCAGCTCTCCGCGGCCGTCGCGGCCGTGCAGGCTCTCGGCATCGAGCCCCCCTGCATGATCAGCCTCGCGAAGCGGGAGGAGGAGGTGTTCGTGCCGGGGCGGAGCGAGCCCCTCAAGATCTCGAAGGACGCCTACTCGCTGCGACTGCTCGAATACGTCCGCGACGAGGCCCACCGCTTCGCCCAGCACTACCACCACCT
>JBBAVU010000410.1:0-1039 GCA_040397565.1 Pirellulales bacterium | reverse complement strand
ACCACGAGCACGTGCGACGTGTCGACGCCGCCATCGCTCATCGCGGAAAGCACCTCGAGCGGCTCTGCGACCCTCACGCCGGCCGGCACGTAGAGCACGGCGCTCGCCGCATGAAACGCCGCGTGCATCGCGGCAAACCAGTCGGCGTGAGAATCGATGACTCGGAACCAGTGGGGCCGAAGCGTCTCGCCGTGGTCGGCCAAAAGCCGCTCGGCCGAACCGAAGAGCACGCCCTTGGCGGCGACCGCCGGATCGAGCGACTCGTGCACGACATGGCCGTCGATCGAATGGAGCCGGCCGGCGAGCCGACCGCTTTCACGGGTGGCGGGGTTTATCTCGTCGAAGCCACTCTCCATCGCCTCGCCCGATGCGATCGCCGCACCAAGAAGGCCGGTGGGCATCGTTGCGACGGCGGCGGGCCGTGGGCCCCAGGCGGCGGGCCGAAAGAGCCTGAGATCCGTCCGCATCCAGTTCTCGTCGCGACGGTCGGGCAGGCCCAGCCGCAGGGCCGAGTCGAGCGCAGCCCGCCGCAATTCGTTCGCCCAGGCGGGCAGGCGGCTCCCCGCGATGAGGCGGTCGAGCGAGGCGGAATCGAACGCGGGCGTCGGGGCCGGGGAAGCAGTGGCGGTGGTCATCACAAAACGGGCGGTCAGCCCACCGACCCCTCCATCTGCAGCTCGATGAGCTTGTTCATCTCGACGGCGTATTCCATCGGCAGCTCCTTCACGAGCGGCTCGATGAACCCGCCGACGATCATCGTGCTCGCCTCGGCCTCGGTGAGGCCCCGGCTCATGAGATAGAAGAGCTGCTCCTCGCCGATCTTCGAGACGCTCGCCTCGTGACCGATCGAGACGTCCTGCTCTTCGATCTCGATGTAGGGATACGTGTCGCTGCGGCTCCTGTCATCGAGAATGAGCGCGTCGCAGACGACGCTCGACTTGCTCTTCTTCGCGCCCGGCTCGACCTTCACGAGGCCGCGGTAGCTCGCCCGGCCGCCGTTCTTCGAAATGCTCTTCGAGACGATCCGGCCGCTCGTGTG
>JBBAVU010000409.1:0-1040 GCA_040397565.1 Pirellulales bacterium | reverse complement strand
GCCACTCTGCGGCTACATGCTGCCGAGAATTGAACGGAAAAGAGCTGCATCCCCCCTTTTCGGATCGGGAATGTAAAATAAAGGCGACAAGGAGCTGATCCGATGACTCGCCTGCAGCGACATCCTGGCGGCACCGCGGCCATCAGCAACCGTACGTGGCTCCGATGGATGGCGTCGCTCATGTTGGTGGCCGCGACCAGCTTTGCCTTCGGCCCGGGCGACACGATCGCGAGCACGGGCGAGTTCCTCGCCCAGCACTGCGCCGAATGCCACACCGCCGCCCCGGATGGCAACGAGCCGGAGGGGGGTGTCGCGCTCGCTCTGCCGGCCGACGACGCCTCCCTGCTGGCCCAGCGGAAGCTCTGGGAGACGGCCTTGCGACGGATCGAGACGGGGGAGATGCCGCCGCAGGACAGGCCCCGGCCGACCCCGGCGGACGCTGCGGCCTTCGTGGCGGCCATGAGGAAGCGGTTCGACGAGGCCGATCTCAAGGCCCCGCCCGATCCCGGTCGCGTCACCATGCGGCGGCTCAACCGCCTCGAGTATCGCAACACGATCCGGGATCTCGTGGGCGTGGACTTCGACCCAACCGCCGACTTTCCTGCCGACGAGATCGGCCACGGCTTCGACACGATCGGCGACGTCCTCACGCTGTCGCCGCTGTTGCTCGAACGCTACCTCGATGCCGCCGAGGCGGTGATGGAGCGGGCCATTCCCGCGACGACGCCGCCGGTGGTGAAGCGATCGCGGGCACCGCAGTTCACCGAGCCCGCCAGCCCCGGCGTGCCGCGGCTGATCGTTGGCGGGTTTCGCCGAATGACGACCGCGAGCACCGAGCCCATCGAGCTCGGCCCGATCAACAGCCCCTTCGAGTGGGTCGCCGACGGGGAGTACGAATTTCGCACGAAGGTGTACGCAGATCCCGACACCGCCGGACCGGTGCGGGTGACGATCCTGCTTGCCGGCAAGCAGCTGGCGGAACCTAGCGCGGCCGACGCGCTCGATCGGCTCTCGGGCAACGTGCCGCGGCCCGCCCGCGT
>JBBAVU010000408.1:0-1054 GCA_040397565.1 Pirellulales bacterium | reverse complement strand
TCGTCGTCCACGAAGGTGGAAAAATCCTCGGCTACAACGTGCTCGCCGGCGGCGGCATGGGCGTGACGCCGAGCGCCGCCAAGACCTTCCCCGCGCTCGCGAAGCGGCTCGGATTCGTGCCACCGGAGGACGTGCTCGGGATCGCCGAGGCGATCGTGAAGGTGCAGCGGGATTTCGGGAACCGCACCGACCGCAAGACGGCCCGGCTCAAGTACACGATCCACACGATGGGCCTGGAGGCCTTCCGCAAGAAGGTGGAGGAATACTTCGGCAAGCCGCTCGCCCCCTGCCATCCTGCCGACGTGCACGGCTTCGACGACCACATCGGCTGGCACGAGCAGGGGGACGGGAAGTTCTTCTACGGCTTCAACGTGGAGAACGGCCGTGTCCACGACACCGGTGATGTCCGGCTTAAGACCGCTCTGCGGCGGATCCTGCGGGACATCAAGCCGGGCGTGCGGATCACCGCGCACCAGAGTCTCCTGTTCACCGACCTTGCGGCGAGCGACCGCGATCGGATCGCGGAGATCCTCCACGCCCACGGCGTGAAGACCTCCGAGGAGATCTCGACCCTCCGCCGCTGGAGCATGGCCTGCGTGGCCCTGCCCACCTGCGGCCTCGCAGTGGCCGAGAGCGAGCGGGTGCTCCCCGGCCTCATCGATTCGCTCGAGCCGGAGGTGGCGAAGCTGGGACTTGCCAACGACGCCTTCACGCTCCGGATGACCGGCTGCCCGAACGCCTGCGCCCGCCCCTACAACTGTGACATCGGGATCGTCGGCCGCACGGCGGGCAAGTACACGATGTTCCTGGGTGGCCGGCTGCTCGGCGACCGGCTCAACGAGCACTACAAGGACGTCGTCCCCTTCGAGGAGCTCGCGAAGGAGATCACGGCCGTGCTCGCCTGCTACAAGGCGGAGCGGCAGGCCAAGGAGACGCTCGGCGACTTCTGCCACCGCAAGGGAGTGGAAGGCGTCCGCACCTGGGCCGACGAATGGCTCGCCGGCGCCCGCGGCGCGTGAGCGGAAAATTAGCCACAGCGGCGCGTGAGCGGAAA
>JBBAVU010000407.1:0-1059 GCA_040397565.1 Pirellulales bacterium | reverse complement strand
ACGTTTGACCCGCACAAAAACCTGACCGAACCGCCCTGCCGGCCCGCTGCCGCCGGGGTACTTGAAGTGCCCCCGTCCCACCGTTAGTCTGCGAACTCGTGATCGCGCGAGTTTCGTTTCCCGCCGAACTCTTCTTCTGGCGGCGGGGGTTCGAAACGGTTTTGGCGGACCGTTTCGGCCGCGTTTCACGCCCCATTGCCCCCGCACCCGTTTTCCAGCCCCGCATCTTCCACGTTCCCCGAACCGCTCGAACCCGCTTACCACGAAGAAGGACATTTTCATGACCACCGCGCGTGCCAATGCCATCTCGGCGATCAACTCCTACAAGTCCAACGGCCACTCCTGGAACTTCCGCGAGACGCCCACGAGCGAGATCTTCGGCGCGAACGTGTTCGGTGACACGGTGATGAAGGACCGGCTGCCGAAGAGCGTCTACAAGGCTCTGCAGGCGACGATCAAGCAGGGCAAGCCGCTCGACCCGACCATCGCGGATGCCGTGGCCCTCGCCATGAAGGACTGGGCGATCGAGAAGGGTGCGACGCACTACGCCCACGTCTTCTACCCGCTCACCGGCATCACGGCCGAGAAGCACGACAGCTTCCTGAGCCCGTCGGGCGACGGGCAGGCGATCGCCGAGTTCTCGGGCAAGGAGCTGATCCAGGGTGAGCCCGACGCCTCGAGCTTTCCCTCCGGCGGCCTCCGCGCCACGTTCGAGGCCCGCGGCTACACCGCCTGGGATCCGACGAGCCCGGCTTACATCCTCGACAACCCCAACGGCACGACCCTCTGCATCCCGACGGCCTTCTGCTCCTGGACGGGCGAGGCGCTCGACAAGAAGACGCCGCTGCTTCGCTCGATGCAGGCGGTCGACAAGCAGGCCCGCCGCGTGCTCGCCATGTTCGGCCACAAGGACGTCGGGCCAGTGACGGCTTCGGCCGGCCCCGAGCAGGAATACTTCCTGATCGATCGGAATTTCTTCTTCGCCCGACCCGACCTCGTGATCGCCGGACGCACGCTCTTCGGCGCGAAGCCGCCGAAGGGGCAGGAGTTCGAGGACCA
>JBBAVU010000406.1:0-1124 GCA_040397565.1 Pirellulales bacterium | reverse complement strand
CGGCTGCTGGAACGGCTGCTGCGGCGGCATCAGGCTCGGCGCCGTCGTCGAGTAGCCGGGATACCCCGGCTGACCGCCGATCGCCGAGGGCATCGTCGTCGGCGCGGCGGGCAACGAGGGAGGCAGTTGCGCCGCCTGTGGTGCATAGGGATCCCAGCCGGCCGGCGGGGGGCCGAGGTTGTAGCTGCCCGTCGGCGCCTGCGCGATCCGGTCGAGCGACGACGCGGCCGGCGACGGCAACTGCACGGTCTGGCCGCTGGCGGGCTCGGGGCATACCGCGATCGTCGCGGTCAGGAACAACCACGGAATCATCGCCGCGACCGTCAGAGCGGAGCGTCGCACATTGCCTCGGGACGTTTCGGGAGGGCGGGGGGTACCGCGCTGGTCGGGGCCGGTCAAGATCAGCGGCTTGACCCACGCCGCTCAAACCGCCTGAAATGCCGGCATGCCGCCCCCGCCCCACCTCGACGTGATCGATGCGAAGTCCCTCGCCGCCCGCTTGCGGCTCGGGGCGTTCGAGCATCTCGCGGAGGCGGAGTCGACGATGGACCGTGCCAGGGAACTGGCCGAGTCGGCGGGCCCGCTGCCGGCGATCGTCATCGCCGACCATCAGACCCGCGGCCGAGGCCGACGGGGTGCGTCGTGGTGGCAGGCCGAGGGGAGCCTCGCGACGAGCGTCGTCTGCGACGCCGCCGATCTCGGCGGCACCGAACCGCTCTCCCGTTGGTCGCTCGCCTGTGGCATTGCGGTGGCCGAGGCGGTGCGGGCGATCGAGCCGACGATCGACGCCTGCGTGCGGTGGCCCAACGACGTCGAGGTGGGCTCGCGGAAACTCGCGGGCATCCTGGTCGAGACCGCCCGCGGCGGCCGCGTGATCTTCGGCATCGGCATCAACACGACGGGCTCCGCGGCCGACGCGCCCGAGGCGGTGCGTCACCGCGTGGCGACGATCCCGGACCTCGTCGGCAGGCCGATCCGCCGCGATGCGATCCTCGCGGAGATCGTCGAGCGGCTCGTGCCCCTCTGCCGCGAGATCACGGCGAGGCCGGAATCACTCGTCGCGAGGTACTCGCCGCTGTGCGGGCTCACCGGCAGGCCGATCCGGCTCCACGTCGGAAGCGACA
>JBBAVU010000405.1:0-1159 GCA_040397565.1 Pirellulales bacterium | reverse complement strand
CATGGCCGCTCCGCCGAGGATCTCGTGCTCGACGTGCCGCCGGGCACGCTCGTGATCGACGAGGCGACGGGCCTCGTGCTCAAGGATCTCGTGGCGGCGGGGGAATCGATCGTCGCTGCGAAGGGAGGGCAGGGGGGCAAGGGCAACCTCCACTTCAAGACGTCGACCAACCGCGCCCCGCGGGAGACGCAGCCGGGTGAGAAGGGGCAGCTTCGCAGGCTCACGCTCGAACTGAAGGTCATCGCCGACGTCGGGCTCGTCGGCCGGCCCAACGCCGGCAAGAGCACGCTCCTCTCGAGGCTCTCGAAGGCCCGGCCGCAGATCGCCGACTACGCCTTCACGACGAAGACGCCGATCCTGGGGATCGTCGAGCTCTCTCGGGATAAGAGCTTCGTCCTGGCCGACCTGCCGGGGCTCATCGAGGGGGCCCATGCCGGGGCGGGGCTTGGCCATGAGTTCCTGCGGCACGTGGAGCGGGCCGGCATCCTCGTGCACGTCGTGGAGCCCGAGCCCGTCGACGGCACCGATCCGCTCGACAACTACCGAATCATCCGCGACGAGCTTGTCCGCTACGACGCCTCGCTCGGCGGGAGGCCGGAGATCGTCGTCATGAGCAAGAGCGAGCTGCCCGGATCGGCCGGGGCTCGCGAACAACTGGAGCGGGTGATCGGCCGACCCGTGATCGCGATCTCGGCGGTCACCGGCGAGGGCCTCGACCGTCTGCTTGCGGCCGTGTCGGAGCGGCTGAGGGAACGCGACGCCGCTCGCGTGGGCTCGCCGGCGTCGGCGGCCTCGACCGGGGGCGTGCGGCCATGATCGATCCCTCCTCCGGCGAAACGATCGACAGCTTTCTCGTCGCCGACGTCGGCAACACGCGGATCAAGCTCGCGGTGGTCGCCGACCATGGACTCGATCCGCGGGGCGAGCGGATCCGCCTGCCCGTGCTCGCCCGCCGGCTCGATCTCGCGAGCCGCGGCTTCCGCGCGGAGAACCTTGCCGAGTGGCTGCGCGGCGCGGCCGCGGGGCCGGCGGTCGTGCTCGTGGCGAGTGTCCACGCGGCCGCGGCGGCCCGGCTCGAGGCGGCGATCGCGGAACTGTCGGCCACGCGTCGCCATCCACTCCGCCAGCGGCGGATCACCCACGCCGAGCTGCCGATCGA
>JBBAVU010000404.1:0-1168 GCA_040397565.1 Pirellulales bacterium | reverse complement strand
TCGCCTCCTCGACGATCGCCCGGGCCACACCGATGACGGGATGGCTGCCGGAGAGCAGCTGTCGCAGCACCGCGACGCCGACGACAAAGCCGACGGCGAGCGCGACGGCCCCTGCCACTGCGATCGCCGAGGCGGGTCGACCGGCCGCCCAGAGGCCTGCGGCCAGAGCCAACGCCGCGATCGCGGCTCCCGGCCAGGCGAGTCGGGTCCGCCGGCCTGCTGCCGGGTTGTCGGCGAGCCAAGGCGGCAGGCCGTCGCCCGCGAGCCGCGGCTGTGGCGACGGCGGCGAGACGTCATGGGCCGTGTCGGTCTTCATCGGCTCACCGCTTCATGAGGCTGTCGAGCAGATTGGTATCGACCGGGCTCTCGGCCCCCTTGGCGGCGGTTTCGGCGTCGTCTGGCACGGGCTCATTCGCCGCCAGAAACTCGGCCACCTCGCCACCGCTGGAGGCGCCGGACGTCCGCACTCCTTCGGCCCGAGCCTGCTCCACGATCTCGAGGAACAGGCTCTCGAGCTTGCGCCGCGGCCGTTGCACCTTGGTCAGGGCGAGATCGTGCCGTCGGAGCAGCGTCCGCACCTCTTCGACCACGGGTGGCGGCAGTTCGGAGGTTTCGAGCAGCGTGGCATGCTCCTGTTCGAGCAGTTCGTCACAGGTACCCTCGGCCCGCACCTTGCCGCCGTACATGATCGCGACGCGGTCGCAGAGGTCCTCGACGTCCGAAAGGAGGTGCGAGCAGAGCAGCACCGTCTTGCCCCGGACCGCGAGGGTAGCGATGAGATCCTTGATCTGCCGGGCCCCGACCGGGTCCATGCCGCTGGTCGGCTCGTCGAGGATAAGCAGTTGGGGATCGTTGATCAGGCTCTGCGCGAGGCCGATCCGCCGCTGCATACCCTTGGAGTACTCGCCGACCGGCCGGTCCTGCACCGCTTCGAGGCCAACCATTTCCAGAAGCATGTCGATTCGCTCACGGCGGGCCTTCCGCTCCAGTCGGAACAGCCGGCCGTAGTAGTCGAGTGTCTCCCGGCCGCTCAGGAACCGGTACAGATATGACTCTTCTGGGAGATAACCAATGCTCTTCTTGATCTGGACATCCTTGGGCCGCTTACCGAGAACGGCGATCCTGCCGGAGGTCGGCTGGAGGAGCCCCAGCAGCATCTTGATCGTCG
>JBBAVU010000403.1:0-1174 GCA_040397565.1 Pirellulales bacterium | reverse complement strand
ACTGCCGTCGGCACGAGCAATACTGCCAGACGCACGAGCAATGCGACCGCGACGACCGCCCGGCGACCGCGGGCGTCCATCGCGGAGGCGTTGCTCGAGGCTCTCGCACCGCAGGGCATCGCCTTCATCCTCGTAAACACACCAGGAATTAGCGGAATCCCGCGAAATTCCGCGATGGGCCCGCGGTCAATTCACCACGTTTCGCAGCGTCTGGCCGAGGAGCGCACGGCGGCAGGCGTCGCTCCCCTTCACCCGCATGTCGAGCAGTCCCTCCTCGGAGTAGAAGGCGGCGTGTGGATTCACGATCAGCCGCTCGAAGGCCGGATGGCTGCGGTCGCGCCAGGCGACGAGGAGCGGATCGTCGGCTGGCGGTGGCTCCTGCACGAGCACGTCGATGGCGGCCCCGGCCAGCCGTCCGGAGGCGAGCGCCGCCGGGATCGCGGCGGTGTCCACGACGCCGCCGCGGGCCGTGTTCACGAGAAACGCCCCCCGCGACAGCCACTCGAGCGACTCTGCATTCACGATGTGCCGCGTCTCGGCCGTGAGCGGGCAGTGAAGGCTCAGCACGAACGCCTGCCGGAAGAGCTCCTCCAGCGACTCGACCCGCCGGATCCCGACCGCCTTGTCGAATCCGTCCTGGCGGTAGGGGTCGTAGAAGGCCACGTCCATCCCCAAGGCCTTGGCCCGCAGGGCCGTGGCGATCCCGATCCGCCCGAGCCCCACGACCGCGAACGTCCTGCCCCGCAGCCGGTGAAGTGGCGAGAAGACGCGATACATCCACGGGTCGGGCCGGTCGCGAAGCCGTGCGTTGAACTGGTTGATCCCGCGGGCGAGGGCGAGCATCATGCCGATTGCCGAATCGGCCACCTCCTCGGTGCCGTAGTCGGGCACGTTGGCCACCGCGATTCCCCGCTCGCGGGCGAATGCGTGGTCGACGTTGTCGAAGCCCACGCCGCACCGCACGATCAGCCGGCAGTGCTTCAGCCGCTCGATCGACCGCCGCGTGAGGCTGATGTTGTGGTACATCATGACCGCGGCCGCGTCGTCGATCCGCCCCGCGAACTCGTCCTCGTGGTGGGCGTCGAACGCCTCCACCGTCGCCAGACCGGCGAGCGCCTCCCGCTCGGGCGCAAGCTCGTCGGCGATGAAGTCGGTGATCACGACCTTGTGCATG
>JBBAVU010000402.1:0-1176 GCA_040397565.1 Pirellulales bacterium | reverse complement strand
GGGCCGAGCCCGGGAAGGGCCACCGGGCCGAGCCCGGGAAGGGCCACCGGGCCGACACTCGTGGCGGCGCTGGTTTCGAGTCGCCGCTCGTCGAGATGTATTGCCGCAGTCGCGCCGAGGGTTTTGGCCCCGAGGTGAAGCGGCGGATCATGCTCGGCACCTATGCCCTCTCCGCCGGCTATTACGACGCCTACTACGCCAAGGCTCTCAAAGTCCGCAGGCTGATCCGGCAGGACTACCTCGATGCCTTCAAGCAGGTCGACCTGATCGGCGGCCCCGTCTCGGCGACGCCCGCCTTCAAGCTCGGTGAGAAGACCGGCGATCCGCTGGCGATGTACCTCGTCGATCTTTACACCGTGGCGACGAACCTCGCCGGCGTCGGCGGCATCTCGTTCCCCTGTGGATTCACGAAGTCGGGCCTGCCGGTGGGCTTCCAGTTGCAGGGGCCGGCCCTCGCCGAGCCGCTCCTGCTCCGGGCCACCGACCGCTTCCAGCGGCTCACCGACTGGCATACCCGCCGCCCCAAGAAGATCGTCTGACCATGACCTCCGCCGCTTTCGCCGCCGACGCGCCCTACACGACGATCATCGGGCTCGAGGTGCACGTGCAGTTGCAGACCCGCACGAAGCTCTTCTGCGGCTGCTCCACGAAATTCGGCTCGCCCCCGAACACGCAGGTCTGCCCGACCTGCCTCGGCCTGCCCGGCTCGCTTCCCGTGATGAACCGGGAAGCCTTCTCGCTCGCCATGAAGGCGGCGCTCGCGCTCAACTGCAAGATCGCGCCCTTCACGAAGTGGGATCGGAAGAACTATTTCTACCCCGACCTTCCCAAGGGCTATCAGATCAGCCAGTTCGACCTGCCGTTTTCGAGCGACGGCTTTCTCGAAGTGGTCGATCCCAAGGGGGCGTTCTCCCGACGCGTGGACATCATCCGGGTGCACCTGGAGGAGGACGCGGGCAAGAGCATGCACGACGAGGCGGCGGGCACGGCCGACACACGGATCGACCTGAACCGCGCCGGCACGCCGCTCTGCGAGATCGTCAGCCAACCCGACCTGCGGTCGCCGCAGGAGGCGCGGGCCTGGCTCAACGAGCTGAAGCTCCTGCTCGTCTACCTCGGCGTGAGCGACTGCAACATGCAGGAGGGGAGCCTGCGGGTCGACGCCAACGTCAACCT
>JBBAVU010000401.1:0-1179 GCA_040397565.1 Pirellulales bacterium | reverse complement strand
TGACGTTGGCGTCGACCCGCAGGCTCCCCTCCTGCATGTTGCAGTCGCTCACGCCGAGGTAGACGAGCAGGAGCTTCAGCTCGTTGAGCCAGGCCCGCGCCTCCTGCGGCGACCGCAGGTCGGGTTGGCTGACGATCTCGCAGAGCGGCGTGCCGGCGCGGTTCAGGTCGATCCGTGTGTCGGCCGTGCCCGCCGCCTCGTCGTGCATGCTCTTGCCCGCGTCCTCCTCCAGGTGCACCCGGATGATGTCCACGCGTCGGGAGAACGCCCCCTTGGGATCGACCACTTCGAGAAAGCCGTCGCTCGAAAACGGCAGGTCGAACTGGCTGATCTGATAGCCCTTGGGAAGGTCGGGGTAGAAATAGTTCTTCCGATCCCACTTCGTGAAGGGCGCGATCTTGCAGTTGAGCGCGAGCGCCGCCTTCATGGCGAGCGAGAAGGCTTCCCGGTTCATCACGGGAAGCGAGCCGGGCAGGCCGAGGCAGGTCGGGCAGACCTGCGTGTTCGGGGGCGAGCCGAATTTCGTGGAGCAGCCGCAGAAGAGCTTCGTGCGGGTCTGCAACTGCACGTGCACCTCGAGCCCGATGATCGTCGTGTAGGGCGCGTCGGCGGCGAAAGCGGCGGAGGTCATGGTCAGACGATCTTCTTGGGGCGGCGGGTATGCCAGTCGGTGAGCCGCTGGAAGCGGTCGGTGGCCCGGAGCAGGAGCGGCTCGGCGAGGGCCGGCCCCTGCAACTGGAAGCCCACCGGCAGGCCCGACTTCGTGAATCCACAGGGGAACGAGATGCCGCCGACGCCGGCGAGGTTCGTCGCCACGGTGTAAAGATCGACGAGGTACATCGCCAGCGGATCGCCGGTCTTCTCACCGAGCTTGAAGGCGGGCGTCGCCGAGACGGGGCCGCCGATCAGGTCGACCTGCTTGAAGGCATCGAGGTAGTCCTGCCGGATCAGCCTGCGGACTTTGAGAGCCTTGGCGTAGTAGGCGTCGTAATAGCCGGCGGAGAGGGCATAGGTGCCGAGCATGATCCGCCGCTTCACCTCGGGGCCAAAACCCTCGGCGCGACTGCGGCAATACATCTCGACGAGCGGCGACTCGAAACCAGCGCCGCCACGAGTGTCGGCCCGGTGGCCCTTCCCGGGCTCGGCCCGGTGGCCCTTCCCGGGCTCGGCCCGGTGGCC
>JBBAVU010000400.1:0-1188 GCA_040397565.1 Pirellulales bacterium | reverse complement strand
GCGTTTCGCCGCCCCGCCGCGGCCGAGTCGATGGCGTCCGCCGCGATCGACTGGCTCTCGACGCTCGACGCCGAGAAGAAGGCGAAGGCCGTGCGGCCGTTCGCGAGCCCTTCCCGGACCGATTGGCACTTCGTGCCGAAGAACGACCGCAAGGGGGTGCAGCTTCGCGACATGAACGACCGGCAGGAGGAGGCGGCCTTGAAGCTGGTGCGGTCGGCCCTCTCGCAGGCGGGCTACGACAAGTCGATCACGATCATGAAGCTCGACGAGATCCTGCGCCGGCTCGAAGGGGACAAGGCCAAGAACATCCGCGACCCGAAGCGGTATTTCCTGACGATCTTCGGCACGCCCGCCGACGAGGGAGCCTGGGGTCTGTCGGTGGAGGGGCATCATCTCTCGTTCAACTTCACCGTTCGCGACGGCGTGCTCGTCGATTCGACGCCGCAGTTCATGGGCGCCAACCCCGCGGAGGTGAAGACCACGTTCGACGGCCTGCCCGTCGCGGGCGACCGCGTGCTCCGTGACGAGGAGACGCTCGCCTTCGAGCTTCTCTCCTCGCTCGACGAGCCGCAGCGGGTGAAGGCCGTGATCGCGAAGGAGCCGCCGAAGGAGATCCGCGCGGCGGGAGCGGCACAGCCGCCGGAGGAACCGCTTGTCGGCATCCTGTTCCGGGAGCTCTCCGCGTCGCAGCAGTCGCTCCTGCGGCGGCTCGTGGAGACCTACTGCGCGGTGATGCCCGACGAGGTTGCGGCGGAGCGGCTGCGGCTCATCGAGTCGGCCGGTGGTTCGGCCGCGGGCGGTGGCGAGTCGGTGCATCATGGCTGGGACGACGTGCACTTCGCGTGGGCAGGCAGCCTCGTGCCCGGCGTGGGGCATGGCTACCGGGTCGAGGGCCTCACCTTCTCGATCGAGTTCGTGAACGTGCAGCCCGACGCCGAGGGGAATCCAGCCAATCACATCCACTGCGTCTGGCGGGACCGCACGGGCGACTTCGACCTGCCAACGCGGTGAGGCGTCCTTCCCCCTCGAACGGCTCTCCGTGATCCGTCTTCGAGGCCCAGGAGATTCTGACGATGCCGTCGATCGACACGCTGCTGGCCGCCCACGCCCCATGGGCCTCCGCCGAACGCACGTGGTCGCTCACGCCCTTCGAGCTCTTCATGTGGCTCGACGACCGGCCGCGATATC
>JBBAVU010000399.1:0-1192 GCA_040397565.1 Pirellulales bacterium | reverse complement strand
GGCGACTTCGTGACGGTGAGCATCGAGGGGACGAAGGGCACGGTGATCTTCAACGAGGGCAAGGGCGTCGCCGACGGCACCGACATTCAGTCGATCGAGATCGTCGATGCGAGCCCCGACTTCCAACTCACGTTCACCGCCGCCGTCACGCTCGCCAACCCCGTCCCCTACTCGTCCGACGGCGTCATCCAGATGGGCAGGATCACGACTGCCAACGTGATCCGCGGCATCAACACCGTCCGCGGCCCGCTCACGCTCACGGCCGCCCCGCAGGAGATCGAGACCTCCGCGATCCACCTCTACACGTTCAACGACGGCACGGTGAGCGGCAGCACGGTGAGCGATCTTGTCGGCGGGGCCGACGGCACGCTCTTCAACGGCGCGAGCGTCTCGGGCGGCAGCCTCATCCTGGCCGACAACTCCGGGGCCACCGGCGCGAACGTCCAGTACATGCAGATGCCGGCGGGCGTGCTGCCGAAGGGGAGCACGGCCGCGACGTTCGAACTGTGGTTCACGGCGTCGGCGAGCACGGGTGCGTACGGCCGTGGGTTCGATCTCGGCCGGAACGGACAGAACCATCTGTTCTTCACACCCATCGCCGTCGGAATCAGCGGGGTCGGGATCGCCCAGGCGCCTCTCATTGTGAACGAGAGGGATGTGATCGGACCCAGCTTGAACGACGGCAATCAGCACCTTGCCACGGTCACGATCAATGATGCGACCGAAGAGATGACCTATTTCATCGACGGCACGTTCATCGGAACCGCCAACCTCGGTGGCAACCTCGGTGGGGTCAACCTCTCCGGCATCGAGGCGATCAACAACTTCCTCGGCCGCTCGCAGTTTGCCGTGGATCCCGGCTTCATCGGCTCGATGAACCAGTTCGCGATCTACGATCGTGCCCTGTCGCCGGCCGAGGTGGCAGCGAACTTCGCGGCCGGTCCGATCGCTGGGTCGCTCGCCCCGATCGGGTTCACGCAGGCCGCACCCGGCAGCGCCACGATCGAACTCGAGGGGGATCAGATCCTTGTCTTCCCGGTCGGCACGCTCGTCGCCGCGACGCCGCTGTTGCCCGCGACGACGCCGCTCGGCAGCCCGACGTTTTCGACGGTGCAGGCGATCGCGTTCGACGCCCTCACCAACCGCACCACTGTCACGCTCGCCGGCCCGACGGCCGCCGGCACGACAGCCG
>JBBAVU010000398.1:0-1233 GCA_040397565.1 Pirellulales bacterium | reverse complement strand
AGGTCGAGCGGCTTGCTCGGGCCCACCGTGTAGTGGAACCAGTCGAGGCAGAGGCCGAGTGACGGATGGCCGACATCCTCCACGAGCGCGACGGCACTCTGGAGGTTGTTGGGGAACGACGCGCGGGCGTCGAACTCGAGCGCGAGCTTGATGCCGTGGTCGCTCGCCCGCTTCGCCGCCTCCGACAGGCTCATCGACAGCCGGGAGAGATCCTGCGGCCCGAGCGGGCCGTGGGCATCGCCGGCGAGCACGAGCACGGGGACGCCGATGGTGGCAAGCAGCGGGAGCCGCCGCTCGAAGAGCTGCCAGTGCTCGCGTCGGGCGTCGCCCTGGCTCGTGAGCAGGCCTCCTTGGAAGCTGGCAGCCGCCGGCGTGATCCCGTGGCGGGCAAAGAGCTCACGGAGACCGTCCGGCGAGGATGTCTCGAGGAAGCTCTCCGCGTGGCCGAGCCAGAGGTCCACCGCGTCGCAATGGCCGGCGGCGTAGTCCTCGAGGATCGCCGTCAGGGGGGAGTTCAGCGAGCAGACGGTGGCGATCGCAGGACGCATTGGTTTGCAGGGTTTTCGTGTTGCGGACGCTCCCGGGCCGGTCACTGCCGCAGGCGGTCGCGGAGCAGGTCGGGAACTTGCTCGACCGGCACGCGGACTTGCGAGAGCGAGTCGCGGTCGCGGAGCGTGACGGTGTTGTCGGAGAGCGTCTGGCCGTCGACCGTGAGGCACCAGGGCGTGCCCGCCTCGTCCTGCCTGGCGTAGCGGCGGCCGACCGAACCCTTCTCGTCGTACATGCAGGGCATGTGACGCTTGAGCTTCCGGTAGAGGTCGATCGCGACTTCGGGCATGCCGTCCTTCTTCACGAGCGGCAGGATCGCCGCCTTCAGGGGAGCGAGCCTCGGATGGAGCTTGAGCACCGTGCGGCTCCGCGGCTTGCCGTCCTCGTCGGGCACCTCGTCCTCGTGGTAGGCGTCGCAGAGGAAGGCGAGCACCGCCCGGTCGGCGCCGGCCGAGGGCTCGATGACGTGCGGCACGTACCGCTCGCGGGTGACGTCGTCGAAGTAGGAGAGGTCCTTGCCGCTCCCCTTGTGCCGCGGCTTGCCGTCGGGGCCGGTCTCGAGCACCAGTTCGCCGTCCTTGCGGACGAGCTTCCCCTCCATGTGGCTGCGGAGGTCGAAGTCGCCGCGGTGGGCGATCCCCTCGAGCTCGCCGAACTCGCCGGCGGCGAGGAACGGAAACGCAT
>JBBAVU010000397.1:0-1251 GCA_040397565.1 Pirellulales bacterium | reverse complement strand
TCGACGACGAGATCTGCCGCGACACGCTCGTCGCCCGCGGCGGCCAACTCGTCCACCCGAAGGTCCGCGAAAAGGCTGGCCTCCCGCCGCTCGAAGCGGCAACCCACAACTGACGATCCCGACGATTCAACCATCCCCACCCCGGGCCACCCCATGAACCTTCCCCTCTCCCTCCTCCTGCTGGCCGACGCCGCCGCGGGCGAGGATCCCTCGTCTCGGTTCATCCGGCTGCTGACCGTGTTCCTGCTGGCGATGTGGGTCGGCTTCGAGGTGATCACGAAGGTGCCGCAGCGGCTGCACACGCCGCTGACGAGCGGTTCGAACGCGATCTCCGGGATCACGGCGGTGGGGGCGATCGTCGTCGCCGCGTCGATCGCGACGGCCGGATTCAGGTTCGGCAACATGCTCGGGCTCGTCGCCGTGGTGCTCGCCATGATCAACGTCGCAGGCGGGTTCGTCGTGACCCACCGCATGCTCGAGATGTTCAACCCCAAGAAGAAGTAGGCCGACATGTCGAGCCAAGCCTGGATCAATCTCGCCTACCTCGTCGCCTCGATGCTGTTCATCGTGGCGTTCAAGCTCATGAGCGGGCCTCGAACGGCCGTGCGGGGCAACTACCTCGGCGCTGCCGGCATGGCGATCGCCCTGCTGGCGGCCTGCTTCGAAAAACCGGTCCTCGAGACGGTTGCCGCCCGTGGCGGCTGGCCGCTCGGACTCGTCGTCGTGGCCGGGCTGATCGGCGCGGCGATCGGGACCGTCATGGCGATCAAGTACCCGATGACCGGGATGCCGCAGATGGTCGCCCTGCTCAACGGGTTCGGCGGGGCCGCCTCCGCAATCGTGGCCGGGGCCGAACTCTGGAACAAGGTCGGCGACTCGCGGCTCACCGACGATGCGGGCATGCTGACCGCCGCCGCAACCCGAGCCGCCGTGGACCTCTCCCCATGGACGCAGTTCGCGATCGCCACGGCCCTCACCGGCCTCATCGGCGCCGTCACGTTCTGGGGCAGCCTCGTCGCCTTCGGCAAGCTCGAGGAGCTGCCGCAGTTCAAGAAGGCCTGGACCAACCCCAACCGCCACTGGATCAACCTCGGCCTCGCGGCGGCGACGCTGCTTCTGATCTGGGGCGTCTGTGCCTACCCGTCCTCGATGATCCTCTACTGGCTGCTCGTCGTCGCCGGCAGCGCGCTTGGCATCACGCTCACGATGCCGATCGGCGGGGCCGACATGCCGGTCGTGATCTGCCTGCTC
>JBBAVU010000396.1:0-1287 GCA_040397565.1 Pirellulales bacterium | reverse complement strand
ACGAACTCGCCGCGCTCGAGTCGCTCGACAACGGCAAGCCCGTCCGCGACGCCCGCACCGGCGACATCCCGCTGGCCCTCGACGCCCTGCGGTACTACGCCGGCTGGGCCGACAAGATCCACGGGCAGACGATCCCCATCAACGGCAACTACTTTTGCTACACCCGACGCGAGCCCGTGGGCGTGGCGGGCCAGGTCATCCCCTGGAACTTCCCGATCCTCATGGTCGCCTGGAAGTGGGGCCCGGCGCTCGCCGCCGGCTGCACGATCGTGATGAAGCCGGCCGAGCAGACGCCGCTCACCTGCCTGCGGCTGGCGCGGCTCGCGCAGAAGGCGGGCATCCCGGACGGCGTGATCAACGTGGTGCCCGGGTTCGGGCCGACGGCGGGGGCCGCGATCGTCAAGCACCCGGGCATCGACAAGGTGGCCTTCACCGGCTCGGGCGAGACCGCTCAGATCATCATGCGGCAGGCGGCCGACCAGCTGAAGCGGCTGACCTTCGAACTCGGCGGCAAGAGTCCGAACATCGTGTTCGCCGACGCCGACCTCGATGCCGCTGCTGCCGGGGCGCACGTCGGCATCTACCTCAACCAGGGACAGTGCTGCTGCGCCGGCTCGCGACTCTTCGTCGAGGACAAGATCCACGAGAAGTTCGTGGAGCGGGTGGTGGAGATGAGCCGGAAACGGAAGGTCGGCGACCCGTTCGATCCGGCGACCGAGCAGGGGCCGCAGGTCGACAAGGCCCAGTTCGACAAGATCATGGGCTACATCGAGAGCGGCAGGCGGGAGGGGGCGACCTGCGCCACCGGCGGCAAGCGGGTGGGCGACAGGGGCTTCTTCATCGAGCCCACCGTGTTCACGAACGTCGAGGACGAGATGGCGATCGCCCGCGAGGAGATCTTCGGGCCGGTGCTCTCGGTGCTGAAGTTCTCCGACATGGAGGAACTGATCCGGCGGGCCAACGCCACGAACTTCGGGCTCGCGGCGGCCGTCTGGACCCGCGACGTGGCCCGGGCCCACGCGGTCGCGAAGCGGCTGCGGGCCGGAACGGTGTGGGTGAACTGCTACGACGTCTTCGACGCCGCGGCCCCCTTCGGCGGGTTCAAACAGTCGGGGTTCGGTCGCGAGCTCGGCGAGCGCGGGCTCGATCCGTATCTCGAGACGAAGACCGTGACCGTGAGCCTCGACTGACGCGTTTCGGCACTGTGGCGCATGCCTCCAGGCATGCGAATGGGGGTGGTGCGTGTTGCAACCCGCATCCGCACACCTGGAGGTGTGCGCCACGAGG
>JBBAVU010000395.1:0-1301 GCA_040397565.1 Pirellulales bacterium | reverse complement strand
GCCGAGGACCTCGCCCAGGAGACGCTCGTCGAGGCCTGGCGATCGCTCGCGCGGTTCGACGAGAGCCGTCGGTTTTCGACCTGGCTTTACGGCATTCTCCGCCACCGGTTCCTGAAGGCGCGGCGGAAGCCGCGGCCCGTGGCAAGCGGAGAGGACCAGCCCGCCGACCGCCCCGGCCGCGAGACCGCGCCGACGGTCGCCGCTGAACAGGCCGAGGAGGCTCGGCTCGTGCAGGCCGCCGTGGCCGCCCTGCCCGACGAGCATCGCGTGGTCGTGGAACTGCGTTTCTTCGCGGGTTTGTCGCTCGACGAGATCGCGACGCTCCTCAGCTGCCCGCTGGGCACCGTCAAGAGCCGGCTGCATTACGCCCTGGAAAAACTCCGGCTCGCGAAGTGCGGCGTGAACCTTTTCGCCGCGGCCGGAGAATCACCTGTGCACACGCCACGAGCCTGACCATGACCACTCACCTATCTCCCTGCGATCCCTGGCGCGAGCCGATCAGCCTGCTGGCGGCGGGATGCCTGCCCGCCTCGGAGCAGGCAGCCGTGCGTGGGCATCTCGAAGGGTGTCGAGCTTGTGCCGAACGGTTCGCCGAGCTCTCGGCGGTGTGCGCGAGCCTCGACCGCAGCCGTCCCGCGGTGGACCCGGCATTCCACGAGCGGTTGTACTCACTGCCAATCAAAGCCCTGCCGCTGGCAACGCAACACCGCACCCGTTCGCTCGCATTCCCGTTGGCCGCGGTAGTCGCAGCGTCGCTGCTCGTCGCTGCATGGTGGATGACCGACCGCCAGGAGTTGCCTGGGCCGGTCGATCCCCTGCCGCGGCCCCATCTTCTGGCCTACCAACTTGCATGCGCGGAGACCGACGCCGCCTTCGACGAACTGCTTCGCCGCCACTACGGATCCACCACGCTCGAGCAGTACGGTTCCAAATCCTGTCCCCGAGATCTCTTGAAGGAGTTTTCCGAATGATGACCAGCCGCCACGCACTTTTCCTGACCGTTGTCCTCGCGACGCAGGCCGCTTTCTCCGCGGTTCTGACCGCTGCTGAACGGCCGGCAGCCGCGGCCGCAACCATCCCCAACGCCGCGGTGATCTACTGGCAGGCGTTCGCGCAACTCCCAGCACCGCTCGCCGAACCGCAGAAGGCGAAGTACGAGGCCGCAGTAGCAAATCCCTCCGCCCCGGTGGCGGACGACCTGAAGCCGATCATCGCGAGCTTCGCGGGTTCGCTCGCCGAGCTGCACCGCGCGGCGCGGGTCGCGGCATGCGACTGGAATCTCGACTACGAAGCCGGTGCAG
>JBBAVU010000394.1:0-1304 GCA_040397565.1 Pirellulales bacterium | reverse complement strand
CTCGAGTCGCGGGCCATGCTCGCGGCCGACGACATCCTCGTCGGACTGGTTGGCAATAAGGTCGTGCTCACGCTGGACCCCGAAGGCGCAGCGATCACGAACTTGGCGACCGCGTACGACGCAACAGCAGCAAGGCTGACGATCACCGCCGCGACGGCGGGCTCGCTCGACTTGGACGAGTCGATCAAGGGCATCTCCGTCGATACCGTGGCCGACACGATCACGGTGGACCTGAAAAAGATCACGAAGTTCGCGGGCCTCTCGATCGTGGGAGGAGCCGCCACGGATTCGGTCAGGATCGGCCCCGGCGGCGTGAACCTCGCCGCCATCGGCCGAGGGGCGGCCTCGCAGGGCTTGTTGATCGATACCGGGTCGGGGGCGGACGACAGCATCGCCATCGCCGGTCAGATCCTGGCGAAGGGAGCGGGCGATGTGAGCCTCACGACGCAGGGCGAGGGCGTCACGCACGGGATTCTGATGGCCTCCGGCGTGGTGACCGCCAGAGGTTCCCAGTCGTTCGGCGGCGGCGTGACGCTCCTGAATGGCGTCGCCCTTCAGGCCGGCGGCGACATCTCCTTCTCGTCCACGATCGACGGGTTCGGCAGGCTGCAACTCTCCGCCGGACGGACGATCACGATGGCGGGCGACGTCGGCGGCTGGCTGCCCCTGCAGGGCATCACGCTGGCCAAGGCCGGCCGCGCGGTCGTCGGCGGAGGGCTCGTACTGGACGGATCGGGCACCGCCGCCGGCACGAGCGGTTTCGTGATCGGGGCGAACGTCGACAACGTCGTGTTCTCTGCCGTTTCCGACGCCCGCACGATCAGCGGATTCGGGGGTGCCGGCATCCGCTTCGCCGGCGGATCGAAAGGATCCCGGATCACGGGCGTCACGAGCATGGACAATGGCGTGGGGCTGCTGGTCGGCCCCGGCGGCTACAGGGGCACCGTCATCTCCGGCAACTCCTTCAGCGACAACGTCGGCGATGGCGTGTCGCTCCAGGCTGCGCGTGGCCTCACGATCGGCGGTCGGACTCCGGGTGCCGGCAATGAGATCGTCTCCAACGGCGGATTCGGGGTCGCGGCCACGGGGCGGTGCGCAGGTTCGCTCGTGCAGGGCAGCGAGATCGGCGACAACGCGGTCGGCCAGGTCGAGCACTACCTCGAGAGCACCCTCTCGGGCAACCTGCTCACCCAGAAAACCACGGGACTGCGACTTCGACTGGACGACGTGGGGCGGGCCGCGTACCGGTCGCAGAAGGCCCGGAGCTATTCCTTCGACGTCGGGGTCGAGGCCTTCGTGGTGTC
>JBBAVU010000393.1:0-1306 GCA_040397565.1 Pirellulales bacterium | reverse complement strand
GCTACACCTACTACAAGAAGACGGGCGACTGGCGGGGCAACAAGAGCTACTACCGCTCGGGCTTCACCCGCGACATGAGCACCGCCAACTTCAATTCCAGCGCCACGGCCGGCGCGCTCCTCTGCGGCCAGATCGTCGGCAGCGAGCGGGCCATGGCCGACGGCCGCGCGGGGCTCATGCAGTTCCCCTTCTGGATGTGGACGCACTCCGCCGGCGTCGGACAGGAATACATCGACCACTACTACTGGGCGATCGCCACGGCCGGCAACAAGGTCTTCCCCGACTTCTGCGAGCAGCCCGAGGACCGGATGGCCGGCTGGAGCATCATCGAGAAGACGGTGAACGACCTCGCCGGCGCGTACCACCCGAACCTGAAAAAACTGCTCGGGCCCGCGAGCCGCACGTATTACGAGCACGTGCTCGGCGAGCAGGACGGCCTCTACCACATCCTCCACGTCCTCTCGCCGAAGGGCGCGCTCTCCGACGTCGAGACGGGCGTGCTCCCCGCGCTCACGGCGGCCACCGACGGCAACGGCAACCCGATCAAGAAGCCGATCTCCGCCTGGGGGCACGACTATCCCGCGGCCACCGTCGCGCTCCAGAGCATGTCGGGCCCCTGGGCCGCCCCGTGGTTCGCGGAGCTCGTCGACGAGAAGCCGCTGCCCTGGTCGCTTGTGGCGGAGAAGAAGGTCGTGGCCGACGGCGACTGGGTGACGACGTACTTCGGCGAGCACTACGGCCTCTCGAGCATCCGCCTGACCCCGCAGCGAATCCACGTGCTCGGCCACTGGCGGCGAAAGCCCGAGCCGCCCAAGGGCATGCGCGACATCGGCACGCTCGACATGCGGATCGGGTTCAACCAGACGCAGATCGGCGACGACGGCGCGGGCGTGATCACCGAGCAGGGCACGTACCGCTCGTATCAGCAGGGCAATCGGCTCGTCATGCTCGCGAGGCCGCGGCCCGACGTCATCAAGCAGCGGGCCGGCGAATTCCAGTTCGGGCAGAAGAAGCTCCCGGCCCAGGAGATCACGAGCGTCCAGTGCACAGCCGCGCTCTTCAATTACCAGGAGCCGCAGCCGAACTGGGAAATCTTCGTCGATGACAAAAAGATCGCGTCGCTGCCGGCGACGGCGAAGACGGGCCAGGTGATCACGATCCGCGACGGCGTGAGCTACCTCGCGCTGCGGCCGCTGCCGACGACCGATCTCGGCCGCGACGAGGAGATCACGCTCGAGGCCGGCCAGCCGCAGACGCAGGCCTACCACGAGCAGACGAACATCCAGCCCGCCCTGCTCGTGCACGC
>JBBAVU010000392.1:0-1341 GCA_040397565.1 Pirellulales bacterium | reverse complement strand
GTCTGGCTCACGGGCACAAGCACAGCCGACAACGCGATCGGCTTCATTGCCTCGGGTTCGAACGTCATCAAGACAGGCCCGGGCCGCTGGCAACTCTCTGGCTTGAGCACCTACAACGGCCAGCTCCAGGTACTCGACGGCACGGTCGTGGTGGCGTCGACGGTGGCGACAGCCGGCAATCCCAGTCCGTTCGGCAGCCCCAACTCCAACGTGCTTCCAATCATCGGCGACTCAGCCTCAGGCATCACCGGCACGGCGGCGATGCTCGCCATTGGCGGCATCGAGGTGAACCGAGGCCTGGCGATCGCGACGCTCGGCCCCGGGTCGTCACAGGTGGCCGTGCTCGGCATGACCGGCACCGGCACGGCAATTTTTGGCAGCAGCAGAGTGATCAGCGTCGCCCGCGATCTCACACTCCAGGCATCCAACAACGGAACGGCTGAGTTCAATAGCACCTGGGCGGGCGCGAGCGGCACCGCAGGGCCGGGGCCGGCTGTGGTATTCACTGTTGGCTCGGCCAACAACGCCGGCACGGTTCGCTTCGGAAGCAACCTGCCCTCCTCGCTCACCGGCGTGACAGTCGCCAATGGCACGGCACAGATGAATAACTCGGACGACATAATCAGCTCCGTCACCCCCGTGACCGTGGGCTCCACGCTCGGCGCCGCTACGCTCGACCTCAACGGCCGGTCCCAGTCGCTCTCCCGCCTCACGTTCGCCGGCAACTCTGGTAGCGTCACCACCGGCACCGCCGCCGGCGGCAGGCTCAGGCTCGTGGATTCGGGCTCGGTGTCCGCCAGCGGCACGGGCCACATGATCTCCGCAGCCATGGCCCTCGACGACGACGCGAGCTTCAACGTGGTCTCCGGCGGCCGGCTGCGGGTCAGCGGCGAGATCGCGACGGGATCTGCCGGCGCCAAATCGCTCACGAAATCCGGCCTCGGCACCCTCGAACTTTCCGGCACGAACACCTACGCCGGCGCCACCTTGGTCGCCGCCGGCAGCCTGCTCGTGAACGGCCGCCTCACGGCTACGGCCGTCACCGTCCAGTCGGGCGGCCTCCTCGGCGGATCAGGCACGTTCGATGCCGGCATCAGCGTGCTCGCCGGCGGCACGCTCTCCCCCGGCAACAGCCCCGGCCTCATCGAGGCGAGCGATCTCTCCCTCGCCGGCACGACGCTCATGGAAATAGACGGCCTCTCGCCCCGGGGAGGCGTCGGCGGCTACGACGCCATCGACGTCACCGGCCTGCTCACCTACGGCGGCTCGATGGTGATCGACTTCGGATCGCTCATCACCAACGCCCTGCCCAACGGCACGGAGTTCGACCTCTTCGCATTC
>JBBAVU010000391.1:0-1362 GCA_040397565.1 Pirellulales bacterium | reverse complement strand
ACGCCGTTGGAAGGCTTGTCGGGGCAGGAGACGACGAGGTCGTAGTCGCCGTCGCCGTCGGCATCGCAGGGAATCGGCCAGGCCCACAGGCCGACTCCGAGATCGACGACGAGCCCCGGATTGTTGTAGCGAAGCGGCGCGAGCTCGGCCGGCGCCAGGGGTGGGGCGGCCAGCAGGAGGGCGGCGATCGAACCGGCGATGGAAAGCATTCCGACGAGAGCGAACCAACGGCGATCGCGATCAGTCATGGCGAAAATCCTACCGCCGAGTCTACCTTCCGACCGCGGAGTGCCACGTACCGACGAGTGCATGGATTTTCCGGATCGGGCATGGACGAGGTGTCTCTGGTCATACATGCTGGTTCGCCATGAAACACATGAGGCTTCTGATTATTTTCATCGCCGCCTGTCTATCAGCGGTGGCGACCGCGCACGCGGCCGACGATGCTGCCGAGGCGATCGTCTCGAGGGGCTACGTGGCAGGCGAGTTGCCCACGCCCTCCTGCCACGCAAGCACCATCGCGGAGACGAAGCCCGGCGAGTTCGTGGTCGCCTGGTTCGGCGGCACGGCCGAGGGCGAAAAGGACGTCGGCATCTGGACGTCGCGGCTCGAGAAGGGAGCCGAGAAGGGAGCGTGGACGACCCCGGTCGAGGTGGCCAACGGCGTGCAGCCCGACGGCACCCGCTGGCCCTGCTGGAACCCGGTGCTCTTCCAGAAGCCGGATGGCACGCTGGCGCTCTTCTACAAGGTCGGGCCGAACCCGGCGGACTGGTGGGGACTCGTGCGATCGAGCGCCGACGGCGGCCGCACGTGGACCGAGCCCGTACGGCTCTCCCGCGAGGGCACGGCGATCAAGGGGGGGCCGGTGGGGCCGATCAAGAACAAGCCCGTGCGGCTGGCCGACGGTTCGCTTCTCGCCCCGTCGAGCACGGAAAACAGCGGCTGGCGGGTCCACTTCGAACGATCGACCGACGGCGGCACGACGTGGGAGGTGGTCGGCCCGGTCAACGACGGGAAGGCGATCGGCGGGATCCAGCCGAGCATCCTCGACCTCGGGGAAGGCAGGCTACTCGCGGTCGGCCGCACGCAGAAAAGCAAGCGGATCTTCCGGATCGAGAGCGGCGATGGCGGCCGCACGTGGGGCGAGATGACCCTCACCGATCTTCCCAATCCGAATTCCGGCACCGACGCCGTCACGCTCGTCGACGGACGCCACCTCCTCATCTACAACCACAGCGACACCGCCCGCTCGCCCCTGAACATCGCCGTGAGCCGCGACGGCAACGCGTGGACGAAAGCGGTCGCGATCGAGACCGAGCCCGGCGAATTCTCCTACCCGGCGATCATCCAGGCTTCCGACGG
>JBBAVU010000390.1:0-1365 GCA_040397565.1 Pirellulales bacterium | reverse complement strand
CCTCAGTGGTCTGCTGGCGGTGGTGCGAAGGAGGGCCTGGGGGTTCAGGCAGCCTCGAGGGCCTGCGCGAGATCGGCGACGAGGTCGACCGAGTCCTCGATACCGCAGGCGATCCGGATCATCGAGTCGGCGATCCGGAAACGGGCCCGCTCTTCGGGCGAGTAGCTCCAGTAGCTCATCACCATCGGCTGCTCGATGAGCGACTCGACCCCGCCGAGGCTCGGCCCGATCCGCGGAATCTTCACGGCATCGACGACCCTGGCCGTCCGCTTCCAGTCGGCGTCCTTCAGCAGGAACGTGACGAGGCCGCCGTAGCCCCGCATCGTGCGGCGGGCGATCTCGTGGTAGGGATGGCTCTCGAGCCCCGGGTAGAGCACCCGCTCCACCTTCGGGTGCGATTCGAGGAACCGGGCCACGGCGAGGCCGTTGGCGTTGTGCCGCTCCATGCGGAGCGGAAACGTCTTGAGTCCCCGCTCGAGCAGGTAGGCGTTGTGCGGGGAGTTAATGCCCCCCATGATCCCCCGGAGGTTGCGGACGCCCTCGAGCTTCTTCTCGTCGCCGATCACGACGCCCGCAAGCAGGTCGTTGTGGCCGCCGAGATACTTCGTGGCCGAGTGGAGCACGAAATCCACGCCGGCCTCGAGCGGCCGCAGGTTGAACGGCGTGCAGAGCGTGGCGTCGATGAGCGTGAACACGCCGTGCTGCCGGCCGATCGACGCGAATCGCTCGACGTCCACGACGCTCATGTGGGGATTCGTCGGCGACTCGCTCACGAGGAACCTGGTCTTCGGCGTGATCGCCCGCTCCATCGCGTCGTAGTCGCAGGTGGCAACCTCCTTGAAGCCGACGCCGAACCTGGTCAGGTGCTTCCGGCAGAACTCACGGCTGCGGTGGTAGCACTCGTCGAAGAAGACGATCTCGTCGCCGGCGCTCGTGTGGGCCATGAGCAGGCCGACGAGGGCCGCCATCCCGGAGGCGAAGAGCACCGCCTCCTCGCCCCCCTCGATCGCGGCGAGCTTCCGCTCGACGACCCGCTCGCTCGGGTTGCCGTAGCGGCCGTACTCCTCGCGGTCGATGCCCTTTTCGAGGAAATCGATGATCGCCTGGGTGCTCGCGAACGTGTAGGTGCTCGCGGCGAAGATCGGGTCGGTGATCGAGTGCCCCGGCTTCTCCCGGGCCTCGCCGGCGTGGACGGCCGCCGTGGAGGCGGACTGGGCGGGCTGGCGGTCGGCGGATTTCGGGTCGGAGAGCATCGGAGTCGCTCAAGCATACATTGGCTTTTCGAAGGCGACCAAGGAGCGAGGCTCCGGGGGGTTCGGGGCTGCCCGTATGCCCTCGCCGGACGCTCGCTACGCACATCCTGTG
>JBBAVU010000389.1:0-1365 GCA_040397565.1 Pirellulales bacterium | reverse complement strand
ATGGGCGACGAGGGACTCGAACCCCCAACCCCCTCGGTGTAAACGAGGTGCTCTGACCAATTGAGCTAGTCGCCCGTGGCGCAAAGGCCCCGGAAGGATTCTACCCTCCCGCTTTCTGGGCCTCGGGCTTCGGGGGCACGACCACGCGGACGCCGAGTTCCACCAACTGCTTCGTCTCCACGGCAGCCGGCGCTCCCGTCATCAGGTCGCTCGCCTTCTGCGTCTTCGGGAAGGCGATCACGTCGCGGATGTTGTCGAGTCGGCCGAAGAGCATCACCCAGCGGTCGATGCCGAGCGCGATCCCACCGTGCGGCGGGGCGCCGCTCCGCAGGGCGTCGAGGAGGAAGCCGAAACGGTCGCGGGCCACCTCCGGCGTGATGCCCAGCAGGTTGAACACCTTCTCCTGCGTCGCCCCGTCATGGATCCGGATCGTCCCCCCGCCCGCCTCCGAGCCGTTGATCACGAGGTCGTAGGCGACGGCGCGACAGGCCGCCGGGTCGGTGTCCAAGAGGTCGCGGTCGGCTGGCCGGGGGGCGGTGAACGGATGATGCATCGACGCCCAGCCGCCGGTCTCGGCGTCCCGGGCGAACATCGGGAAGTCCACCACCCAGGAGAAGTGCATCTGCGCCGGGTCATAGAGGCCGAGCCGGGCGCCGAGCCGCTTCCGCAGCATGTGCAACGCCTTGCAGGTGACGTCGAACGAATCGGCCACGATCAGCGCCAGATCCCCCGGCTCGCAGCCGAGACGTTCCTTGAGGGCTGCGGCGACCGAGCCGATGTTCTTTGCCACCGGTCCCGACCACGAGCCGTCGGGCTCGACCTTGAGCCAGACGAGACCCTTCGCTCCCCCCTCGACCGCCACGCCGGTCAATTCGTCGAGATCCTTTCGCGAGAACTGCGCGGCCGCGGCCGGAACGCGGATGCCGCGGACACGGCCCCCGCCCTCGACCGCGCCGCGGAAGACGCGAAAGTCACTCTCGCCCGCGACGGGCGTGAGATCGACGATCTCGAGCCCGAACCGCAGGTCGGGGGCGTCGTGGCCGAACCGCTCCATGCACTCGTCCCACGTGAGCCGGGGGAGGGGCAGGGGCACGTCGAGACCGAGGATCTCGCGGGCCGTGCGCCGCACGAGCCCCTCGATCACCCCCATGACGTCGTCCGCCTCCACGAACGACATCTCGACGTCGAGCTGGGTGAACTCGGGCTGCCGGTCGGCCCGCAGGTCCTCGTCGCGGAAGCACTTCGCGACCTGCACATAGCGGTCGAAGCCCGCCATCATCAGGAGCTGCTTGTAGAGCTGCGGCGACTGCGGCAGGGCGAAGAACGAGCCGTGCTCGAGGCGGCTGGGCACGAGGTAGTCGCGGG
>JBBAVU010000388.1:0-1368 GCA_040397565.1 Pirellulales bacterium | reverse complement strand
TCGATGGGGGCCGTGCTGCTCACCGCCGGCGCCAAGGGGAAGCGCCGGGCCCTTCCCAACTCGCGGATCATGATCCACCAGCCGCTCGCCGGCATGGAGGGCACTGCCGAGGAGATCATGATCCACGCGAAGGAATTCAAGAACATCAAGCACAAGCTCAACGCGATCCTGCTCAAGCACACGGGGCATCCGCTCGAGAAGATCGAGCAGGACACGGATCGCGACCGCTTCATGTCGGCGCAGGAGGCGCTCGACTACAAGCTGATCGACGAGGTGATCGAACGGATGCCCGGAGTGAAGGCGGAAGCCTGAAGCCTGACGGAACGCGGTGGATTGAGGCACAAGTGGATTGGGGCGCAAGGAGGCGCGTCATGACACGCTCGAACGACTTCCGAAACAGGCTTGCGGCCGTCGCGGTTGCGGCCGTCGTCGTGGCTGGCTGCCGCAGCGACCTGAACCAACAGCTGCTCGAGCGGGAACTGCGGCTGCAGGAGGACCAGATCTACCAGCTCCAGGACGAGCTGCACTTCAAGGCGTCGCGGCTCGACAGGATCGCGGTCGAGAACGCGTCGCTCAAGAAACAGCTCGGGATCGTCGATGCCGACGCATCCCTGCCGAAGCAGGCTCTCCCGCCGCCGGGAGTCGCCGAACCGGCGAAGCCCGCCGCCGCTCCGAGCCTCGTGCCACCGACGATCGACGCCCCCGCCATCGAGTTCGTCCAGCCGCCACGGACGGGCGTCACGCCGCCCGCAGTCACCCCGCCGGCGCCCGCGCAGCCCCCGACGCTCGACGGCGTTCCGCCGCTGCCGGGCTCGAACCCGGGCCTCCAGTTCCGCGGCACGTCGCTCGGCCCCGCAAGGCCCGCCGACGGGCCGGTCTTCGGCGGCCCCGTGGAGGCCGCCCCGCGGCCGATCGACCCGCCCCCCACCGCGGCCGCACCGCCGCCGGTGCGACGACTCTCCCACGAGGAGAGCGCAGCCGATGAGAAGGGTATCACGCATCTCGTGATCAACGCCTCGCGCAGCGGACCATTCGACCGTGACGGTGACGGGCGATCGGACGGGCTCGCGGTCGTCTTCGAACCGCGGGACGCCGACGAGCGGCTCGTGGCCGCGGGCGGAGACGTGTCCGTCGCCGCGTTCGACGCGGCCGCCCCGCTCAACGCGCCACCCGTCGCCACCTGGCAGGTTCCGTCGCAGGAGGCGCTCGGCCGGTTTCGCCCCACCTCGCGGGCCCGCGGGCTCAATCTGGACTTGCCGTGGCCGGGCCCGCCGCCGGCGTCCGGCAAACTCCGGCTGCAGGTGCGGATGACGACGTCGGATGGTCGGGCGTTCGACTGCGAGGAAACCCTCGCCGAGTAATTACAGC
>JBBAVU010000387.1:0-1389 GCA_040397565.1 Pirellulales bacterium | reverse complement strand
TCGACGTGGAGACGCCGATGCTCGGCAAGAGCACGCCCGAGGGGGCCCGCGACTACCTCGTGCCCAGCCGCCTCGAGCACGGCTCGTTCTTCGCCCTGCCGCAGTCGCCGCAGCTCTACAAGCAGCTCCTGATGATGGCGGGCTTCGACCGCTATGTGCAGGTCGCGAAGTGCTTCCGCGACGAGGACCTGCGGGCCGACCGGCAGCCCGAGTTCACCCAGCTCGACGTCGAGATGTCGTTCGTGGAGGCGGACGACGTCATGGGGGTGATCGAGGGGCTCGTGCGGCGCACGGCCCGCGAGATCCTCGGTCTCGACGTGCCCCTGCCCCTCCCCCGGCTCACGTGGGACGAGTGCATGGAGCGGTTCGGCCACGACGCCCCCGACCTGCGGTTCGGGCTCGAGATCGTCGATCTCACGCCCGTCGCGGGCGAGAGTGACTTTCGCGTCTTCCGCGGCGCGGTCGAGGGCGGGGGCCGTGTCCGCGGCATCCGCGTTCCGGCCGCGGCCGCGCAGTTCTCGCGAAAGGATCTCGACGAATTGACCGGCGTGGCGGTCGAGGGGGGAGCGAAGGGTCTCGTCTGGCTCAAGGTCGAGCCCGACGGCTCGTGGTCGGGACCGGTGGCAAAGAACATCGGCTCGGTCGCCGCAGCCCTCAAGGAACGTCTCGGCTGCGAGCCGGGGGATCTGGCGCTGATCGTGGCCGATTCGTTCGACGTCACCTGCAAGGCGTTGCACATGCTGCGGAAGCGGCTCGGCGCCCGGCTCGGCCTCTATGACCCGGCGCAGATGCACTTCTCCTGGGTGGTGGACTTCCCGATGTTCGCCCGGGACGCCGAGACCGGCGGCTGGGCGTCGATGCATCATCCGTTCACCGCCCCCCGGCCAGCCGACCGCGACCTCTTGGACACCGACCCGGCGGCCTGTCGCGCCGTCGCCTACGACCTCGTGATCAACGGCTCGGAGGCGGGCGGGGGGACGATCCGGATCCATGACGGGGCGACGCAGGAGAAGGTGTTCAACCTGCTGGGCATCACGCCGGAGGTGGCCCGCGACCGTTTCGGCTTCCTCCTCGACGCCCTGCGGAGCGGCGCCCCGCCGCACGGTGGGATCGCGCTCGGCATCGACCGCTGGGTGATGCTCTTCGGCCGACTCGACAACATCCGCGACGTGATCGCCTTCCCGAAGACGCAGAAGGCGAGCGACCTGATGACGGGAGCGCCGGCTGCCGTGGAGACGAAGCAGTTGGTGGAACTCGGCGTCCGCGTGGTCGTGCCCCCGAAGCCCGAGGCCCAGAAAGCGGGAGGGTAGAATCCTTCCGGGGCCTTTGCGCCACGGGCGACTAGCTCAATTGGTCAGAGCACCTCGTTTACACCGAGGGGGTTGGGGG
>JBBAVU010000386.1:0-1402 GCA_040397565.1 Pirellulales bacterium | reverse complement strand
CTCGGGGTAGATCTCGTACTCCTGGAGATCGGGCGGGGCGAAGAGCTGGAAGTCGTAGAAGCTCTGGTCGGGCAGGAGCGGAACCCACGTGTCGCCCGCGCGACCCTTCCCGGCGAGGCCGAGGAGAATCGCGATCGCGGCGGCCCAGCGGGCCAGGGCCTTTGCGGCCGCGGCCCGGCGCGATTCAGCCCGGCAGGTGCGTCGTTCGTTGGAGTGCGTGCCCATCGCAGTTGTCCCAGGGGGGAACGGGATCCGGTTTTCCGCTTCTGCGGATTGCTCCGGTGGTATCGGTCGCAGGGCGGGCAGGAATTGACGAATCTTGGAAAACCTTGCGGGGGGCCTCCTCGGTCCCAGCCGGCGACACGGGGGAAGAAAGCTGGTTCAATGGGGGAAACCGAGGGCCATTCGATGTTCCTGCAGCAAATCCCGTCTCCGAAATCCCCGGGCCGCCCCCGCCTCGCAAAAAGCCCTGCCCTTGCCCGGCTTGCCTGGACGGTGATGGTCGCGACTGTGATCGTCGCGGCAGTGATGGTCGCGGCAGTGGCGATCCCGGCGGCGGCCGAGGAGCCGAAGCCGCTCGAGAAGGCCCGCGGGGCCGAGTCGGCCTTCCTTCGCCTGTCGAAGGATCCCGACGGCGATCTCCAGTCGCTCGACACGTCGATCGTCCGCTACGCCCCCCCGAAGGATCGCGGCGGATCCACCGGCATCGCGGTCGACCTCGTCGCCGCCGTGCACATCGGCTCGAGGTCCTACTACGACAGCCTCGAACGACGGTTCAAGGACTACGACTGCGTGCTTTACGAACTCGTGGCGCCGGAGAAGAGCCGCGTGCCGAAGCCGGGCCGCAAGCCCTCCGGCATGATCGGCCAGGCCCAGACCGGCCTCACGTCGCTCCTGGGCCTCGAGTTCCAACTCGAGCGGATCGACTACGCGGCGAAGAATTTCGTCCACGCCGACCTCTCACCCGGCGAGTTCGACGAGGCGATGGAGCGCCGCGGTGAGTCGTGGTGGACGATGTTCGGCAAGCTCATGCGGGAGAGCATGAACCAGAAGAACGTGCCCTCGCAGGAGGTGAGCGTGGGGGACCTCTTCGGAGCGATCTTCGGCAACGACCGGGAATTGAGGTTGCGGAGGATCATGGCGGTGCAGTTCACCGACATGGAGGTGCTCACCGCGGCCTTCAGCGGCGAGGAGGGCTCCACGATCATCACCGACCGCAACGCCGCCGCAATCGACGTCATGCGGCGGGAGATCGCGAAGGGACGGCGAAAGATCGCGATCTTCTACGGCGCCGCGCACATGCCCGACTTCGACGAGCGGCTGCGGAAGGACTTCGGCCTCGAGCCCCTGCGGACCGACTGGCTCGAAGCCTGGGATCTCCGCGACGCCAAGGCCCGCTGAG
>JBBAVU010000385.1:0-1403 GCA_040397565.1 Pirellulales bacterium | reverse complement strand
CTCTACAACCTCATGCCCGATCCGAAGTACGTGATCGCGATGGGCGCCTGCACGACCGGCGGCGGGCCGTACTTCAAGTGGGGCTACCACGTGGTGAAGGGCGTCGACCTCGTCGTGCCCGTCGACGTCTACGTTCCCGGCTGCCCGCCCCGGCCCGAGAGCCTGCTCGAGGGGCTCATGCGGATCCAGGACAAGATCATGGGCCAGCGGATCGCGAAGCGGAAGGATGGGCTCGGAAAGGTGGACGACGAACTTCCCGTTCCCCACCACTCCGGCTACGTCGCCTCGCCGGTCGGCGAGGGCGAGTTGGTGTTCGATCACCAGAAGGTCACGGCCTGAACGGCCCGAGGGAATTCCTGAACCGATGAGCGATGATTCCATGAAGAACGGTGCGGCGAACGAGCAACTGGTCATCCGCGGACTGCATGTCGCGGTCGACGGGCAGGAGATCCTCAAGGGGGTCGACCTCACGATCGGCCGCGGCGAGGTGCACGCGCTCATGGGTCCCAACGGCTCCGGCAAGAGCACGCTCGGGTACGCCATCATGGGGCATCCCTCCTACGAGGTGACGGCGGGCTCGATCGAGCTCGTCGGGGCCGACGGCGGCCGCCGCGACATCCTCGCCATGGAGCCCGACGAACGGGCCCGTGCCGGTCTGTTCCTCGCGTTCCAGCGGCCGATGTCGATTCCGGGCGTGCGGTTCGCCGACTTCCTGCGGCACTCCGTCACGAACGTGCGAAACCCCGACCGCAAGGAGGGGCAGGAGCTCGTGCCGATGAAGGAGTTCCGCGGCGAACTGAAGTCGAAGATGGCGGAGCTCTCGATGGACTCCGAGTTCGCCCGCCGCTACGTGAACGACGGCTTCTCGGGGGGCGAGATGAAGCGGGCCGAGATCCTGCAGCTGGCGATGCTGCGTCCGAAGTTCGCGGTGCTCGACGAGACCGACAGCGGCCTCGACGCAGATGCCGTCAGGCTCGCGAGCGAGAGCATCGCCCGGATCGGAGGAGCCGAGATGGGCATCCTCATCATCACCCACCACGAGCAATTGCTCGAGCACAACATCCCGCTCCAAACGCACGTCATGCTCGGCGGCAAGATCGTCGAGTCGGGCGGGCCGGAACTCGCCGCCGAGCTCCACAAGAAGGGCTACGAACGAATCCGCGCCGCCTACCCCGAAGCCGCCGCCGCCGAGAAGGCGATGGAGGATTCCCGCCTCACAGGAGCTGCCCATGTCGTCGGCACTTGAACCCTCGTCGACCCTCGCGCTCGGCGAGATCAACAAGTACGACTTCCGCACCGACTCCCCGGCCGTGTTCAAGGCCCGGAAGGGGCTCGACCGGGAGATCGTCTCGCAGATCTCGGAGATGAAGCGCGAGCCGGCCTGGATGCGGGACTTCCGGCTC
>JBBAVU010000384.1:0-1405 GCA_040397565.1 Pirellulales bacterium | reverse complement strand
TCGCTGAAGGAGCCCAGCCATGCCACTGCCACTGAACCGTCGCGACGTCATTCGCACGGTCGCCGCCGGAGCGATCGGCCTGCCGGCCGCCGCCACGGCGGTCGCCGCAGATGACCGCAAGGGCCGGATCAACCAGTCGATCGTCTACTGGTGCTTCAACGTCGCCGGCGACAAGTGGGAGATCGAAAAGATCTGCGAGGTCGCGAAACAGCTCGGCTGCAAATCGATCGAGCTGGCGCCTCCGGAGACGTGGGCGACGATCAAGAAGCAAGGACTCACCTCCGCGATCGCCCCGAACGGCATGCCTGGAGCCCCTTTCATGAAGGGCTTCAACAACCCGAGGTACCACGACGAGGTGATCGCCTCGACGACGAAGATGATCGACGCCTGCGCGGAGGCGGGCTTTCCGGCCGTGATCGCCTTCACCGGCTTCAAGTTTCGTGACGCCGACGACCCGAAGAGCGGCGAGATTTCGCTCGCGGAGGGGGCCGACAACTGCGTCGCCGGCTTCAAGAAGATCGTCGGCCACGCGGAGAAGAAGGGGGTGACGATCTGCCTCGAGCATCTGAATTCGAGGGACGGCACGCACCCGATGAAGGGGCACCCCGGCTACCAGGGCGACGACGTCGACTACGTGGCGGGCATCATCCGCCGCGTCGGCTCGCCACGGCTCAAGATGCTCTTCGACATCTACCACGTGCAGATCATGAACGGCGACGTGATCCGCCGGATCGAGGAGTGCAAGGACGTGATCGGGCACGTCCACACCGCCGGCAATCCGGGCCGCGGCGAGCTCGACGACACGCAGGAGATCAACTACCCGCCGATCATGCGAAAGCTCGTCGACATCGGCTACAAGGGCTACGTCGGCCAGGAATTCATCCCGACCCGCGACCCCCTCGCCGGCCTCCGCGAAGCCGTGTCGCTCTGCGACGTCTGATCCGGAAGGATGATCCCGAACCGCGACTCTGGCCGCAGTCGGGCGTCCATCTGCCATGCAGGTTTCTTAAAGGAGACCGCATTGCCGCCGGGGGACCGGACGCCTCGTCGCTACGGTGAGGATACACCTGATGCTCCTCAACGTCCGTTCCCCCGGCGTTCAGCATCGTAGTGCCTGTGTAAGTCTTCTGACGCAAAGCTTGACCGCGAGGGGCTGCCCGTGCCCAGGAGCCGGCGTATGCAGACAAGCGCAGCAAGGATTGCGGAGCGAAGTCTGCATCCGAGAGAGCGGAGGGCAGGATGCCCGAAGCGAGCGTCCGGCGATGGGCACGGGCAGCCCCGAGCCCCGCACGTTTGACGTTCAGGAAAACTCACCGCGCGAGGACGATGCGGACGTCGGCGACGTTCGTACCCGTCGGGCCGGTGCGGATGAGGCCGCCCGAGGCGTCGAGGAGCGGCTGGGCGT
>JBBAVU010000383.1:0-1409 GCA_040397565.1 Pirellulales bacterium | reverse complement strand
TGCTACTGCTTGATGAGGTCCCGCACGGTCATGCCGCCCGGGATCATCGGGAGCACGTGCTCCTGGTAGGGCACCTGCACGTCGAGGAGCGCCGGACCCTCGGAGTCGATGAGCCGCTTGAGCGCTCCCTCGAGGTCGGGCTTCTCGACGATCGTCTCGGCCTGCCAGCCGAAGCCGCGGGCGATCGCAACGAAATCGGGGTAGCGGCACTCGGGGGAGATGCCGTCGCCCTGTCCGCAGGCCTCGGGGTTGTCGATCGGCCCGAGGTAGGTGTGGGCCCGGTTGCCCTTGAAGAAGCGGTCCTCCCATTGCACCACCATGCCGAGGTGCTGGTTGTTGAGCAGGAGCACCTTCACGGGAATGTTTTCCGTGCGGCAGGTGGCGAACTCCTGGATGTTCATGAGGATGCTGCCGTCGCCGTCGATGTCGATGACGAGCGACTCTGGGTGCGCCACCTTCGCCCCCATGGCGGCCGGCAGCCCGAAGCCCATCGTGCCGAGGCCGCTCGAGGAGAGCCAGGTGCGGGGCCGGCGGAACTTGAAGAACTGCGCGGACCACATCTGGTGCTGGCCGACGCCCACCGTCACGATCGTGTCGCGGTCGGCCGTGAGCCGCGAGAGCTCGGAGATCGCGTGCTGCGGCAGGATGCCGTCGAAGGACCGGTCGTAGGAGAACGGATCCTCCTGCTTCCAGGTGTTGATCTTCGCGTACCACTCGTCGAGTGGCGCGGATGGCTTCTCCACGATCTTGTTGAGGGCGTGGAGGGCGTCCTCGACGTCGGCCACGATCGGCACGTGCACGAGCTTGTTCTTGTTGATCTCGGAGGGATCGATGTCGATGTGCACGATGAAGCCGTGCTGGGCGAACTCGGCCACCTTGCCGGTGACGCGGTCGTCGAACCGCACGCCGATCGCGATCAACAGGTCGGCCTCGTCCACGGCGTAGTTGGCGTAGACGCTGCCGTGCATCCCGAGCATGTCGAGGCAGAGCTTGTCGTCGGCGGGAAAGGCGCCCAGGCCCATGAGGGTCATCGTGACGGGGATCCCGGTCTTGCGGACAAGCTCCCGCAGCTCGTCGGAGGCGTCGCCCGTGATCACGCCGCCGCCGGCGTAGATCACCGGCCGCTTCGCCCGCTTGATCGCCGCTGCGACCTGCGCGATCTGCTCGGGTTGCGGCGGCCGCGGTTCCGGGCGGTAGCCCGGAAGGTTCATCGGCACGTCGTAGTCGGGCACGAACTGGGCGAGCTGGATGTTCTTCGGGAGGTCGACGAGCACCGGTCCGGGCCGGCCGGTCGTGGCGATGTGAAAGGCCTCCTTCATCACCCTCGCGATGTCATCGTGGTGCGTGACGAGGTAGTGGTGCTTCGTGATGCCGCGGCAGACCTCGACGATCGGCGTCTCCTGGAAGGC
>JBBAVU010000382.1:0-1411 GCA_040397565.1 Pirellulales bacterium | reverse complement strand
CCCAGCAGCATCGTGGTGTGGCCGTCGTGCCCGCAGGCATGCATCTTGCCCTCGACGCTCGACGCCCAGGGGTGGCCCGTGGCCTCCTTGATGAACAGCGCGTCCATGTCGGCCCGCAGGCCGATGCGGCGGGCTCCCCCCCGCTTGCCCAGCAGCGTGCCGACGACCCCGGTCTTGCCGAGGCCGCGGTGAACCTCGATGCCGAGGCCGGTCAGGAAGGCGGCGACCAGGTCGCTCGTGCGGACCTCCTCGAAGGCGGTCTCGGGATGGCGGTGGATGTCGCGGCGCAGCGTCGTGAGGCGATCGACGAAGGCAGCGTCGGCTGCGATCGTCGCGGCGGTCGTGTATTTCATCGTGGAGACGCCTGCGGCATGTCGGTCCAGCCAATCACCTCGACGAACACCCAGGGGGAGTCTTTGGCCTGGGTAAGTTCGATGCGCTCGGCGGGGGAAGCGGTGTAGCGATGGCGGCCGGTCGAAGGCTGCTCGAAGGCCAGGATCGGCCAAGTTCCCAGGCCGAGCCCCACGGCCAGCGTGCCGGCGATGCCCTCGAGCCTGTAGCCCCGCTGCAGTGCCTCGTCGCGGCCCTCTTCGCGGGTCGTGTAGACATGGTCGCCCGTCTTGGGGTGCGCGAGCCGGTAGACGTTGCTGGTTCGCAAGTCACGATACATCGCATCCTTGGCCAGCAGCGAGAACGACGCGGGCAGGCTCCGCCATCCGTCGGCCTGGAGGCGAGCAGCCTCGGTGGCGTCGGCGGTGAAGAGTTCACGGCCGGCGGCATCCGCCAACCGCCAGGTCTGAACTTCCAGCGGCTTCACGGCGTCGGCGACCGTCGCCCGGAGCCCGCGGCCGGGGCGTGCGTCGGGGTCGAGTTTCCCATCGCGAATCACGAACTGCCCATTGACGAGCACGTGCCGCATCCCGACGGAGGTAAGCAGGTTCTTCCCCGCCGCGTAATCCGCCCTGCCCTGAAACGTGGCGAGATCGAAGACGACGACGTCGGCGTCTTTGCCTTCCTGCAGCCTGCCCTTCGAGTTGGCGGCAGGCGCGCCTGCCGCCAGCAGGTTGGCGGGCAGAAGCGTGCTCTGGCGGACCGCCTGCATGAGGGTCAGCTTGGGCATGCCGCTTGGCGTCTTGTCGGCGGCGGCGCCCTCTCCGCGGCGGGCGACGCTGTCGGCGCCGCCGATCACGTAGTTGGCGAAGATCTTCGCGAAGGTGGCGGCACTGCGGGGGTGGGTGGAGCCGATGCCCGCCGGCAGGTTCTGCGTGGCTGCGTCCCATGGCGCCGCCGACAGGAACCGCGACTCTGACGCCGTCCGGCCGCCGAGCGAGCGGGCGACATCGGGCGAGGTGCTGATCGGCACCGCGTCGCTGGCGAAGATGATGTCGGGATAGAGCACCGCGCGGTCGAG
>JBBAVU010000381.1:0-1415 GCA_040397565.1 Pirellulales bacterium | reverse complement strand
AAACCCCATCGGGAGCAAGGCCAAGCAGGGGACAGAACGGTCCGCAAGGACCGTCGCGGAGCGGCCCGCTCCGCACCAGTCCCCGGGTCGGCTGCTGGAGGCGGCGGGCAACCGCCGTCCTAGAGAAATGACCGCCCGTCCGCGGCTCGCCGCGGACGACAGAACCCGGCTTACAGGTCCGCTTCGCTCCCGCGTCTCGGAACGTTCCTACGCCCTACGGCTGCGAGCGGCTTGGCTTCCACCAGCCGTCGAGCCGTGCGGCGAGTTCCTTCACTCGCTCGGGCTGTTTGGCCGCCATATTCCTCGTCTCGCCGGGGTCGGCTGCGAGGTCGAAGAGTTCCTCGCGGGAGCCAGGGTTCCTGCGTTTTTTCCCCTCGTCTCGTCCATTTTCGGGAAGCGTCTCACTCCACTCGATGAGCTTCCATCCGCCGTGGATGCACGACCGCGTGAGCAGGCTGCGGCCCGGGTCGTCGGGCGATTGCATGTCGTGCGTGTAGTTCGCGAGAAAGAGCGTGTCGCGGGCGGCGACGGCCTTCTCGTCGAGGAGGTCGACGCCCGGCAGCCCCGCCGGCGCGGGAACGTCCGCCGCCGCCAGGATCGTCGGCACGATGTCGATGTTGCCGGCGAGGTGATCGCGGTCGATCTTCGCGGCCACTTTTTTCGGCCAACGCAGCACGATCGGCGTGCGAACGCCGTTTTCGTAGGGGGTCAGCTTGCCGAAGTCGTTCCAGCCGTTGTCGTTGAGATAGACGACGAGCGTGTCGTCGTCGATGCCCCGTGACTTCAGGTTCGCCATGAGGTCGCCGACCGTCTCGTCGAGCCACTCGATCATGGCATAGTACTTTGCCCGGGCCTCGGGCTCGATCGCCGCATACGTGTCGAGCAGCCGCTCGGGCGGGGTGTGCGGCTCGTGGGGCAGGAACGGCGCGTACCAGATGAAGAAAGGCTTCGACTCCCGGCCGGCCGCGTCGATCGCGTCGTAGATCGGCTGCATCGTCTTGCGACCGATGGCGAGCGCCTCGCCGCCGTGACGGTCGGTGTTTCCCATGTCGCGGATGAATCCGGCATCGGCCGGCTGCCGCATCCAGTACTTCCCCGTGTGCATCGTCAGGTAGCCAGCGTCCGCGAGCAGCTTCGGCAGCATCGGATGCCGGAAGAACTGCTCGAGCCACGCCTCGCGCGGCTGTCCTTTCACCGGATCGTTGCCCGTGATGCCGTGCTGGTGCGGGTGGAGCCCGGTCAGGAGCGTCGCGAGCGACGGGCTGCAAAGCGCCGTCGTCACGTAGCCGCGGGTGTAGGTGAGGCCCTCGGCCGCGAGCCGGTCGATGTGTGGCGTGCGGACCTCGGCATTGCCCATGAAACCGTAGTCGGTCCAGGCATGGTCGTCGCCGATGATGAGCACGATGTTCGGCTGG
>JBBAVU010000380.1:0-1431 GCA_040397565.1 Pirellulales bacterium | reverse complement strand
AGGATACACCTGATGCTCCTCAACGTTCCCCACCCCCTCGACCGCGCTCCCCCCAAGGCGTTCAGCATCACAGTGCCTGTGTAAATCATTGAGCACGACGTTTGACCGGTTCGGGGCTGCCCGTGTGCCCGAGACGGCGTATGCAGACAAGCGAAGCAAGGATTGCGCAGCGAAGTCTGCATCCGAGCGAGCGGAGGGCAGGATGCCCGTAGTGAGCGTCCGGCGAGCGGCACACGGGCAGCCCCGAACCCCGCAGCGTTGACCCGCAAGCAGCGTGAATTCAGTACGACTTCGCAAGCACGCTGCGGCGGCGGACCGGCTGGCCCGTCACGATGCACGTGCCCGGCTCGTCGTCGCCGTCGAGCGGGATGCAGCGGACGGTGACCTTCAGCGGGTCGAGGGCCGCGGCCACCGCGGGGTCGTCGGCGACGTGCACGTGGGCGAAGCCGCCGTGGATCCCCTCGGCCTTGCCCCCCTTCGTCGCCGGCGGCGTGAAGAACTCGGTCACCTCCGCGAGCGACCCGAGCCGGACCGAATGGGCGTCGCGGTAGGCCTTCGCCCGGTCGAAGAGCCCCTGCTGCATCTCCTCGAGCAGCTTCGGCACGGTCGCCACGAACTCCGAGAGCGGCACGGCCTGCCGCTCCTTCGGCCCGCGGTCGCGGCGGAAGACGCTCGCGTTGCCGGCGGCGAGGTCGCGGGGGCCGATCTCGACGCGGATGGGGGTGCCTCGCTTCACGTGCTGCCAGGTCTTCTCACCGCCGCGGATGTCGCGGGAATCGATCACGGCCCGCACGGGTTCGCCACAGTATGACTGTGCCGCGAGTTCCCGCTGCAACCGCTCGCAGCAGGCCATCACGGCGGCCCGCTCCTCGTCGGTGCGATGGATCGGCAGGATCACCACGTGCTCCGGCGCGATCCGCGGGGGCAGCACGAGGCCATCGTCGTCGGAGTGGGTCATGATGACCGCGCCGACGAGGCGGGTCGAGACGCCCCACGAGGTCGTCCAGCAGTACTCCTCGGCGCCGTTCTGGCCGGCGAACTTGATCTCCTGGGCCCGCGCGAAATTCTGCCCCAGAAAATGCGAGGTTCCCGCCTGCAGGGCCTTGCGGTCCTGCATCATCGCCTCGATGGAGTAGGTGTCGACGGCGCCGGGAAACCGCTCGGCGGCCGGCTTCGGGCCCTTCACGACCGGCATCGCCAGGTCGCGTTCGGCGAACGTGCGGTAGACCTCGAGCATCCGCATGGTCTCCTCGACCGCCTCCTCGCTCGTGGCGTGGGCGGTGTGCCCCTCCTGCCAGAGGAACTCGGCCGTGCGGAGGAAGACCCGGGGCCGCATCTCCCAGCGGACGACGTTGGCCCACTGGTTCACGAGGATCGGCAGGTCGCGCCACGACTGGATCCACTTGGCGTACATGGCGCCGATGATCGTCT
>JBBAVU010000379.1:0-1436 GCA_040397565.1 Pirellulales bacterium | reverse complement strand
CATCGCTACGCCCTCGGCAACATCCACATCGGCTCCTACGACGAGATCTACGAGCGGGCCCGGGCCAAGACGCTGCCCAACTACTACATGAAGGACTCCGAGCTCGTGGAGGTCTTCCGGAAGAACCAGGAGGCTCTCGCCGGCAAGGCACCGGCGATCGAGATCGACTGGGCGGAGCTCACGCTTCATGACGTGCCGCTGCACAACGCCGTCTTCTTCGAGTCGCCGCACCGCGGCCCCACCGACGCCTACGCCGGCGAGGTGATCGGCCGGTTCGTTGATGCGGCCTTCCGCGGGTTCGCCACGGCCGCCGATCGGCGGACGTTCACCGATCTCTACGCCACGCTACGGAAAGACGGCCTCGGCTTCGAGGCGGCCGTGCACGAGACGCTCGCGTCGGTGCTCGTCGCACCCAAGCACCTCTTCCTCGACGACTTCGCGCAGCCGGCGAGCGAGCGGTCGCACGCCCTGCTCGTGGCGGCGAAGCTCTCGTTCTGGCTGTGGGGCGAGCCGCCCGATGAAAAGCTCCTCGCAGCCGGGGTCGATGGCACGCTGCTTGATCCGGTGGTGCTCCGGGCGGAGGCGGCGCGGCTCTTGGCCGACCCGCGGGCCAGACGGTTCGTCGATCGCTTTATCGACGAGGCCTGGCACCTCGACAAGTTTGACCAGGTGGCGATCGACAAGGCGCGGTATCCGTTTTACGACGAGGAACTCGAAGAGGAGGTCAAGGAGCAGTTTCGGCGGACGGTGCACGACGCGCTCGGGCTCGACGGCCCGTCCGACATCCGCCGCCTGATCGACGCCGACCATCTCTGGCTCACGCCGCGGCTGGCCAAGCTCTGCCGCGCGGATGGCTACACGGGCACGGGCGAGTTCGTGAAGGTGAAGCTGCCGGAGGGAAGCCCGCTCGGCGGCGTGCTCGCGCAGCCGCGGATCATGAAGATGAACTCCGACGGCGCCGATTCCCATCCGGTTCGCCGCGGCACCTGGGTGCTCGAGCGGATTCTCTTCGATCCGCCCCCGCCGCCGCCGAAGGTCACGCCGCTGGAGGAGCAGGGGATCATCAAGGCGGCGTCGCTGCGGGAGCGGATCGCCGAGCACGCGCGGTCGAGCGGCTCCTGCATCGCCTGTCACCGGCGGATCGACCCCTTTGGCCTGGCCTTCGAAAACTTCGATGCGGCGGGCGGCTGGCGCGACGCCGTGCCGGCCGGCGAGAAGCAGGAGCCGGTAAAGATCGAGAGCACGCTCGCCGATGGCACGGTGATCGCGAGCCTCGCCGATCTCAAACGCTATATCGTCGAGCGGCGGCTCGACGCCTTCACCCGCGGCTTCGTGGAGGGCCTCGTGCAGTATGCGGCCGGCCGGCGGCTCGACCTGGCCGACGAGCGGTCGGTGGAGCGGGCACGGCGGGCGTTCGTCGATGCGGGGTATGATTT
>JBBAVU010000378.1:0-1442 GCA_040397565.1 Pirellulales bacterium | reverse complement strand
CGCTCTTCGGCGCGAAGCCGCCGAAGGGGCAGGAGTTCGAGGACCAGTACTTCGGTGCGATCCCCGAGCGGGTGCTCGCCTGCATGCTCGAGACCGAGCGGGAGCTGTTCAAGCTCGGCGTGCCCGTGAAGACGCGGCACAACGAGGTGGCCCCGAGCCAGTACGAGATCGCGCCGCTCTATGAGAACGCCAACATCGCGACCGACCACCAGCAGTCGATCATGCAGATGCTGACTCGCGTCGCGCAGAAGTACGGCATGGCCTGCCTGCTCCACGAGAAGCCGTTCGCCGGCATCAACGGCTCGGGCAAGCACGTGAACTGGTCGATCGGCTGCAAGCTCGGCAACCTGCTCGAGCCGGGTGAGACGCCGCATGCGAACATGCAGTTTCTCGTCTTCTGCTCGGCGGTGATCCGCGCCGTGCACCTCCACGGCGACCTCCTGCGGGCGGTCGTGGCCGCCAGCGGCAACGACCACCGTCTCGGGGCCAACGAGGCCCCCCCGGCGATCATCTCGATCTTCCTCGGCGAACAGCTCGCCGACGTGTTCGAGCAGATCGAGAAGGGCAAGGCGACGAGCTCGAAGTCGACCGGCACGCTTGCCGTCGGCGTCGACACGCTGCCGACGCTCCCGAAGCATGCCGGCGACCGCAACCGGACGAGCCCGTTCGCCTTCACCGGCAACAAGTTCGAGTTCCGTGCCGTCGGCTCGAGCCAGTCGATCGCCGGCCCGCTCGTGGCACTCAACACGATCGTGGCGGAGAGCCTCGACTACATCGCGACCGAGCTCGAAAAGGCGACCGGCGGCGATTCCTCGAAGCTCGCCGGGGCCGTCGAGAAGCTGCTCCAGAAGATCGTCAGCGAGCACAAGGCGGTGATCTTCAACGGCAACGGCTACTCGCAGGAGTGGCACGAAGAAGCCAAGAAGCGAGGTTTGCCGAACCTCAAGGCGACCCCCGAGGCCCTCGACGTGCTCGTGTCGCCGAAGAACATCGCGATGTTCGAGAAGTACGGCGTCCTCTCCGAGCGGGAAATGCGAAGCCGCTACGACATCTACATGGAGCGGTACTGCAAGGACATCAACACGGAGGCCCAGTGTGCCCTGCAGATCGCGAAGACGCAGATCCTGCCGGCCGGCTACCGCTACCAGAGCGAGCTCGTCGATACGGCGAGCAAGCTCAAGACCCTCGGCATGCCCCCCCACATGGGCACGCTCGAGAAGCTCACGAAGCTCGTCGGCGAGTTCGAGGGACGGATCGAGTCGCTCGAGAAGGCCCTCTCTCACCACGGCGCGAGCGACCTGCGGGGCGAGGTGAAGCACTTCCACGACGACGTGATCCCGGTCATGGTCGCCCTACGGGAAACGGCCGACCAGATCGAGTGCATCCTGCCCGACGATCTCTGGCCGCTGCCGACCTACCGCGAGATGCTGTTCATCAAGTGA
>JBBAVU010000377.1:0-1443 GCA_040397565.1 Pirellulales bacterium | reverse complement strand
GCGGCGACGGCCATCTGGCTCTCGCGGCACATCACCTTCAGCCCCTTGCGGATCGCCTTTTTCTGGTCCGGCTGGAGCCGGCCGAAGTCGGCGATGTCACCGGTGAAGGCCCGGGCCTCGGCCGCATGCTTCAGGGGGATGCCGCCCGCGTCGAAGAGCGAGATCGGGCCGACACAGGAGCCGCCGCCTGACAGCTTCGCCCACAGGTCGTCGAGCGTGAGCCCCGCGGGGCTCACCATTCCCATCCCCGTGACGACGACGCGGCGGAGCCCTGCAGCCATGAATCCCTTTCCTGTGTGCTCGTGGGAGGTCCGTTTGATCGGCGGAGTATAGCGAACCGCCGCCTTACCGGCGGGCCGCCAGCCTCGGCTCCACGATGACGACGACGTCCCGGCGGGCCGCGTCGCCGGCGAAGAGCGTGGGCCCCTGGCCGGCCCCGGGCTCCGGCACGGGCCAGGGGACGAGCCCGAGCCCCACGACGAGGGCATGCGTGCTCGGCCAGCGGAACCGCTCGCCGACGCGGATGCTCGAGAGCTGCGGAACCTCGATCTGCACCCGCGAGCGATCCGGCGTCGGGGAGCCGATCACGACCGGCGCCATCCGCTCGATCTGGTCGATCCGGCAGCGGACGACCGCCTCGACCGAATCGCCGTCCTTCGAGAGCAGGGGGTGGACGTCGAGCGAGAGCCCCTCGTCGGCCTCGGCCTGGAGCGTCTGCCAGCCGGGCCAGACATCGGGCCGGATCGACACGTCCTGGATGTAGGGCCGCTTCCGGCCGCCGCTGATCGCCGCGGGCTGGCCGTTGGCCGCGAGCACGGCGCCGGTCGGAAGCTCCCGGTAATCCGACCGCCCGCCGACCCGGGCCAGGAACATCGCGAGCTCCTCCCGCGAGAGCATCCACGCCTGCACGCCCGGGGTCGCGGTGGGGATCGGCTTGAGCATCGGAACCGCCACTCCCCGCCAGCCCGGCCCGCCCATGCCGATCACACGGACGCTGAAGCGGTGCGGCGAGGCTGCGTCGGTCGTGAAGCGGGCGACCACCTCGGCCACCCGCTCCTGCATGGCAGGCACGTGGAAGCACCGCAGCGCCTTCTCGTCGGCCGCGATCGCGGCGAGCTGCGTGCCGTGCCAGGCGGCGTAGCCCGTGTCCTGGAGCACCCAGTCGACGACCAGCTTCTGACTACCCGGCCCGGCCTGCTCGACGAACGGCGAGATGTCATAGCTCTGCATCACCTGCCCGCCGTCGGCCTGGAGATCGGGGGCCGTCCAGGAGGTCGGCTTGACGGCTGCAACGACGAGCGGCTCCTCGGCGCGCGCCGCCGCCCCGAAGAACGCCATCGCGAAGACGGCCCCGAACAGGCCTTTCTGCAACGCCACCATGCCATCACCTCGACGGCGGGACTCTAGGAGGTCTGCCCGCAAAGCCGCAAGGCGAAATCAGGG
>JBBAVU010000376.1:0-1483 GCA_040397565.1 Pirellulales bacterium | reverse complement strand
CGCCTCGTCGAGCACGTGGAAGAGGATCACGTCGTGGCCGCGGTGCCGCAGCCGCGAGAGCGACTCCCGCACCGGCGCCGGATCGGCCAGGAGGTCGCTGAAGACCATCACGAGCGAGCGGTGCCGCAGCATCGCCGCCACCTGCCCGAGGCTCCTCGCGACGTCGGTCGTGCCCGAGGGCTTCACCTTCGCGAGCGTCGAGAGCACGTTGCCGATCTGCGACCGGCGGGATTTCGCCGGCAGGCTCGCCCGGATCTTCTCGTCGAAGACGAGCAGGCCGCACGGATCCTGCTGGTGCACCATGAGCCAGCAGAGCGCCGCGGCCAGGGAGATCGAATAATCGAGCTTCGTGAGCTCCTGGCGGTACGTGTAGGCCATCGAGCCACTCGTGTCGATCGCGAGGTAGCCCGTGATGTTGGTCTCGGCCTCGAACTTCTTGACGTAGTACTTGTCGGTCTTGGCGTAGACCAGCCAGTCGATGTCCTTCGGCTCGTCGCCCGGCACGTACTTGCGGTGCTCGCTGAACTCGACCGAGAAGCCCTGGTAGGGACTCGAGTGCAGGCCCTGGAGGAAGCCGCGGACGATGAACTGCGCCCTGAGGTCGAGCCGCGCGATCTGCCGGACGACCTCCGGCTTCAGGTATTCCTCGACGGCGCGGACCATCCGGATCGTGCTCCCGAGGTCACTTCACGAGCTTCGGGATCTCGGGCTCTTCGATCTCACGGACGAGCCGCTCGACGATCGACTCGCTCGTGAGGCCGTCGGCCTGGGCCTGGAAGTTCGTGGCGATGCGGTGCCGCAGCACGGGCACGGCGATCCGCCTCACGTCGTCGAGCGACACGCTGAAACGGCCGTCCATCGCCGCAAGCGCCTTCCCTCCCTGGATGAGGAACTGCCCGGCTCGCGGCCCGGCGCCCCAGTCGACGAGTTCCGCCACGTACTTCGGCGCCTGCGGATCCTTCGGGCGGGTTGCCCGCACGAGCCTCGAGACGTACTTGACGACGTAGTCGCTCACGACGACCCCCGCCACGAGCTTCTGGATGTTCACGATCGCGCGTCCGGAGAGCACCTTCCTCACCTCCGGCTTCTCGGACCGGCTCGTCGCCATGAGGATTTGCTCCTCCTCGGCGGCCGTCGGGTAGCCGACCTTGATGTTGAACATGAAGCGGTCGAGCTGGGCCTCCGGCAACGGGTAGGTCCCTTCCTGCTCGATCGGGTTCTGCGTCGCGATCGTGAAGAACGGATCGGGCAGCGCGAGCGTCTGCTGGCCGACCGTGACCTCCCGCTCCTGCATCGCCTGCAGGAGCGCCGCCTGCGTCTTCGGCGGCGTGCGGTTGATCTCGTCGGCCAGGAGGATGTTCGTGAACACCGGCCCCTCGACGAACCGAAAATGCCGGCGGCCCGCCTCGTCCTCCTCGAGCACGTTCGTGCCCGTGATGTCGGAGGGCATGAGGTCGGGGGTGAACTGCACCCGCTTGAAGCC
>JBBAVU010000375.1:0-1504 GCA_040397565.1 Pirellulales bacterium | reverse complement strand
CCCCCCCTGCTGCCAGCCGCTCTTCACGTCGAGGGCGAGGCCGCCGTTGATCTCGCGATCGTGCGAGTGGCACTCGAAGCACCGCGACCGGAGGATCGGCAGGACGCGGTCGTTGAAGAAGGCCGCATCCTCGGCTGCGATCGCCGCCTCGGCAGCGGGGGCCGGAACGGTGGTCAACGCCACCAGCAACAACGTCGGGATGGCGATCCGGTTCATGGCTGCGATCACCAGAGGCGGCGGCACCCTGCCGTTCAAAGCGGCATTTTTTCTCTTCGGATAATGGTACGAGAAAACTACGCCTCGACAACGAAACTCCTTGTGAATCTTTGATTTCTTGCTCCATAATTGGCCCATCATGGCGATAAATGGTAAAATCCTGCCTCTATGCCGCAGGCTCTTCCGCCGCTCTCGCCGCTCGTCGACCCGCTGCTCGCCCGGGCTCGCTCGGCCCGCGACGTCCTGGAGCCCATCGCGGCTCTGCCCGGCGCGATGTTCTTCATCAAGGATGCCGACTATCGCTACGTCGTGATGAGCCCGGCGATCCGGGAGTCGATCGGGCTGGACGCGGACGACGACCCGGCCGGCCGCACCGACTTCGACCTCTTTCCGCCGCTCATCGCGGCGAGCTTCCGGGAGAACGACCGCCGCGTGATCGAACAGGGGGAGACGCTTCGCGACGAGGTGCACGTCGTGGTGACGCGGGCCCGCGGCACGCAGCTGGCCTACTCGAGCAAATGGCCGATTCGCGACCGCGACGGTGCGATCATCGGCCTCGTCGGCACCAATCGCCCGCACGAGTCGTCGGGCGGCATGGCCGTCGGCGACGAGGCGGGCCGCGTCTTGCCGGCCATCACCCGGATGATCCGCGACTACCCCAAGCGGCTGCCGATCACCGAACTCGCGTCCGACTGTCGCCTGTCGCCGAGCCGTTTCATGCGTCTCTTCCGCGAGCGGATGGGGGTCACGGCGCACAAGTTCCTCGAGAGGGTGCGGATCACCGAGGCGGGGCGATTGCTGCGGACCACGCGACTGCCGATCGCGGACGTCGCGACGGCCTGCGGCTTCTACGACCATAGCGCCTTCGTGAAACGCTTCCGGCGGCACACCGGGCTCACGCCGCTGGCCTACCGCAAGAGCGGCCACGCCCGGTTGGGCGGAAGCTTGGCGATGATCGGGGTGGTCGGTGAATGAGGCCCCGGCGGCTCAACTCTCGGTCGAGCCCGGCGAGGCGTCGCCCGCTTCGCCGTCGGCAGAGGCGTCGGGCTGGTCGCCCTGCTTCGGATCCTCCTCGGGCTCCTGCTGCGAGAGGAAGAACTGCTTCAGATCGCCGAACGTCCGCAGCGGCTTCTTCCCCTCCCGCATCTCCTTCGTGAGCGGGGCGGGCGGCGCCTTCTCCGGCTTCGACGTGTAGACGCGGCCCCGTGGCTCGCGAGACTGCTGCTTCTGCCCGCGGCCGCCCGATCGCTGGTGCCGCCGCCCCTCCTGCGGGCCGGCCTGCTGCCCC
>JBBAVU010000374.1:0-1549 GCA_040397565.1 Pirellulales bacterium | reverse complement strand
CCCGCTACCGCCTCGCACCCGCCTCGGCGTTGCGGGAGAACTTGATGTAGGGGAGACGGATGCCGCGAACGAAGTACTGGTCGGCCCGGATCGACGGCGCCGCCTCGTAGCCCACGATGCCGAACGACGTGACGACGTCGTCCTGGTCGACGCCGTCGCCGCTGACGCCGAAGCCGCCGGCGAGGTTCCCGCCCACGTAGGCCGCGCTCGAGCCGGGGAAGAAGACGACGCCGTTCTGGTTCGCCGCCGGCGTCGGCGCGTTGAAGTTGCTGCCGGTGACGAATGAGTCGCGGCCGAGCACCGTGCCAGCCATCACCGCGGCCGAGGGGGGAGCGCCGACGTTGAGGCCGGTCCGCTTGTCGATGCCGGGCGTGTTCAGGATCGAGAACGGGCCCGGATCGGCGTTGGCCGAGCCGGATGGATACTTCGGCACGGCGAGGTAGCGGAACGTGCGGTTCGTGAAGGCCGTGCCGAGTGGCACGTTGCCGACTCGATCCTGCGGCTGGAGATTGGCCGAGGCGTAGTAGGCCGTGTTCCTCGACTTCGCGATCGCGACGTCGATCGAGAAGACCGTGGCGTCGGGCATCCGGAAGACGCCGAGCACGCTGCCGTCGGTGTCGGCGACCGAGAAGACCATCTTCGTCGCGGTCGGCTGGACGCGGATCTGCGCCCGCGTCTTCTCCGCCTGCGCGACGCCCTGCGCGACGATCTGATTGACCTGGGCCGCCGTGAGCGACGCCCCCGACGTGGGCCCGACGAGCCATCCGTCGGGCTGCGCCTGGCCGGCGAGGATCGTCGTGCCGCCGGGCGCCACGGGCTGGTTCGTGCCGTTGACCGTGCCGGTGCCCTCGGCCGCCAGCCGCCGGAAGAGCGTCTGCACGCCGAGCGGCCCCGCGTTCGGCCCGAAGCTCTGCAGCGCGATCCCGCCGAGGTTGATCCTCGCGGCGGCGTTGACGCGGTTGACGAACGCCTGGGCCTGCGGCAGCGGCAGGGGGGCCGGCAGCGGGATGGGGAAGTTCACGACGCCCCGCTTCTCGAGGATGACCGGTGGCGCGAGCGTGATCGTGAGAAGCGGATTCGTGCCCGCCGGAGGTGCGACGAGCGGCGTCGCGGTGCCTGGGATCGCGACCGGAAGGAGCGTGGCGAGCGACGTGAGCTCCGCCTCGACGGCCTTCGGCGCGTTGAGACGGTCGGTGCGGGTCTGGCTCGCGGAGGCGACGAAGCCCTGCTCGAACGAGGCGGTGCCGTCGGGTCCGGGGAAGAAGACGCCGATGCCGCCGACGAGGGCATTGAGCTTGTCGGTCTCCGGCGCGTCCGCGGGGAGCGCCCGGTAGATGCCGACGCCGCCCGGCATCGTCGAGATGCCCCGCGCGAGCGGCTGCGGCGGCTGCCCTGCCTGCGAGCCGACGGCGCCGACGCTGCCTGCGAGCTGCGCGGCGTAGGAAGCCCGGTTCGTGACGACCGTCCCGCCGACGACAACGCTCGTGCGGTTGGTGTGCTCGATGGCGAAGAGGTCGACGAGCGGCTGGCGGAGGATGCCCGGCGGGAA
>JBBAVU010000373.1:0-1574 GCA_040397565.1 Pirellulales bacterium | reverse complement strand
TTCGCCAAGCGGATGCACCAGATGACGGCCGACGAGCTGCTCGAGACCTACCTCTCGACGCTCACGGCGAGCCTCGACCCACACACGAGCTACATGAGCCCCGGCACGCTGGAGAACTTCGAGATCCAGATGCGGCTGCAGCTCGACGGCATCGGCGCGTCGCTCAAGGGGGAGGACGGCTACACCACGGTCGCGAGCCTCGTGCCGAACGGCGCCGCCGACAAGGACGGCCGCCTCAAGGCCAAGGATCGCGTGATCGGCGTCGGGCAGGGACTCGACGGGGAGATCGTCGACGTCGTCGACATGAACCTCAACGAGGTGGTGAAGCTGATCCGGGGCAAGCGGGGCACGATCGTGCGGCTGAAGGTGATCCCGTTCGGCCAGACCGAGCCGAAGGTCTATGACATCACCCGGGCGAGCATCGAGCTGAAGGACAGCGAGGCCCGCGGCGAGGTGATCGAGGAGGGGAAGAAGGCCGACGGAACCCCCTTCCGCGTCGGCGTCATCAACCTACCGAGCTTCTACATGGACATGGCCGGCGCCCGGCAGGGGCAGGCCGAGTACAAGAGCACGACCCGGGACTGCAAGCGGATCCTCCAGGATTTCAAGGGGAAGGGGGTCGACTGCGTCGTGCTCGATCTCCGCAACAACGGGGGCGGGTCCCTGCCCGAGGCGATCTCGCTCACCGACCTGTTCGTCGACACGGGGCCGGTCGTGCAGGTGAAGGACGGCGACAAGCGGGTGCAGCAGTACGACGCGGTCGAGCCGGGCCTCGAGTGGAGCGGCCCGCTGGTCGTGATGATCAACAAGTTCAGCGCCAGCGCCAGCGAGATCGTCGCCGGCGCGATCCAGGACTACAAGCGCGGCCTCGTGGTGGGCGACAAGGCGACGCACGGCAAGGGAACCGTCCAGAGCCTCCAGGAGATCAAGGTCTTCCGCCAGTTGCCGGGTCCGTCGCTCGGGGCCATCAAGATCACGATGCAGCAGTTCTACCGCCCGAGCGGCGACAGCACGCAAAACGAGGGCGTCGGCAGCGACGTGGAGCTGCCGAGCATCACGACGCACCTCGAGGTGGGTGAGTCGGACCTCGACTACGCACTCGCCTTCGACCGGGTGCCGCGGGCGGCCCATGCCTCGAGCGAGAAGGTCTCCGACGAACTGGTGTCGATGCTCCGGAGCCGCTCGGAGGCCCGCGTGGCCGCCGACGATGAGTTCCGAAAGGTCGGTCGGGAGATCGAGCGTTACAAGTCTCGGAAAAACCAGAAGACCATCTCGCTCGTCGAGGAAGAATTCACGAAGTTTTGGAACGACTCCAAGGCGGCCGACGACGAGGAGAAGAAACTCGAGGAGTCGGTCGACCCGAAGCGGCCGGTCGTGAAGCGGGATTTCTACTTCAACGAGGCGATGCGGGTGACGCTCGACTACCTCCAGGCCCTCGACAAGGGCGTGGCGAGCCTCGCCCGGCTCGATCCCGCGGCGAACGTGACCGCCGGCCGAGGAGGGGCGATCGCGCCGCTGAAGACCGAGGCGCTCGACCCGGGCCGGCGTCCGCCCGTGCCCGTGACGCCGATCGC
>JBBAVU010000372.1:0-1594 GCA_040397565.1 Pirellulales bacterium | reverse complement strand
AACATCGTCTGCCCGATGTACGACCAGGCCTACTCCGCGCTCATCGAGGACCTCCACCAGCGTGGCCTCCTCGGCGACACGCTCGTGGCCGGGCTTGCGGAGTTTGGCCGCACGCCGAAGGTGAACCCGGCTGGCGGACGCGACCACTGGCCGCAGTGCTTCACCTGTTCGTTCGCCGGGGGCGGCGTGAAGGGGGGCCGCGTCGTCGGGGCGAGCGACTCGATCGGAGGCTATCCCGCCGAGCGGCCCGTGAAGCCGGGCGACATCGTGGCCACGATCTTCCACTCGCTCGGCCTCGACCACGAGGGGCACCTTCCGGGCCCGGCCGGCCGGCCGTTCGCGCTCACCGACTTCGGCACCGACGCGATCAAGGAACTCTTCGCATGACCGGGATGCGTGCGGCATTTCTCGCGGCGGCCCTTGGGGCGGCGGTCGTGCCGTGCACGGCGCGGGCTGGCGAGCCGAGCTTCGAGCTGGACATCGTTCCGATCCTCTCGAAGGCGGGCTGCAACGGCGGTGGCTGCCATGGGGCGCTCGCCGGCAAGGCGGGATTTCGGCTCTCGCTCTTCGGCTACGATCCGAAGAGCGACTACCTCGCGATCACCCGCGACGCCCGCGGCCGGCGGGTCGATCTCGTCGAGCCGGGGGCGAGCCTGCTGCTCACGAAGCCGACGACGGCGGTCGCCCACAAGGGAGGCAAGCGGCTTGACGTCGGCGGCGACGACTACAAACTCATCGCCGCCTGGATCGAGGCGGGCTGCCCGGGGCCGATCGCAGGCGAGCCGAAACTCGACCTGATCGAGCTCGGGCCGGCGGAGAACGTGGCGGCGCCCGGAAAGTCGTTCGCGGTGCGGGTGACGGCGAAGTACGACGACGGCTCCTCCCGCGACGTCACCCGCTGGGCCCGCTTCACGTCGGCCGACGAGGCGATCGCCACGGTCGATCCGGCGGGCACGGTGAGCGTGATCGGCCATGGCGAGGGGGCCGTAACGGCCTGGTTCTCCTCGAAGATCGCGGTGGCGCGGGTGATCTCGCCGTTTCCGCACGCCGTGGCTCCGGAGGTGTATGCCAAGGCCCCGCGGGCCGGCTTCATCGACGAGCTCAATCTCGCCCAGCTTGAAAAGCTCCGGCTCGCCCCGTCGCCCCCGTGCGACGAGGCGACGTTCCTCCGCCGCGCGTATCTCGACACGATCGGGCGGCTGCCGTCGCCCGAGGAGGTGGGCGAATATCTCGCCGACCGCTCCCCCCGCCGCAAGGAGCGGCTCGCGGACCTCCTGCTCGCCCGGCCCGAGTTCGTGGACTACTGGACCTACAAGTGGTCCGACGTCCTGCTCGTGTCGGGGGCGAAGCTGCGGCCGGCGGCGGTGAACGCCTATTGGCAGTGGATCCGCGACCGCGTGGCAGAAAACAGGCCCTGGGACGAGATGGTCCGCGAGATCGTCACGTCGCGGGGGTCGAGCGTCGAGAACGGCGCCACGAACTTTTACGCCGTGCACCAGGATCCCGAGACGGTGGCCGAAAACGTGGCGCAGGCGTTCCTCTCGCTCTCGATCAACTGCGCGAAGTGCCACAACCACCCGCTCGAGAAATGGAC
>JBBAVU010000371.1:0-1597 GCA_040397565.1 Pirellulales bacterium | reverse complement strand
CCGAGCCGATCGACGGATAGATGATCGTGCCGGCGGTGGGGCGGCCGGTGTGCACTTGGTTGGTCGCGCGGGCATGCTCGTCGATCACGGCGTGATTCACCGTCCGCAAAACCGCGAAGCGATCGAGCACGCGAGAGCAGCGGGAGAGCGGCGCGCAGACCTGCACGCCTGGAATCGCGGTGGGGATTGCGTCGTAGTAGCTGCCCGCCTTGCCGGCCTTCGCGTCGCCCTGTTGCTTGGGATCCCAGGTGTCGATCTGCGCGGCGCCGCCGCCGAGCCAGACGAATATGCAGTGCTCGGCCTTGCCCCGCGGGAAGTCTTTCTGTTCGGAGCCGCGGGCGAAAGGCAATGCCACCGCCGGAGTGGCGGCTGTGACGGCGGCCAGAAAATCGCGTCGTGACAGGCTCATGGCGTGAAGATGAACTCCGGGGTGTTGAACAGGCTCCAGACGAGGTCCTCGGCCCGCTCCCTCCAGTCCGGATCGAGCCTGCTGGTGGCAGGGTCGCCAAGCGCCGCGATCCGGGCCAGCTCACGCTTGGTCTCATCGGCCTCGTTGGTGAGGTGGTTCGACCAGGAGACGCCGATCGGTCGCGGCTCGGGAGCAACGGCGACGGCCTGCTCGTCGTCCACGCGTCGGGCTTCGTATCCCGGCGCGAGGATCGAGACCGCGGCGGCCCGCTCAGCTCGATTCGGCCGCCGCGAGAGGATCCTGAGAAAGATGTCGTCGACGAAGGTCTCCACGGGCCGCTCCTCGAGGGCCGCGGCGACGAAGCCGCTCGACTCCGAGAACTGGCAAGCCCGCTTCACAGCCACGCCGTTGGCCAGGATGGCCGGCTGCAGGGCGTTGGCCGTCGTCTCGCGATCCGTGGCGGGGCTCTGCCGCTCGCCCCGCCAGCCGAAGGCCTCCATCAGCGAAACGGAGTGCTGCGCGAAGGGAAGCGAGAGGCTCGGCCGGTCTCGCTCGTTGCCGAGCGTCGTGAACTGCCAGGCCCGAGTCGGCCGGCCGAGATTCAGCGAGAGCGTGTGCGGCCGGCTCGTGTCGATGTCGATGTTCATCGGCTCGACGTCGAAGGGCTTGCCGCTTGCCACCGCGAGCGAGTCGAGCACCTGCTCCGCGGTGAACCGTCGCGGCGTTCGGCCCGCGAGCAACTCCGGTTTCGGCAGGTGTCCGTCGGCGTTTGGCTCGGCAAGCCCACGGCCGTAGGTGTGGGACGAGAGGATGAGCCGCGCTACCTCCTCCAAGGCATAGTCCCGGAGCACGAACTCGCGGGCCAGCCACTCGAGCAGCGCCGGGTGGCTCGGCTCCTCGTCATCCCAGTTGTCGGCATCGTCGACGAGCCCGCGGCCGAAATACCGGGCCCAGAGCCGATTGACGATCACGCGCGCGAATCTTGGATTGGCTGGCGACGTGACGAGCTCGGCCACCTGCGCCCGGGAGTCGCCCCCGGCGGCCGTGGCAGCGGCCGCATGCACGATCTGCTCGAACGGCCAGGCGGGCGGCACGCTCGTGCCCGGCTTCAGGGTCACCTTGATCGCCATCGCGGCGAGCCGCTCCGGCGACACCGGCACGCTGCTCGTGGCCGGCACCTTCTCGGGC
>JBBAVU010000370.1:0-1603 GCA_040397565.1 Pirellulales bacterium | reverse complement strand
GGCGTCACCTTGCCGGCAGGCAGCTTGAGGTCCTCCGCCTTGTCGCTCCCGGGCCTGCGGATCTTGTACGTCCCCTCGCCTGTGATCACGCTGCCGTCCTCGAGGTAGTACTCGTTGAAGACCTGCCCTTCGTAGCCCTTGTAGTTCACGTTTCGGACGTTGAAGAGCACGATCTGGCCGTTGGGATACTCGGCCATGGCGAACATCGTGTTGGGCGTCTCGCCCTGATCGTTCCAGAGAAACCGCCCGCCGATCGCCATCGCCCGCACGGGGTGGGTCTGGTCGTCGTCGATCGCCCAGCGGGCCACGTCGAGCTGGTGGGTGCCCTGGTTGTTCAGGTCGCCGTTGCCGGTCTTCCAGAACCAGTGCCAGTTGTAGTGGACGAGATTGGCGTTGTAGTGGTCGATGACCGCCGGCCCCTTCCAGAGATCCCAGTCGAGCGTGGCGGGCGGGTCGCCGTCGGGCTTCGTGCCGATGCTGCCGCGGGGCTTGCAGCAGTAGCCGTAGGCAATCTTGAGCTTCGGGAGCGTGCCGTTCTTGAGCGCCTCGTGGAGCCCGGCGATGCCGGCGTTGCTCCGCCGCTGCGTGCCATGCTGCACGACCACGCCGTATTTCTTCTGGGCCTCGACGGCGACCCGCCCCTCGGCGATGTCGTGGCTGAGCGGCTTCTCCACGTAGACGTGCTTGCCGGCCTGCGCGCCCATGATCGTCATGAGCGAGTGCCAGTGGTTCGGCGTGGCGACCGTGATCGCGTCGATGCTCTTGTCGTCGAGCACGCGGCGGAAGTCCTTCTCCCCCTTCGTCGCGATCACTTTGTCGCCCGCCTTCTTGGCCAGGTCGGCGAGCGTGCGGTCGAGCACCTTCTGGTCGGGATCGACGACGGTGGCGATCTCCACGCCGGGGATGGCGCCGAAGCCCCAAAGATGTGACTTGCCACGGCCGTTCAGGCCGATGACGGCGATCCTGACGCGGTCGCTTGAGCCGGCGATCGCCCGTGAGGCACGGGTGCCCAGGAGCAGCAGCGAGCCCGTGGCCGCAGACGCACCGAGAAACCGCCGACGGGAACCGCTCGTGACCATGGTGAGAACCTCCTCGGTTGGAACGAATGACCGCACTCAGCCTACCCGCCGCGATGCTTCCGGGGCCACCGGCCGTTCAGTCGCCGGCGATCGCGAGCGACGCGGCATCGACGACGATGCTCCCGGTCGGCAGGCGGGAGGCATTGAGGAGCACCTCCCACTTGACGGCCATCGTGCCCGCGGGGGCCTCGGCCGCGATTCGCCCTTCCACGAACTCGTTGACCGCCGAGCCCGCGCGGAGGAAGTGCCTTTCGGCCTGGCCGAGATGGCGGCCGGACGCGTCGGTGAAGATCAGCTTGAGGATCACCCGCTGCGTGCCAGAGAGCGGGTCGCTCACCGTCTGGAGTGCTTTGACCGACGCCAACACGGTGCGGCCGCAGATGTCGCCGGTCGCGACCGTCTGCCCGACGAGCGGCCAGTGGCGGTTTCCCCGGGACACGATCCGAACGGCACGTTTGCCGTCGGCCGTCGGCGAGGAAAGGATAGGTCGGCCAATGGCACTTCGGCAAGCGACGGCCGAGCGG
>JBBAVU010000369.1:0-1604 GCA_040397565.1 Pirellulales bacterium | reverse complement strand
CCGCCGACAACACGCTCATGTACTTCGCCGACGGCAAGAAGGCGATCCTCGACCTCGTCGCGGCGCTCGGGAAGTAGTTCCCGGGCCGGCAGGCTGACGGGCCGAGCACACGTCAGGCTTCCTGACCAAGAATCTCGAGCGCCTTCTTCACGTGCTCGTCGGAAGCGAAGATCGCGGAGAAGACCAGCCGCACGACCCCATCTTTATCGATCACGAACGTCGTGCGGCCGGGCAGGAAGCCGAGCAGGGGCTTCATGCCGAAGGCCCGCTGGAGGCTGCCGTCGGCGTCGGTCGCCAGCGGGTAGGGGAGGCCGTGGCGATCGGCGAACCGGCCGTGGCTCTCCGCCGAGTTGCAGCTGACGCCGATCACCTCGCAGCCGGCGTCGACGAACCGCGAGTACGCGTCGCGGAAGGCGCAGGCCTCCTTCGTGCAGACCGGCGTGTTGTCCCGCGGGTAGAAGAAGACGACGACCGCCCGCTTGCCGCGGTAGTCGGAGAGCCTCACCGTCCGCCCGTCGTGGAGCGAAAGCGTCACGTCCGGAGCGGGATTTCCGACGGCAATCTGACTCATCGTCCGGGAAGTATATCGCAGGCTACGGCTCGAGCACCTCGGCCCAGAGGCCGTCGGACAGGAGCAGCCCCTCGCGGGTGAGGCGGACGCGGCGGCCGTCGTCGGCGGCGAGGCCGGCGGCGACCCAGCGGGCGATCGCGTCGCCGGCGATCCGATCAAGGTCGAAGCCGCTCGCGGCGCGGAACTGCCCGCGGTCGATCCCGTCGCGGCGGCGGAGGCCGACGACGATTCGCTCCCGCGCGGCCTGCTCGTCGGTCATCGCGTCGCGATCCCCGGCGAAGTCGGCTCCGGCGAGCACGCGGTCGATCCAGGCGGTCACGCTCCGGTGGTTCGTAGTCCTCGTGCGGCCGTCGAACCGGGCGGCCCCGGGGCCGAACGCCTCCCACGGCCGGCTGTCCCAGTAGGCCTCGTTGTGCCGGCAGCGGAAGCCGGGGCGGGCGAAGTTCGACACCTCGTAGTGCTCGTAGCCGCCCGCCTCGAGCCGGTCGATCGCCCGCTCGAACATCGTCCGCTCGACTCCCTCGTCCACCGCTTCAACGAGCCCCTTCCGCCGCTGCGACTCGAACGCCGTCCCCTTTTCCCACGTGAGGCAGTAGACCGAGACGTGCTCACACGAAAGCCCGATGACCGCCTCGAGGTCGCGGTCCACGTCGGCGGACGACTGGCCCGGCGCGGCGATCATGAGGTCGAGATTCACCGTGAGCCCACGATTCCGCAGCCGCTCCGCGGCCGCGACCACGTCGGCCGGCGCGTGATCGCGGTCGAGCGCACGGAGCGTCCGTGCGTCGAGCGACTGCCCGCCGAGGCTGACCCGCGTCACGCCGCAGTCGGACGCGGCGGCGACGAAGTCGTCGGTCACATCGAGCGGATTCGCCTCGACCGTCACCTCGCAGCCGGCTGCGGGAGTAAGCCTCGCCCGAAGGATGCCAAAGAGCCGCCCCAGCCCCTCCGGCCCGAGGTGCGACGGCGTTCCCCCGCCGAGGTAGAGCGTGTCGAGCTGCAGTGGCTGTTCGACACGCGCGAGTTCCAGATC
>JBBAVU010000368.1:0-1612 GCA_040397565.1 Pirellulales bacterium | reverse complement strand
GGAAGCCAGGTTCCAGGCGTACCTCGCCGCGATCGACGCCGTCGCCATGGCCCACGGGCTCCCGGTCGCCGACGCCCACGGGCTCTTTCGCGGCTGGATGAAGGAAGGACGGGAGCCGCTCGGCGCCGACGGCATCCACCACGGCAAAGACGGCTTCGAGTGCATGGCCCTGGCCGTCGCAACAACGGCTACCACCCCAATGCCGATCGCCTGACGGTGCGGATGAACGGCGGCCGCTTGGCCCGGGCGGCAGCGGCGGGGTAGTCTATGAGAATTGTACTTTTCAGCCACAAGGAGTAGCCCGATGTCCGCCAATGCCGACCGTCCCGCCGCGTTCGTCTCCCGTCGCGATGTCCTCAAGACGGCCGCCTTCGCGGGCGGCAGCCTCGCCGCGATTCCCGTCGTGCACGGGCAGACGCCCTCGAGCGACGTCATCCGCGTGGCGCTCATCGGCGCCGGCGGCCGCGGCACGGGGGCCCTCCAGCAGACGCTCTCCGTGCCCGGATCCAACGTGAAGGTCACGACGATCGCCGACGTCTTCGATGACCGGATCCAGGCCGCGCTCAAGACGGTCGAGAAGATGGAGGGGAAGGTGGACGTGCCGGCGGAGCGGCAGTTCAAGGGGCTCGATGCCTACAAGCAGGCGATCGATCATTGCGATCTCGTGATCCTCGCCTCGCCCCCGGCCTTCCGGCCGTTTCACTTCGAGGCGGCGGTGAAGGCCGGCAAGCACGTGTTCATGGAGAAGCCCGTCTGCGTCGACGCCTTCGGCGCGAGGCTCTGCCTCGAGGCCGCGAAGATGGCCGACGAAAAGAAGCTGAAGGTGGTCGTCGGCCTGCAGCGGCACTACGAGGATTCCTACCGCCAGGCGATCGCCCGCGTGCGGGACGGCGCCATCGGCGAGATCATCTCCGGCTCGGTGTACTGGAACAGCCAGCGGCCGTTCTGGAGGGCCCGCAAGCCGGAGATGAGCGAGCTTGCCTACCAGATTTTCAACTGGGGCCACTTCATGTGGCTCAGCGGCGACCACATCGTCGAGCAGCACGTCCACAACATCGACGTCGCCAACTGGTTCCTCGGCAAGCTGCCGGAGACGGCCTACGGCGTCGGCGGCCTCCAGATCCGCAGCGCCGAACAGCCGACGCAGATCTACGACCACCACGCCGTCACGTTCACCTATCCGGGCGGCATCCGCATCTTCAGCGAATGCCGTCAGTTCCCCGGCGGCGAGAACCGCGTGGAGGAGGAGTTCCTCGGCACGAAGGGGATCGTGAAGACGCGGTCCGGCTTCGCGGAGATCACCGACCATGCCGGCAAGACGATCTGGAAGTACGACGGCAAGGGAGCGAATCCCTACCAGGTGGAGCACGACGAACTGCACGACGCGATCCGCGCCGACAAGCCGCACAACGACGCCTGGTATGGAACGACGTCGAGCTTCTCGGCGGTGCTCGGCCGCTACGCCACGTACTCCGGCAAGCAGATGAACTACGCCAAGGTGCTCTCCTTCGCCGATCGCACGATGCCGGAGAGCCTCACCTGGGATTCACCGGCGCCCGTCATGCCGGAGAAGGACGGCAGCTACCCCATCCCGATGCCGGCGACGTTCAAG
>JBBAVU010000367.1:0-1640 GCA_040397565.1 Pirellulales bacterium | reverse complement strand
CCCGGCGGCGATTCGTCGCACCTTTCCACGCCCGCCGGACACGTCCTCCTCCACGGCGTCGAGCCAGGCGAGCCGATGCCTGGCGATCTCCGTGGCCGTGACCTCGCCTCCGCCGACGGGCGGCAGCGCAGCGAGACGCCAGGTGCGGCAGGCGTCGCCATCCTCGACCAACAGGTCGTAGTGAAGCCCCGCCGGATCGTCCGGCGCGCCGCGATGTTCGAGCAGGGTGTAGCGGGGCATGGCTCGCGGTCGCCCGATCAATAGTCCTCGGCCGACTCCTCGGCCTCGCCGCCCCCAGGCATCACAAGCGGCTTCGGCTTGTGGCGGACGGCGCGGCGGGCGTTCTCGTCGCGGAGCCGCTCGACCGCACTCTCGAGGCTCATCGCGCCGAGATCGCCATCGACGCGGTCGCGGAGGCTCACCGTCCCCGCGGCCTCGTCGCGGGGCCCGCAGACGACCATCATCGGGATGAGCTCGAGCTGCGCCGTGCGGATCTTCGCGCCGAGCTTCTCGGCCGCGAGATCGATCCCCGTCCGCAGTCCCGCCGCCTCGAGACGCTGCTTCACGCCCTTCGCGTAGGCCTCGCTCTTCTCGCTCACCGGGATCACCCGCACCTGTTCGGGCGCGAGCCACAGGGGGAACGCCCCGGCGAAGTGCTCGATGAGCACGCCCACGAACCGCTCCATGCTGCCAAGCGGCGCCCGGTGGATCATCACGGGCGTGTGCCGGCCGTTGTCGGCGCCGATGTATTCGAGCGCGAACCGCTCCGCGCTCGGCAGGTTGTAGTCGAGCTGCACGGTGCCGAGCTGCCACTCCCGCCCGAGCGAATCGTGCACCACGAAATCGATCTTCGGGCCGTAGAAGGCGGCCTCTCCCGGCTCCGGCTCGCAGCCCGGCAGGTTCATCCGCTTCGCCACCCGCTCGATCGCGGCCTCGGCCTCGTCCCACCGCTGGGGCGGCCCGACGTACTTGTCGCTCGAGGGATCGCGGAAGCCAAGCCGCACGCGGAAGTTCTCGAAGGCGAGGCTCTCGAGCACCTTGAGCGTGAAGTCGATGCAGCCCTCGACCTCCTGCTCCACCTGCTCGGGGGTGCAGAAAATGTGGGCGTCGTCCTGCGTGAACCCGCGGACTCTCGTCATGCCGCCGAGCTCGCCCGACTGCTCGTAGCGGTAGACCGTGCCGAACTCCGCGAGCCGCAGGGGCAGCTCCTTGTAGCTGCGCGGCCGGGCCTTGTAGATCATCGTGTGGTGCGGGCAGTTCATCGGCTTGAGCAGGTACTGCTCGTCGTCGCTCATCGCGATCGGCTTGAACTGGCTGTCGGCGTAGTACGGATAGTGGCCCGAGATCTTGTAGAGATCGACCTTGCCGATGTGCGGCGTGTAGACCGGCTCGTAGCCCCGGGCGGCGAGCTCGTCGCGGACGAAGCTCTCGAGCGTGGCCCGCACGGTCGCCCCCTTCGGCATCCAGAGCACGAGCCCGGAGCCGACGAGCGGGCTCGTCGTGAAGAGGTCGAGCTGTTTGCCGAGCACGCGGTGGTCCCGCTTCCTCGCCTCCTCGACGGCCGCCAAGTGGGCGTCGAGATCGGCCTGGCTGAACCAGGCCGTGCCGTAGAGCCGCTGGAGCTGGGCGTTGGCAGCGTC
>JBBAVU010000366.1:0-1695 GCA_040397565.1 Pirellulales bacterium | reverse complement strand
TCGCGGAAGCCCTCGGTGTCGAGGCACTTCACCTCGCCGCGGCTCGTCACGTACCAGAGACGGTCTCCCTCCACCAAGGGCGCGCAGCAGATCCCCTGGAGCGGCCAGTCGTGCACGCGGCCCGTCGGGAGCTTCTCGCTCGAATCCTGCCAGAGAAACGAGCCGTCCTTCAGGTCGAAGGCGAGGAGGCAGCCGAGGTCGACGGCCGGCGGATACCGCTTCAGCCATCCCTTGCCGTTGTTGGTGCCGACGTAGGCCTTGCCCCCGGCCACCACCGGGTTGCCGTAGGTCTGGCTGCCGAGCGCCGCGACCCAGGCGATGTTCTTCCCCGTGCCCGGCTTCCAGTCGCCGGTCTCCTGGTCGAACTCGCCCGGATCCCACTCGGTCGGCAGGTTCTTCGCGTCGGGCACGTTGTTGCGGCTCGGCGAGCCTCCCCACTGGTTCCACTCGGCTGCGTCGGAGACGACGGCCAGCTGGGCGACGGTCAGCAGGGCGACGGAGAAGAAACGGGTCATTGCACGGCCTCCACGGAAACGTTGTCGATGTAGATCTCGGAATCCTTCGAGTTGCCGAAGAAGCCGGGGCTCCCCTGGAGATTGCCGGCCTCGTGCTCGGCCTCGATCGTCCATGACGATGGCTCGGGCTCGCCGCGGGGCCAGACCTTGCCACGCAGCACGGCCACGCCGTCCTTCGTGCGGGCCTCGAGCTTCATCGTGTACCAGCGGCCCGCCTCCCACGGGAACGGAATCGTCTTCGAGAAGTGCGTCGCCACCTGCGGCGGCCAGCTGCGGAGCTGCAGTTGCTGCGCCGCGCCCATGAGGTCGAGCGTATACCGCTGCGCGATGAGCCCCATGTCGGGCATCCGGGCCTTCTCGAGCGCGGCCACCGTGCCGAAGGCCTTTGGCACCGTGCCGAAGGCCTTGGCGAAGGCGTCGGCGTCGCTGGCCGGCTGCTTGGCCGCGTCCGAAGCCGGCGAGCCTGGCTTCCCGACGCCCGTCTCCTGGGCCCGGAAGTCGGCCTTGATCGCGTAGTCGTGGAGCGTGATCGGGCCGATCCAGCCCTGGCTGCGGGTGCCCTTGGGGATCGTGGTCACCTTCACGAGGCACTTCGTTCCGTCCACCTCGCGGACGACGTGCCGGTACCGCATGCCGATCCAGGGCAGCGGCGGCTCCCCCTTCACGACGCCCGTCTTCGGGTCGGCCGCAAGCGGGATCTCCTCGAAGTCGAATTTCCAGGGCAGCGGAGGCATCGAGCGGATGCGGGCCTTGCCCTCGAGACCGCCCACCTTCGCCGTCACGATCGCGGCGGCGTGCTTTCCGGGCGGCGCCGTGTAGCTGCCGTCGGGGCCGACCGTGCCGGCGGTGGCTGAAAACTCGGCCGTCGACTCCTTCACGAACCGTCCGGCGGCGTCGAAGAGCCTGACCTTGAGGGGCACGCTCTCGCCGGCCGCGATCTGTGCCTCGGCCGGGACGATCTGCACCCACGCCGGCTCGCCCGCGGTCCCCTTCGTCGATGCCGAAACCTGCTGGGCGGCCGATGCCTGCGGCTGATCCTTCGAGGCCATGCCGCCGGCGGCCGGGTCGCCGAGGCAGTAGAGCCGCTCGCCGGTCGTGAGGTAGAGCAGCCCGTTGGCGGCGATCGGCGAGGCGGTCACCTCGTCCTCCTCGTCGAGCCGCATCCGGTTGACGAACTTCA
>JBBAVU010000365.1:0-1709 GCA_040397565.1 Pirellulales bacterium | reverse complement strand
CTCACTTCCGCAGGTCGTAGCAGAGGATCGCGTCGCCCTCGCGGAGGTAGAGGCGGCCGTCGAGGATCACGGGGTGCGCCCAGCTGGGGCGGTCGCCGCTGCCGGGGATCTTGAAGCTCGCCACCTCGGTGTAGGCCGACGGGTCGGCCTTCACGAGCGAGAGCGTTCCGTCGGCGTACCGGACGTAGATGTGGCCGTCGGCGGCGGCGACGGCCGCGGAGTCCTTCCCGCTGCCTCGGTTTTTCCAGGCGATCTTTCCGGTCACAAGCTCGGCGCAGAACGGGATTCCCTTGTCGTCGGAGTCGCCGTAGAGATGGTTGCCGACGAGCACGATGCCGCCGTGCTTGTTGGCGAGTTCCGTGTTGAGGCCGTAGATCTCCTCGACCGTGACGCCGCCGTCGCCGCCAACCACCTGCTTCACCAGCGCGCCTCCCCGCTTGTATCCGGCGGCGATGAAGACCAGTTCACCCTTCACGATCGGCGTCGGGATCACGGCCGTCGTCTTGTCGATCGGGTAGGTCCAGAGGAGCTTGCCGGTGGCGGCATCGACGCCCATCGCCCCGCCGGCCGTCGTCTGCACGTAGACCTTCCTGCCACCGACGTTCGCGATCACGATCGAGGCATGCCCCGCGCCGCGGTCGCCCGGCACCGCACACGTCCAGAGCACCTTTCCGGTCTTCTTGTCGAGCGCGGCCATCGTCGCCGTCTCGCCGCCGGGCGTGCAGATGAGCCGCTCGCCGTCGATCGTGACGCTCTCGCTGTAGCCCCACGGGTCCCCCTTCTTGCCGCCGAGCGTCCCCGGGAGATCGACCCGGAAGAGCTCGCCGCCATCGGCCACGCGGCAGGCGACGAGCTGACCGAAGGGGGAGAGCACATAGACGGTCTCTCCATCGACCGTGGGCGTGCTGCGGGAGCTTTGCCAGCTCGGCTGGCCGTCGGTCCAGGCCGCGCCGGTCTTCGTCTTCCAAAGTTGCTTGCCGGTCTCGCGGTCGAAGCAGCTCAAGTACTCGTCGGCGTCGCCCGCCGTGGAGAGGCCGTCGCCGAGCGTGAAGATCCTCTTGCCCGCGATCGCGGGGCTCGCGTAGCCGCGGCCGGCGCCCGCCGTCTGCCAGACGAGCTTCGGTCCGTCGGCCGGCCAGGTCTCGAGCAGGTCGGTGTCGGGGGCGACGCCCGTGCGGCCCTCCCCGCGGAAGGTCGGCCAGTCGCGGGCGGAGGCCGGGCCGACGGTTGCCGTCGCCGCGACGACGATCATCACGGAGGCATGGCGAAAGAAGCTGGAGCGGGAAGCGGGCATGGGTGGGCCTCGGCGTGCGGGATTTCAGATGGAATGCGATGGATCACTCCGCTCGACGGAGCGTACGGCCCGGCGAGCGTAGAAGTCAACGAATGAACTCGCCCGCGTGCCACGCCTTGGTATAGTCGTGTCGAAGGAGGTTTCGCCGTGCCAGAGCCCAACCAGGACGATTCGTTGTTCGGCAAGCGTGTCACCGTCGAGCAGGTGGAGGAGGGCAACGACCTCGCCCCGAAGTTCGACGCCGCCGGGTTCATCCCCTGCGTCACCACCGACTACCATTCCGGCGAGGTGCTCATGGTGGCCGTGATGAACCGGGAGGCCCTCCGCCGGACGATCGAGACGGGCGAAGCCCACTACTTCAGCCGCAGCCGCCAGCAGCTCTGGCACAAGGGGGCCACGAGCGGCCTCGTGCAGA
>JBBAVU010000364.1:0-1729 GCA_040397565.1 Pirellulales bacterium | reverse complement strand
TTCGTGCGGCGGGAGAGCACCTGGATCACGCGGCGGATCTCGGAATCGCGGCCGATGACCGGGTCGAGCTTGCCCTGGCTCGCCCGCTTCACGAGATCGATGCCGTACTTCTCGAGCGCCTGGAACTTTTCCTCGGGGCTCTGGTCGGTGACGCGGGAGCTGCCGCGGACCGCCTGCAGCCCGGCGAGGAGCTCCTTCTCGGTGACCGCGGCCAGTTCCAGCAGCTTCTTCGCCTTCGAGGCCGTCTTCGCAAGCCCGAGCAGCAGGTGGTCGGTCGAGACAAACTCGTCCTTCATCACGTCGGCCTCGGCGCTCGCCGCCTCGAAGACCTTCATGAGGTCGCCATCGGGCTGCGGCTGCGCACCCCCCGACACCTTCGGCAGGCTCGACAGCTCCGCCTCGACGATCCGCTCGAGCTGATCTCGGCTCGCCCCGATCTTCTCGAAGAGGGGTCGCACGATCCCCTCGCGCTCCGAGAGGAGCGCCGAGAGCAGGTGCACGGTCGACACCTGCGGGTTACCCCGCGAGGCGGCGAGTTCGATCGCCCGCTGGACGGCCTCCTGCGCCTTGATCGTCAGCTTGTCGAAACGAAATGGCATGACGGCCTCTTTTCCGCGGTCCGGGGGCTAGCCCTTCACCTCGAACTCGGCGTCGATCGCGTCGTCGGGCCCCTTTCCGGCGGCACCACCCCCGGCAGCACTCCCGGCGGTGGCCCCCTCCGGGGCGGCGGCCCGCTTGGCCGTGGCCTCGTAGAGAACCTTCGAGAGGGCGTGGGTCGCCTGCTCGAGGGCGTCGTGGGCCGACTGGATCGCGTCGGCGTCGTCCCCCTTGCAGAGTTCCCGGGCCTTCGTGATTGCGGCCTCGAGCGGCGCCTTGTCGGAGGCCGACAGCTTGTCTTCGTTCTCCTTCACGAGCTTCTCGGTCTGGAAGCAGAGGCTTTCCGCCTTGTTCTTGGCCTCGGCAAGCCGGGCCTTCCGCTTGTCCTCCTCGGCGTGCTCCTCGGCGTCCTTCCGCATCCGCTCGATTTCCTTCTCGTTGAGGCCGCTCGACTGCTCGATGCGGACGGTCTGCTCCTTGTTGGTGCCAAGGTCCTTCGCGCTGACGTTCAGAATGCCGTTGGCGTCGACGTCGAACTTCACCTCGATCTGCGGCGTGCCGCGGGGAGCCGGCGGGATCCCCTCCAGGTTGAACTGTCCGAGCAGCCGGTTGTCGCGGGCCATCGGTCGCTCACCCTGGAACACGCTCACCGTCACGGCCGTCTGGCTGTCGGCGGCGGTGCTGAAGACCTGCTTCCGCTCGGTCGGAACGGTGGTGTTCCGCTCGATGAGCTTCGTGAAGATCCCCCCCTCCGTCTCGATGCCGAGGGAGAGCGGCGTCACGTCGAGCAGGAGCACGTCCTGCACGTCGCCGGCGAGCACGCCCCCCTGGATCGCCGCGCCGAGCGCCACGACCTCGTCGGGGTTCACCCCCTTGTGGGGCTCCTTGTTGAAGAGCTTCTTGACGAGCTCCTGCACCTTCGGGATGCGGGTCGACCCGCCCACGAGCACGACCTCGTCGATGTCCTTCGGGTCGAGCTTGGCGTCCTTGAGGGCCTGGACCACCGGGCCGCGGCACCGCTCGACGAGGCTGTCGCACATCTGCTCGAACTGGGCGCGGGTGATCGTCATCTGGAGGTGCTTCGGGCCCGACGCGTCGGCCGTGATGAACGGCAGGTTGATGTCGGTGCTCT
>JBBAVU010000363.1:0-1735 GCA_040397565.1 Pirellulales bacterium | reverse complement strand
GGCGGCGGGCGAGCTCGCCGATCGGCACCGGGTCCTCGCCGGCTCCGGCCAGCTCCACGAGCGCGGCAAGCGCGTACGGGGACTTGGTCGTAATCGAGATCATCTGCTCTCCCTAACCTCCGGTGCCGATCCTATGGCAACTGCCCGCCCCTTCTTTCGCGCCACATCCCTCTTCGGCCCGCCGCTGGCCCTGATGGGCCTGATCTTCTTCCTAAGCGCCCAGCCGGACCTCAACTCCGGGCTGGGGACGATCGACACGATCGGCCGCAAGTTCGTCCACTTCGCGATATTCGGCGTCCTCTGGTGGCTGTGGGACCGGGCGCTAAGCCATCGCTACCCGCTGGTCGCCGCGATCATCACCATCGCCTACGCGATCAGCGACGAGTACCACCAGACTTTCGTCGACGGGCGGGTCGGCTCTGTGCGCGACGTGCTCATCGACAGCGCCGGCGTGTTCGCCGCCTGGGCGCTCAGCCGCTGGCTGGCCCGGCGGCAAGAGCGGCGTCTATCCGCCTGAGCGACTCCTCGCGGCCGAGCACCTCGAGCGTCTCGAAGATCCCTGGAGAGACCGTCGTGCCCGAAAGCGCGACGCGGATCGGCTGGAGAAACTTGCCGAGCCCGGTCTCCCGGGCCTCGGCCAGTGCGCGGAGCCGCTCGTCGAGGACCGCGGTCGTCCAGTCGTCGATTCCCTCCATCTCCCCACGCGAGGCAGAAAGGCTCTCGATCCCCGCCTCGCCCAGCACCTTCTTCCGCGCCTTCTCGTCGTCGACGGGGCCATCGAAGATGAAGCCGGCCAGCGGCCAGAAGTCGGCGAGGGTCTGGATCTTCTCCTCGCTGATCGCCACTGCCGGCCCGAGCCCCTCGCGGCCGTAGTAGGCCTCCAGGCGCCGCGTCAGCTCTTCGGTTCCGAGCTCGCGCAGGTAGCGGCCGTTCATCCAGCGCAGCTTCTTCTCGTCGAAGCGGGCGGGGTGCTTTGAGACGCGCTCGATCTCGAAGCGCTTCACCAGCTCGTCGGTGGGTATCAGCGTCTCGTCGTCGGGGTCGCCCCAGCCCAGCAGCGCGAGGTAGTTGCGGACCGCCTCGGGCAGGTAGCCCTCGTCGCGGAGCTCCTGCACCGACGCCGCCCCCTCGCGCTTGGAGAGCTTCTTGCCGTCCTGGCCGTGAAGCAGCGGCAGGTGGGCGTAGGTCGGCGGCTCCTCCCCCATCGCCTCCATCACCAGCACCTGCTTGACGGTGTTGGAGATGTGGTCCTCCCCGCGGATCACGTGCGTGACCCCGGCGTCGAGGTCGTCTACGGCGACGGCAAGGTTGTAGAGCGGGCTCCCGTCGGCCCGGGCGATGACCGGATCGTCGATGTGGACGTGCCGGAAGACCGTGTCGCCGCGGATCAGGTCGTGGATGACCGTCTCTCCCTCGTCCCCCACACTGAGCCGTACCGCTCCCTCCCCTTCCGGCTCGCCGCGGAAGCCACGGTCGTCGCCGTGCTTCTCCTTCCAGGCCTTCACGTCCTCGGCCGTCGCGGTGGAGCGGTACGCATGACCGTCGGCCAGGAGCTGCTGGAGCACCTCCTCGTGGCGGGCGGCGTGCTCGCTCTGCGTGGCGGCCGTGCCGTCCCAGCCCAGTTCGAGCCACTCCAGCGCCTCGGTGATATGGGCGACGTTCTCGGGCGTGGAGCGCTCGCGGTCGGTGTCCTCGATCCGCAGGAGCATCTCCCCGCCGCTGTGGCGGGCGGCCA
>JBBAVU010000362.1:0-1747 GCA_040397565.1 Pirellulales bacterium | reverse complement strand
GCACGAGGTCGAGGTCGCCCGCCGACACGCCGCCCGACAGCACGAGCACGTCGGCAGCCAACCCTTGAGCGACCGCCGCCCGGATCGCCTCCGGCCGGTCGGCCGCGATGCCGAGCGGAATCGGCTCGGCCCCGAGCAGGTGCACCGCGGCGGCGATCATCGGGCCGTTGGAATTGCGGGTCTGTCCGAAGGCCGGCGTCGCGGCGGGCGGCACGAGTTCGCTTCCCGTGGAGACGATCGCCACGCGGACCCGCGGCGCGACCAGCACATGCGTGGCCCCAGCCTCGGCCGCGAGCCCGATCTCGGCGCTGCCGAGCGTCATGCCCGCGGAGAGCACCTCCTGTCCACGTCGAAACGCGGCGCCCTGTCTGGCGATGTGCTGCCCGAGGCGAAACCGCTCGTCCCGCAACCGCACCCTGCCGCCCGCATGCACGTTTGCGGTGCCGTCCACGGCCGATTCAACAGGCACGACCGCATCGGCCCCCGTCGGAATCGGTGCACCGGTCATGATCCGGCCGCACACCCCGCGACCAATCGCGAGCGATGTGACATCGCCGGCGGCGAGGTCGACCGCCACGTCGAGTTCGACGACCTCCGGCGCACCTGCTGAAAAATCCTCGCCCCGTACGGCGAAGCCATCCATCATCGCGCGATCCCAGGGGGGCGAATCGACGTCCGACACGATCCCCGCGGCGAGCACGCGGCCGCAGGCTTCGAGCAGGGACATGCGACGTGGCGGCAGCGGTGTGGCAGCCCGCTCGATGAGGGACAGCGCCTCCGACAGTTCGATCATGCCGGCACCACGCGGCTGCCCAGAAATCCGCGCAGCAGATCGTAGCCCGCCGGCGTGAGAAAGCTTTCCGGGTGAAACTGCACGCCGTAGATGGGCAGCGTGCGGTGGCGGATCGCCATGATCTCGCGGCTGCCGTCGGGCGCGGTCGACCAGGCATCCACCTCGAAGTCGCGGGGAAGCGTGGGCGGATCGATGACGAGGCTGTGGTAACGGGTCGCCTCGATCGGACTCGGCAGCCCGGCGAAGAGTCCGTGCCCCGAGTGCTCGATCTGGTCAACTTTGCCGTGCATCGGCCGCTGCGCACGCACGATCGTGCCGCCAAACACCTGTCCGATCGACTGATGGCCGAGGCAGACGCCGAGGATCGGCATGCGTCCGGCGAAGCGGCGAACCACCTCGCAGGAGATGCCTGCCTCGTCGGGCGTGCAGGGGCCCGGGGAGATCACGATGTGGCTGGGTGCCTTGGCGGCGATCTGGCCACCGGTGATCTCGTCGTTGCGATGCACCTCGACGGGAATCTCGGGGGCAACCTCCCCGAGCCGTTGGACGAGGTTCCACGTGAAGGAATCGTAGTTATCGATGAGGAGGATCATGGGAGGAAAAATGGGGACGGGAGCGATTTTTAAATCTCCACCGATGATCGTACTCGCCCCGAACGCATCGGAAAAATCGCTCCCGTCCCTATTTTCAGTCGAGCAGGGTCGCGGGACCCCCTTCGCGTTCGATGAGCGGCATCACGTGGGGCTTGTAGATCGTGTTGTAGGCCTCGGCCAGACGATGCTGGTCGAGTGCTTCCTGCGAGGACCAATGCTCCACGAGCACGAACCGGCGAGGCTCGGCGTTGGAGTGATAGGCATCGAACCGCAGGCAGCCGGGCTCCGTGCGGCTCTTCCGCATCGCCTGCGCGAGATGCTCGCGGATCGTCGGCACGTCGGCCAGATCCTTGGCCATCAG
>JBBAVU010000361.1:0-1749 GCA_040397565.1 Pirellulales bacterium | reverse complement strand
CCTTCCCGGGGAGGAAGGAATGCCTCGCGGATCGCGGTCGACCGCATGTTGCGGGCGGTGATTTCCGAGACTGCCGCCAGCGTCGTGGCGTCGGGGATCGGCACGAGCGAGAGCGAGCCGTGATACTGGTGGCTGTTGAAGCCCTCGCCGGCGCCGTGCTTCTGCGGCTTCTGCGGCAGGCCCTTGATGTTCGCCACCGCGAGTTGTTTTCGCGCGGCGTCCACCACGACGCCACCCGGATACCACCCCACCGGGATGAGGCCGGCGAGCTTCGTGTCGCCCTTCTCGTCGGGATCCCAGTCGATCACGGCCACCGCGTTCTGGGCGCCGTTGCAGACGTAGAGCCGCTTCCCGTCCGGGGCGAACGCGAGGGCGTTCGGCTGGGCGCCGAAGAGCTCGGCGGGCGTCGCCTTCGTCCAGACCGTCTCGACCACCTCGCCCCGCACGGCGTCGAGAATCGAGAGTGTGTCGGCGGCGGCGTTCGCGCAGACGACGTGCCGGCCGTCGGGCGAGACGGCGAGGGCCGAGGCGTGCAGGCCGGTGAGCGTCTCCTCCACCGTGCCGGCGGCGAAATCGACGATGCTCACCGAACCTTCGCTGGCGACATGCCGCACGGGATCGACGCGAACCTTCGTGCCCTTCCCGGCCGATCCCGTCAGGTCGTCCTTCCCGGGCCGCCGGCCGCCCTGGTTGCTCACGAACGCCCTGCCGCCGACGACCACGACGTCGAAGGGAGCCACGCCGACGTCGAAAGTGCGGAGCGTCCCGCCCGTCGCCGTGTCGATCTCGATGAGCTGGTTCGAGAGGTTTCCGCAGACGTACAGCTTCCCTCCATCGGCCGTCACGGCGAGGCCCGCGGGGATCTCGGTCTTCCGCTGCGGTGCGTTCGCGGGCGGCAGCGAGATCGAGTGGGATGCCGCGACGGTGCCGTCGCGGATGGCGAACACCTTCACCGATCCGTGGACGTTGCTCATGTAGAGCCACGTGCCGTCGGGCGAGAAGACGAGCCCGGTGTAACTCTCGATGGCCTGCGTGTCGGGCTTGAGGTTCCTGGAAACTTCCGCGTCGGCGAGGGGCTGGGTGGCGTCATCGGACGGCGGCTTCACCCGCTGGCGAATCTCGCCGGTCGCGGGATCGACCACGACGACCTCGTTTGTCTTCCCCGACGTGACGAGGAGCCGTCCGTCGGGCGAGACCGCGATCGCCTGCGGCCGCAGGCCCGGCAGTTCGACCTGCCGGCCCGCGGGCGTGACGACCTGGTTGACCGGCAAGACGCCGCGGCCGTCGGCCGCCCTGCCGACCGGATCGGCCAGCTCATCCGCGCGGACCGCCGCAGCCGCGGCCACGAAGGCCGCCGCCGTCACGACGAACCGCATGACGGCCTTCATGGGAAGCGAACGTTCCGCCCGGCGGAGTCCTTCGCCTCGAAGACGAGGTGCTCCGGCGACACGCCGTCCTTCCCCACGACGTGGAGCTGGATGTGGGTCGAGTCCTCGAAGTGGGCCATCTCCCGCCGCTTCTTGTTGTTGATCCATGTCGCGACGTCGTCGTGCACCGTGATGTCGAGCTTCGTGATGTCGTCGCGGGCGCTCGAAAGCTGGAGCGTCCGCATCACCTCGATCGCCATGCTCTCCGCCGTCTTCACCGTGCCCGTGCCGTTGCAGGTGGGGCAGTCGCGGAAGATGCTCTTCCGGAGCGACGGCCGGATCCGCTGCCGCGTCATCTCCACGAGGCCGAACGGGCTCGTCC
>JBBAVU010000360.1:0-1767 GCA_040397565.1 Pirellulales bacterium | reverse complement strand
AGGATCTGCTCGACGAGCGTCGTGCCGCTGCGGGGCATGCCGACCACGAAGAGCGGCTGCACTGTATCGAGGCGTTCTGTGTCGAGGCCGCTCGTGGCCATCCCGGCCACCGTCTCTCGGGAAAACGCGTCGCGGGAAAACGTCTCCCGAATCGCCTCGACGAGCCTCGCATGGGCCTCGCGAAAGAAACCGAGGCCCGCGCGGCGGTCGATCGCCCGCTTGAGCCGGCCGCTTTGAACCGCGTGGACGATCCCCTGATCGTGGTCTCCCGCGCGGTCGAGCGCGGCAGCGGCGGCCATGTGGAGCAGTTGGCGGGGCTCGGCCGCAAGATCCTCCCGCGCGAGCAGCGCGTGGATCTTCCCGATCGCCTCGTCGCCAAGCCTGTGGTCGGTGACGGTCGCGAGCGAATAGATCGCGGGAAAATTCTGTGGGTCGCGTTCGAGCACCTCGAGGAACTTCGCGATCCCCTCCGCCGCACGACCGGTCGCGACGAGATTGTTGCCGAGGTTGTGGATCGACGGGAGGTAGCCGGGGGAGAGGGCGAGCGCCGCCTCGAGGTGCGGCGTCGCCTCCTCGTCGCGGTCGAGGGCCTTGAGCGCGAGCGCCAGGTTGTTGAGCGCCTCCGGCGAGCGGGGCGCGAACCGCACGGCCTTTTCCAAGAGCGGCAGTGCCTCCTCGGGGCGGCCCGTGGACACAAGCAGGTCGCCGAGGTTCACAAGCGCCCCCGCGTCGTCGGGCGATTTCGCAAGCGCCCGCCGCAACAGCGGCTCCCCCTCCGGCTGCCGGCCGAGCTGCTTGAAGAGCACGGCAATATTATTGAGCAGATCGACGTGGTCGCCGGAGATCGCAAGCGCCGCCCGCATCACCCGCTCCGCCTCGGCAAGCCTGCCGAGACCCATGAGCACGAGGCCGAGGCTGTTGGCCGCGTCGGGCGATCCCGGCGCCGCGGCGACGGCGCGGCGGAGCACCTCCTCGGCCTCGGCGAGCCGGCCGAGATCCTTGAGCACGATGCCGAGGTTGTTGAGCGTGGCCGCGTCGGCGGGGTCGAGCCTGACGGCGGTTTCGAGCGGCGCGACGGCCTCGGCGAGCCGGCCAGCCTGTGCCCGCATCACGCCAAGCCGCCGCAAGGCCTGCACGTCCTTCGGATCAGCGGCGCACGCCGCGGCGACCGCCTGCTCGGCCGCCGCCGGGTCGCCGGTCTCGCCGAGAAGCGTGGCGAGGTTCTTCGAGGCGGCGGCGTAGGCGGGCGCGAGCCTGACCGCCTCGCGGAGTTCCCGGATCGCCTCCTCCCGCCTGCCGAGCGACCGCAGCGCGATCGCCAGGTTCGACCGGTAGGACGCGTCCGCGGGCGACAGCCGCACCGCCTCGCCGATGAGCCGGACCGCCTCGTCGTGCCGCCCCTCCTGCTGGGCGATCACGCCGAGCAGCTGCATCGCGTCGGCCCGCGCAGGGTCGGACGCGAGGATTCGCTCGTAGATCCCGCGGGCTTCGGCAATCCTGCCGGACTGGTGGAGGCGGATCGCTTCGTCGATATTCTCCATGTATCGAGTCTACTTCCCGAAACGTCGACGAGCCGGTCCGCGATGAGCCGGCATTGAAGGAGCCTCATCCGTGGGCGATCCCGCGATCGGTGCCAGTCGACCATACGAGCTCGGCGTGGGCCGGCGGCCTGCGCGGCGGACCTGGAAGGACCGGCTCCGTGCGTTCCTCGTCGGCGCAAGCGGCCAGCGGATGCTCGCGCGGGGCGGCGACGTCGCCCGCCTCCCC
>JBBAVU010000359.1:0-1779 GCA_040397565.1 Pirellulales bacterium | reverse complement strand
CTGCGGCCGCTGATGAAGCTCGCGTAGTACAGCAACGTGAGCAGGCTCTGGAGCGTGCCGGCGACGTAGGTCCACGCGGCCGCGTTGAGCACGTTGTTCACGTACGACATTTCCGCCGTCGGCACGATGCCCAGTTCGACGAGCTGCGCCTTGGCACGGTTGCTCGCGTCGAATTCGACCGGAAGGTTCACGAGCTGGAAGAAGACCGTCCCGGCGAAGAGCGCAATGCCGAGCCACGCCAGGGGCGCCAGCGCCATGCCCAGCCCGATCATGAACACGAAGAGCCCGATGCCGCTGCCGATCTGCGCGACGCCGACGGCGGCGTTGCGGATCGTCATGAGCGCGTAGCCCTGGGCGTCCTGGAGGGCATGGCCGGCCTCGTGGGCGGCGATCCCCACGGCCGCGAGCGACCGCGACCCGTAGACGTGGTGCGACAGGCGGAGCACCTTCGCCCGCGGGTCGTAGTGGTCGGTCAACTCGCCGGGAACCTCCTCGATCTGGACGTCGGTGGCGCCCGCCGAATCGAGGATGTGTCTCGCCGCCGCCGCGCCGGAGAGCGGCGCGGGCTGCTGGGCGGCCGCGGCGAAGCTCGACTTCACCCGCCACTGGGCCCAGAAGGCGAGCAGGATCGCGGGGGCGACGGCGAGAAGATAGTTCGGGTCGAAGAAGATCGGCATCTGGAAACCTCCATGCGGCCCATTCGGGTCTCGTGGCCGCACTGCATCATACGCACCCCGGCAAAACCGGGTTCGGCGTTCCGGCCCGCTAGCCCGCGTGCCCGCCGCCGAGCACCTGGAGCTTCGATCGGACGGCGTCGACGAGCACGGCGACGTCGCCCCGCCATTCGACCGTGGTCGCCGTCTGGGCGGCGAGATCCTTCAGCTGGACGGTGCCCTTCGCGAACTCGTCGGAGCCGGCGACGACCGCGATCCGGTGGCCGCGCTTCGCCGCGAGCTTCAGCTGCTGCCCGAGCTTCTTCGGCTCCGGAAAGAACTCCACCGGCAGGCCCGCGGCCCGCAGCGCCGCGGCGATCCGCAGGTAGTCGCCAAGGTGGGCGGCATCGAAGTGCACGAGAAAGACCTCGGCCGGCGTCTCCCGGGCGGAAAGCCGGCCGAGCTCCTCGAGTCCGGCGAGGAGGCGGTCGAGGCCGAGCGAGGCCCCGACGCCCGGCAGCGGCTCCCGCGTGTAGAGTCCCGCGAGGTTGTCGTAGCGGCCGCCGGAGCAGACGCTCCCGAGCGTCGGCAACTCGTCGAGGAACGTCTCGAGCACGAGCCCGGTGTAGTAGTCGAGCCCGCGCGCGATCGACGGATCGACGACGACGCGCCCCTCGGCGATGCCCGCCTCGCGGCTCCCCGCGACGATTCCTCGGATCGCCTCGAGCCCGGCGCGGCCCCGTTCGCTCGCGGCGACCATCGGGGCGATTTGCTCGAGCACGCCCGCGGCGGATCCCGAGAGCGAGGCGGCCGCGAGCAGCTTCTCGGCGGCATCGGCGGCGACGCCGTGGGCGACGAGCTCACGGACCACTCCCGCGGTGTCGAGCTTGCCGAGCTTGTCGAGCGACCGCAGCACGTCGGTCGATCGGTCGGCGAGGCCGAGCGACTCGAGCAGCCCGGCGAGCAGCCGCCGGTCGTTCAGCCGAATCGTGAACTTCTCGATGCCGATCGCCCGCAGGAGGTCGTGCACCACGAGCACCATCTCGAGATCGGCCGCCGGGCTCGTCGTGCCGATCGTGTCGAAGTCGCACTGCATGAACTCGCGGTAGCGGCCCCGCTGCGTGTT
>JBBAVU010000358.1:0-1780 GCA_040397565.1 Pirellulales bacterium | reverse complement strand
TTCAGGAAATACATCCGGCCGTCCTCGGCGCCGCCGAGGAAGTCGGGCACGCCGTCGCCGTCGAAGTCGACGACCGTCGGGCTCACGTCGTGCCCCTCGATGTTGCGGTTGGCAAGCGGACCCGCCTTGGCGAACGTCCAAGGGCCGTCGTCGTCGCCCACCTGCCGCAGGAGGTCGGCGTTGCTCGAGTTGACGAGCAGGTCGAGCCGGCCGTCGCCGTCCCAATCGACGAGGCAAAGCTTCCGCCGGCCGCTGCCGCCCGCCTCGTTGGCGTTGAGCCGCAGTGGCTGGCCGGCCTCGTCGAGGAACCAGCGCTTTGGCGGCAGGAGCACGATCACGCCGTCGCGGCGAGCCCGCTCGAAGTAGGCGAGGTAGCCCTCGTGGTCGAGCATGGCGAGATCGGCCAGGCCGTCGCCGTTGAAGTCGTGCACGAGCGGCGTCGTTCGCCACTGTGTGAGCAGTTGCCGCCCCTCCGGACGCCGCCAGCCCCAGGCGAGGTCCGGAGGCTCTCCTTCCCACGACACCTCCACGGGCTTCGACTCGGCCAGTCGCGGCTGCGTGCGGGTGCCGACGTTCTCCAGCCACTCGACGTCGCCAAGGATGCTGTTGAGCACGATGTCGGGCAGGCCGTCGCCGTTCCAGTCGGCGACGCTGAAGGTCGTGTAGCCCCACTTCGCCTCGGCCGGCCCCTGGATGCTGCCGTGGGGCCCGGCCATCACCCGAAACGGCCGGCCACCGGCCTCGAGCCGTCGCGGCGCCGCCCACCGCGGGCTGGCAACGCCCGGCCCGCTCAGGTTCTCGAACCATTCGATGAAGCCGGCCGTGTTGCCCGACACGATGTCGCCGTCGCCGTCGCCATCCCAGTCGAAACCCACCGGCGTCGCGAGGGCCCCGCACTTGAGCGTCTCGGCCTCCTGCCTGAAGTAGGCCGGCGGACGAAAGAGGGGCGTGCCGTCGTCGGCGAGGCGGCCGGTGTGCTCGACGAAGGCGACGCGGCCATCCTCGTCGCCCACGATCAGATCGATGTGCCCGTCGCGGTTCCAGTCGAACGCCACCGGCACGATCATCTCGAGTTCCATCGCGACCGGGCGGCCATCCTCGCCCCGCAGTTCGATCCCCGCCTCGTACTCGGGCTTCGTGCGGCTACCGCGATTCCGGAAGTAGGCGAACCGGTCGAGGAACGATCCGCAGAGCAGGTCGAGATCGCCGTCGCCGTCGAAGTCTTCGAAGTTCGGCGACGGGCAGCCGAAGACGTCGACCGGCCGCCCGCCCGCCGCGACCTGCGCGGGCTTCGTGGCGAAGCCGCCATCCGCCAAGCCCGCGAACACGAACACGAATCCGTGCAACGGGCCGTTTTGCCACCGGCCACTTTGATCGTAGGCGTCGTCCCAGCCGTAGTCGCTCCAGTCTTCGATGCCACAGACGAGATCCTCGATGCCATCGCCGTCGAAATCGGCGAGCCGCCACTGGTTATGCCGCACCCCCGGCCCTTTTTTCTGCGGCCCCTTGGGCACGTACCAGTTCGCCGTCAGCGGCAGCGGATTCCGCCGTGCGATTCCCGCCCGTGGCAGGTCGTCGTATTCGAAGCCGGGCGAGAGCACACGCAGCCGGCCGTCGACATAGCTCGGCATGAGATAATTGACGGTGGGGCCGATGCGGCGGCCCGGGCGAAAGACGGGCATCGGGTTTCGCCGAGTGTCGCCCGTCGCGTTCTCGAACACCCACACGCCGTTGGAAGGCTTGTCGGGGCAGGAGACGACGAGGTCGTAGTCGCCGTCGC
>JBBAVU010000357.1:0-1800 GCA_040397565.1 Pirellulales bacterium | reverse complement strand
ACCTTGCCCGACCCCAGCGAAACCGAGCCACCATGGCCCAAGCGACCAAGAGGCCTCCCAAGAAGACCCGCCGCACCGACGCGAAGGCGGCCGCGAAGCCCGAATCGGGGCCCGTCACCGAACCGGCCGTGGAGCCCCCCGCCGAATCGGCGGCCGTGAAGGCCTCGCCGAAGCGGCGGGCCACCGCCCAGTCGCTCGCGGCCGGCCAGCGTGACATCTCCGTAAGCGAGTTCTTCGCGAAGAACCGCCACCTGCTCGGATTCGACTCGCCGCGGAAGGCGCTCCTGACGACCGTGAAGGAGGCGGTCGACAACGCGCTCGACGCCTGCGAGGAGGCGGGCATCCTGCCCGAGGTCTGGGTCCACATCGAGGAGACCGAGCCGGGCCGCCATCGCGTCGGCGTCCAGGACAACGGCCCCGGCATCGTGCGGAAGCAGATCCCGCTCATCTTCGGGAAGCTGCTCTACGGTTCGAAGTTCCATCGGCTCCGCATGAGCCGCGGCCAGCAGGGGATCGGCATCTCGGCGGCGGGCATGTACGGCGTGCTGACGACCGGCAAGCCCGTGAAGATCATCTCGAAGACGTCGGCCAAGGATCCGGCCCACTACTACGAGCTCCGAATCGACACGAAGACCAACCAGCCGGAGATCCTCAACGGCAAGGGGGAGGGGGTCGACATCCCGCCCGGCAAGAACGGCGACGAGCTCATGCGGAAGCACGGCATCGAGTGGGTCGCCGCGAACGACAAGGGGGAGACCGTCGCCCATGGCACGCGGGTGACGATCGAGCTCGAGTCGAAGCACCAGCGCGGCCGCGGCAGCGTCGAGGAGTATCTCGAGCAGACGGCGATCGCCAACCCGCACGCGCGGTTCCACTACCAGGGGCCCGACGGCAACGAGCGGATTCTCGAGCGTTCACACGAGGACCTTCCTCCCGAGCCGAAGGAGATCAAGCCGCATCCCTACGGTGTCGAGCTCGGCCGGCTCGTCACGCTCCTCCAGGAGCATCCGCGGCTCACGCTCTCGCAGTTCCTCACGGGCTCCTTCTCCCGCGTCTCGCACACGATCGCGAAGAAGGTCTGCGACACGGCGAAGCTCTCGACCCGCGCGACCGCCGCGAAGATCGGCCGTGGCGAGGCCGACGCGCTCTACAAGGCGCTCCAAGAGACCCGCATCCCGGCGCCGAGCACCGACTGCATCGTGCCGATCGGTGAGCAGCGATTGCTCGCGGGGCTCAAGGAGGTCGTGCCGGGCGAGTTCTTCGTCGCCGCGACCCGTCCGCCGTCGGTCTACCGCGGCAACCCGTTCGTGATCGAGGCCGCGCTCGCCTACGGCGGCTCGCCGGTCGCGCAGAAGATCACGCTCGAGGCCCTCTCGGAACTCGCCGGCGAGTCCGACGCCCGCAGCCTGAAGCAGTTCCTCGTGACGACGTTCGCCGGCCTCGGCGGCGAGGCGGCCGAGAAGATCCTCGAGGAGGCCGAGCTCACGAGCCGCCAGTCCCCGTCGAAGATGAAGAAAGACGCCCTCGCGAGCCTCCACACGGCGATGCAGCACGTCAATCTCGACGAGGGGCAGAACATGACCGTGCTGCGGTACGCCAACCGGGTGCCGCTGCAGTTCCAGCACGGCGCCTGCGCCGTGACGCAGACGATCCTCGGCACGAACTGGCGGTCCTACGGCCTGTCGCAGTCCCGCGGCAACCTGCCGAGCGGGCCGGTGACGGTGATGGTCCACATGGCGAGCGTCTGGGTGCCGTTCACGAGCGAGTCGAAGGAGGCGATCGCCTCCTACCCCGAGATCC
>JBBAVU010000356.1:0-1806 GCA_040397565.1 Pirellulales bacterium | reverse complement strand
GCAAGCGGAGCCGGTGAACGCATCGCGTGGAGGTGACGATGAGTGACGCACTCCGCCTACAGGCTTTCGTGTCGTTCCTCCGTGCCGACGACGGCGAAGAGGGGATGCAGTCGCCGCGGATCCCGCGGTTTTCGATGGTTGGCTACACCGGCGGAATCATCCGCCAGTCGTGGACCCGCGATCCGGTCGTGATCGACCTGGCCGGCATGTCGATCCCCGGCACGCTGCCGATCGTCTTCGGCCACGACTACTCGCTCGAAGCCGTGCTCGGCCAGGCCGTGCCGCGGTCTGACGGCAGCCGCCTCTACGTCGATGGCTCGATCCTCGCCGAGACGGAGGCGGCCTCGCAGGTCGTGACCCTCGGCGACAAGGGCTACCAGTGGCAAGCCTCGGTCGGCGCTGACGTGGACGAGACGTACCTCGTTCCATCCGGCGACACCGTCACCGTCAACGGGCAGACCTTCTCCGGTCCTGTCTGTGTCGTATCGCGCTCCGCGCTGCGGGAGTGCTCGTTCGTCACCCTTGGGGCCGACGCAGCAACGGCCGTCACCATCACCGCGAAAGCGGGGGAGTCTCCCATGAGCGATGAGGCGAAGGCGGTCGATCCCATGCCGACCGGGCCGTCGGACGTGCAGAGCGGCGACAACATGCCAACGGGTCCGAAGGACATGTCGTCCTCGGCTCCGACGGTCGACGTGCAGGCGATCAAGGCGCAGGCGATCGCGGAGGTAAAGGCGGAGATGCTCGCCGCAGTCCGTGCGTCGCGTGGTCCGGTGATCCACGTTCCGTCACAGCCGGTGGTCGACGAGGACCATGTGACCGTCACCGCCATGCTCATGGCGGGCGGCATCCGTGGCGTCGAGAAGACCGCACCGGAGCCGGTGCTCGAGGCCGCCCAAAAGCGGTCGCGTTCGGTCGGGATCCACGACGTGCTCGTGGCGGCCGCTCGCCGCAACGGGTACGACGGCGGAAGCCACCGGGTGACCGCGGAGAATCTCCGCCAAGTCCTCCGGGCGGCATTCGCCACCCACAACATCAGCAACATCCTTGCCGCGACCTACGGCAAGAGCCTGCTGAACGGATTCAATGCCATCGAGTCGGTGTGGGATCTGATCTCCACCACTCGTCCGGTGAACGACTTCAAGACGTACACCGGCGTCCGGCTGGACGGCGGCTTTGTCTTCGACGAGGTCGGCAACGACGGGAAGCTCAAGAGTGCGGATGCGAGCGACGCAACCCGCACGATCCAGGCCAAGACCTACGGCCGCATGTCCAGCATCACGCGCCAAGACATCATCAACGATGATCTCGGCGCGCTGACGCAGGTGCCGCAGCGTCTCGGCCGCGGTGCTGCTCTGAAGTTTAACTCCGTGTTCTGGACGACGTTCGAGTCGAGCAATTCGTCGTACTTCCAGGCGGCCACCGCCGGCAGCGGAAACGCTCTCGCGGTCGGCTCTCTGGAGACGGCCTACACGGCCTACGGATCGCTCACCGATCCCGACGGCAACCCGCTCGGTGTGACTCCGCAGATTCTGCTCGTTCCCAAGGCTCTCGGCATCACGGCGAACAAGATTCAGACCGGCAACACGCTTCTCGCGTCGAGCCTCGGGTCGACCTCGTCGAAGGTGCTGGAGCCGCAGGCGAACGTACTCGCCGGCAAGTTCTCGATCGTCGAATCGGCCTACCTCACCTCCACGTCGACGTGGTGGCTGTGTGCCGATCCCGCCGATCTGCCGACGATGGAAGTGGCGTTCCTCAACGGTCAGCGTCAGCCGACCGTCGAGCAGGCGGAGGCCGACTTCGACG
>JBBAVU010000355.1:0-1821 GCA_040397565.1 Pirellulales bacterium | reverse complement strand
GCACGCTGGACTTCACGCTTTCGTGGAGGACTTTCGCTTCGGGGCCGCGGCGAGGAGCTTGCGGAGGCCGGCGAGGGTCCGCGTGTTGGCGACGTCGTCGGCCGTGAGGCCCGCTCGGCGGGCCTGGAGGACGCCGTAGCGGAGCACGTCGAAGCCGCGGGTGGAGTGGGCGTCGGTGGAGATCACGATCTTCACGCCCGCGAGCCTCGCGGCGGCGGCGTGGACGTCGTCGAGGTCGAGCCTGATTGGGTTGGCGTTGATCTCGAGGAACGTGCCGGTGCGGGCCGCCGCGTCGATAACCCGTTCGATGTCGACGTCGTAGGCCGGCCTGCGGTTGATGAGCCGGCCCGTCGGATGACCGATGACGCTCACGTACGGATTCTCGATCGCCTCGAGGATCCTCGCCGTGATGCGGTCGCGGGGCTGGTTCTGGCCGTAGTGCAGGCTCGCCACGACCCAGTCGGCCCGCGCGAGTACCTCGTCTGGAAGATCGAGGCCTCCTTTCTCGAGCATGTCGACCTCGATCCCCTTGAGCACGACGAGCTTCGGGTGTTTGCAGCCGTCGGCGCACGCGGCGGTCTGCAGCGACTCGTTGAACCGGTCGATCTGATCCCACTGTGCCAGAAGCCGCTTGCGGTCGAGCCCGCCGGCCATCGTCACCCGCTTGCCGTGATCCGTGATCGCGATGTAGGAGAGTCCGCGTTCGATCGCTGCGCGGGCCATCTCCGCGAGTGTGTTCTCACCGTCCGTTGCCGTCGTGTGCATGTGCAGGTCGCCGCGGATGTCGCGGACTGAGACGATATCCGGAAGCTCGCCCCGCTCGGCGATCGCGATCTCGCCGCGGCCCTCGCGAAGCTCCGGCGGGATCCAGGGAAGCCCCACCGCCTCGTAGACGCCTTCCTCGGTGTCGCCCGCCACGGGCGAGCGGCGGGGCTCCCCCTTCTTGTCGAGTTCGAACACGCCGTACTCGTTCATCGTGAGCCCGCGGTCGCGTGCCCGCGAACGCAGCTGGACGTTGTGTTCCTTCGACCCGGTGAAGTACTGGAGGGCGGCGCCGAACGAGCCCGGGGGGACGACGCGTAGATCGATCTGGACGTCCTGCGGTCCGCGAACACTCATCTTCGTCTCCCCGCGGAGGAGCACCGCAGTCGTCCCCTCCCAGGCGGCGAGCTGGTCCATGATCGCCGAGGCGTCGTCGGCCACCACGACGATGTCGAGATCGCCGACCGTCTGCCGGCCGCGACGCAGGCTCCCCGCGGACTCGATCTTCCGGCAGCCCGGATCGACCTTCAGGTGGGCGATCGCGGCGTCGGCGATCGTCTCCGCGTCGCACCAGAGCAGCCGCTCGTGCTCGGGGCTCTTCGCGAACGCGATGTTCTCGAGGATCGCTGCCTCGGTCTTCTCGCCGAATCCCTTGATGTCCCGCACTCGTCCCTCGCGGCAGGCCGCCTCGAGCGCGTCGAGTGAATCGATCCGCAGGCCTTCCACGAGCAGCTTCGCCTTCTTGGGGCCGAGCCCCGGCACCCGCATGATCGCGAAGGCGGCCGCAGGCACCGCCGCGGCGAGCTCGTCGAGCAGCGGTAGGCCGCCGGTGTCCAGCAGCGTCGCGATCTTGGACGCGAGGTCGGCACCGATTCCCTCGAGGTCGGTCAGCTTCCGCTCCGGATCCTGCCGGATCGACGCGAGCGACTCCACCATCCCGTCGATCCGCCGCGCCGCCTGGCGGTAGGCCCGCACCCGGAAGGGATTCTCACCCTGAAACTCGAGCAGGTCGGCGACCCGCTCGAAGACGGCGGCGATCTCGGGATTCGTCACGGTCGG
>JBBAVU010000354.1:0-1851 GCA_040397565.1 Pirellulales bacterium | reverse complement strand
CTACGAGGCGAAGATCCTCACGCACGACGGCATCGGGCAGAAGTTCGTCTGCGACGTCGGCACGAGCGGCACGCCGCCGTGGCAGACCGAGGATGGCACCGGCGGCTGGGCGGGCGACTACTGGGCGCCGACCTTCGTGGCGACCGAGGGCGACCGCGTCGTGCTCGGCACGGGCAACGCCGAGGCCCAGAAGCCGGCGATCGGCACCGATCTCGAAGGGAAGAAAATCTGGCAGACGACGGCGACGGGCCTCTCGCTGACGCTGCGGAACGGCTTCGGCTACTTCGGCAACAACGGCACGCTCACGAAGTTCCGGCTCTCCGACGGGCAGCTGTCGCCCTTCGCCGACGGCAGGCCGAACGCGAAAGTTCCGGTCAACCGCGGCCTCGCCGCCCTCGACGACCAGACGCTCGTCACGGCCAACGGCGACGCGAAGCTCTTTCTCGTCGACAGCGCAAGCGGCCAGCAGAAGGGCGAGGTGGTCACGCCCGTTCCGATCACCGGCGGCTTGGCCGTGGATGCCAAGGGCACGGTCTATGCGGTGAGCGAAAACGCCGTCGGCAGGGTGGATCCCAAGGCGGGCAGCTTCACGCCGATCGCGAAGGATCTCGACGAGCCGAAGATGCTCGCCTGCGACGCGGCCGGGAACGTCTACGTTTCGCTCCAGGGCAGGACGATGCAGGTCTGGAAGCTCGACCCCACCGGCAAGGTCATGCAGAAGTTCGGCAAGCAGGGTGGTCGACCGGCGATGAACGCCTTCGATCCTGCCGGGATGCTCAACCCCTACGCGATCGCGGTGGACAAAAACGGCCGACTGTGGGTGGCGGAGGACGACCGCTACCCGAAGCGGTATTCCGCCTGGAACGCCGACGGCACGTTGTTCAAGGATTTCTACGGCTCGCACCCGTATTCCACCGGCGGCTACTTCGACCCCGGAAGCCCGGAAAAGTTTTACGCCTACAACGCCCGCTATCGCGTCGACTACGACGCGGGCACCTGGCGGGCCGACGGCACGATCCTGCGGACGCGGGAGGAGAACGGCGTCCAGCTACCGGAGGCCGATTATCACTCCGGCGGCACGGTCGTGGTTCGCGACGGCCGCACGTTCATGCTCGTGAATGGATTCATGTCATCCGCCGTCGCGATCTACGAAGAGGTGAAGGGCGCATGGGTGCCGCGGATGGCCCACACCCCGGCGAGCGGCAAGGGGAAGGATCAGAAGGCGGCCTTCGACTGGCTCGATGCCAACAACGACGGCCGGGTGCAGGACGACGAACGAACGCCCTGCTTCTCGCTGATCGCCACCGGCCGCCAGGTCGCGATCGACGACCGCATGAACCTCATCTCGTACCGCGGCGACACGTGGCTGGAGCCCACCGCCCCCGGCCGGAGAACCCAGCCGTTCGACATCGTGCGACTCGACTTCCTGGGCTTCGGACCCAAAGGCGAGCTGCATTACGCCGACGCGGTCAAGCTCGTGGCACACGACGACGAGGGGGGCGCGTTCAGCGGCGTCTGCGGCGATGCCGATGGCTCGACCTATGCCATGCTCTCGGGCGGCCTGCTGGCCCGCGGCGAGCGAGCGCAGGGTTCGGGCGCCCGGATCGCGAAGTACGGCCCCGACGGCAAGGAGCGGTGGCGGTATGCGAACGTCCATCCCGGCTTCGCCTGGACGAGCGCGTCGTACACGCCCGGCTTCATCGCGGCGGCGTTCCGGATGTCGTCGGCCCAGCACCCGGACCTGCTGCCGGTGACGAGTTACTACGGCCAGTACTACCTGCTCGACAAGCTAGACGGGCTGTTCGTGGATGCCCTCGGGCAGGACCAGCGGTCGGCCTACACGATGGACCA
>JBBAVU010000353.1:0-1869 GCA_040397565.1 Pirellulales bacterium | reverse complement strand
CGATGACGTTGCGCAGGCCTTCGGCGCCGAGCGATTCGAAGCCTTCGGGCATGAGGGAGTTGGGGCTGCGTTCGCGGCTGATGATGTCGGCCACCTTGAGCTCGGCCGTCTGGCCGGCCGGCAGCTTGAGCTTAACGAAGGTCGGATTCTCGCTGCCGATGAGGGCCGAGTACTGGGTGCCGTCCTTCATCTTGAAGTTCCAGGTGCGGTGCTCGTCGTCGACCATGCGGTTCGGGTCGACGATGTGCACGAGCATCTCGGCGGGCGGGTGCGAGCCGATGCCCTGCAGGTTCGGACCGAAGTCGTTGCCGACGTTGCCGACCTTATGGCAGGTCTGGCAGACGGCCACGAAGAGCTCCTTGCCCTTGACGGCGTCGCCGGGCTTCTCGACCTCGGAGCGGAGCTTCGAGACGATGTCATCCTTGGCCGGGCTGCTCCCAGCGTTCAGCTTGGCCAGGACGGTGGCGGCGCGCTTGGCCACGGCTTCGTCCGGGTGACGCACGAGCTGGGAGACCTGCATGGGTCCGAGCTGCATCGCGGAAAGCGACTTGGCTTCGAGGGCGTCCAGCACCAGTGCGGCCCACTCGGCCCGACCGACGAGCGCGGAGAACAAGGTGGCGCGGTAAGCGCCGGCGGATTTCGGGAAGGCGGCGTAAAGCAGCTTGCCGACGGAAGCATCGCCGCTGGCGGCGAGGGCGCCGGCGGTAGCGACGGCGACGGCTTCGTTGGAGCCGGTCAGAGCCTGGGCGAGGGCCGGACGGACTTCCGGGGCGACGTCGCGCAGCTGTACGAGAACGCGTACGGCGGCGACCTGGGCATCGGTCGAGGCCTTCGCGTCGGCCAGCACGGGCAGCAGACGGACCGCGGCGGCGGCGAGTTCGGCCTTCACGGTACCGTCGGTAAACCAAAACGCGGCGACGGCGGCGGCGGAGGAACCGACGGCTTCATCTGGGTCGGCGATCAGCGTGCGCAGAGACTGACGGGCCGCGTCGAGTACGGCCGGAGCGGCCACGCGACGAGCAGACAGTTCACGCAGGACGGCCGTGACCACCGGCTTGTTGGCGGATTTGGCGGCGGCGGCGAGGACGGCGACAGCGTCGTCACCAGTCAAGGAGGCGGCCAGCGTGCGGGCGAAGTCGGCACCATTGGCGTCGGCCGGACCAGCGAGGATACCGGCGAGCACGGGGCCGGGATTGGCGGCGGCGGCGGCGGTGGCGGCGGCCTTGGACCAATCATCGGTCAGGCTGGCCTGGGCGGAGAGCAGCAGCGCGCCGGCAGAAGCTTCGAGCGGCGCGGAGCCCATGGCGCGCAGGGCGGCCAAGCGGACGCGCGGTTCAGAATCCTGCAAGGCCTTGGCGTAGACCGCGGCCGGAATCTTGCTGTGCGCGGCCTCGGCCACGAGGAATGCGTTCTTGCGGACGGCGGCATCCGCATCGGCGCAAAGGGCCTGCAGGAGGCCGTCCTCGAGACGATCGAGACGCTGGAGGGCCCAGAGGGCCGCGATGCGGGCTTCGGCCTTGGCTTCGCTGCGCACCATGGTCACGAGCGGCCCGATGGCGGAGGCGAGCAGGCCAGCGTCTTTGTCCATGAGGACGCGGAGGGCGTTGAAACGGACGACCTTGTTCGGGTGATCGAACGCGACGACGAGTCCGGCGACGTCGGCCTTGGACAGGTCGGGAATCGCAGAGCCCTTCGCGGCTTCGTGTTGGATACGATAGATGCGGCCGAAGTAGTGCTCGCGGTCCGGACGCACGGAAGCGCCGGACTTGCTGTGCATCGGGCCGCGGGTGTCGTTGTGCGCGACGACCGGGGTGTAGAAGTCGAGGACGTACATCGCGCCGTCCGGACCGAACGAGACGTCGATCGGGC
>JBBAVU010000352.1:0-1873 GCA_040397565.1 Pirellulales bacterium | reverse complement strand
CCGCCCGGTGCGAGCGCCCGCCAGGCCGAATCGACGAACGCCTCGGCGATCCGGAAGTCGGCGTAGTAGGGCGGGTTGGCAAGCGCGAGGTCCCACTCGCCCGGGTCGGGCACCTCGCCTGCCGCCTCGAGCGAAACGCTCACGTTCGCGAGATCGTTGGCTGCGGCGCCGCGGCGGGTGCACTCCACCGCGCGGGCGGACGAGTCGAAGGCGTGCACCCTCACGGTCGGGTCCCGCGCCGCCATCCCGATCGCGACGCAGCCCGAGCCGCAGCCGATGTCGAGCACCCGTATCTCCGGTGCGAGATCGACCGCGTTGAGCAGGTGCCGCGCGCCTGGATCGATCCGCCGGTGGGCGAATACGCCCGGCCGCGTGAACGCCTTCAGGAGCCGCTCGCGGTCACGAAACACGATCTCGCAGGAGAAGTCTCGGATCTTGGCCGGCTCTCGCGTCTTCTCGACGACGTAGGCGACCGTCTCGGCCTTCGCCTCCGTCGACGGCCTGACCCGGACCCGTTCGCCCGAGTCGGCCAGCTGCTCGCGGAGCCAGGTATCCCGCGGGTTGTCGATCGCCGCCACGAGCCTGCCGCCGACTCGTAGGTTCACGAGCGCCGACTGGAGGATCTCGCGGGAGAGCTCGGCCTCGCCGTCCTTCGAAAGCGGCACGACCGCGAGATCCCAGGGGCCGGGCGGCAAGTCGGGGCCACAGACGAGCGAGGGGGCGGCCGCCGTCCCGGCGACGGTCTCGGCCGCACGCTCGAGCTGGTAGCGGTCGAGAAACCAGCAGACGACCTTCGCGTCTGGCCGCTCCACGGCCAGCGACCGCGCCGCCTGCGCCCGGCCGACGGTGGTGGCGATGATCCGCAGGCCCGACGGGCTACCGCCTGCAAGCCCCGGCAATTCCTCGACCGCCACGGCGAGGGCGTGGCCCTCGGCGGGCCGCGGCGGCATCTGGAACTCGGCGGAATCCATCCACCGATCATGCCAGCCTCGACCCGCGGCCGGAAGCCCCGAGGACTTTTCCGCGCCGTGCCTGCCGTTACGGCGCAGGTGGAGCGGGCTGCCGACGCTCGCCCATCCACCGGCCCATCTTCTCCATGTGTTCCCGCCGATTCGCGGCCATCTTCTCCGCGGCCGCCATGAGCTCCGAGCGATCGAGCTTGCCGTCGGAGTCCGCGTCGAACTCCATGAGCCGGTCGACGAACATCTCCGGCCTCGGGCCTTCCGGCCGCGGACCGTCCGGCCCTGGCGGACCGCGAAAATCACCGCGACCTTCGGAACCCTCCGGCGGCGGTCCGCGACGACCCTCGGGCGGCCCGGGGCGGCGGTGCATCCCGGGAGGCATCGGTGGCCGCAACTCCTCGTGATCGAGCTTGCCGTCGCCGTTCCTGTCGAGCGACTTGAGGGTGCTCGGAGCGTTCATCATCTCCTCGCTCGAGATCACGTGGTCACCGTCGGCGTCGAGCGCCCGGCGGAGCGGGTCGTGGGGAGGGCGGTGGGGACCATGCGGAGGCCGGGGCCCGTCCTGCGGCGGCGGCCCAGACGGGGCCGCGGGCGGGGGCCCGATATCCGGCTCGGCCGTGGCGGACGATGCGAGGGCGAAGGCGACGAGGCCGACGGCAAGGGCCGAAGCGGCCGACAGGGGAATCCAGGGGACGTGTTTCATGGCGTTTGGCTCCTGAAAAGGGGTACAAGAGCCTTCAACGACCGCTGGGAGAAAAGGTTTCGCCGGGCAGCGGCTCGAGCGTGAGGGGGTCGCGGAGCGGCAGGTGCTTCACCTTGCCACCGAAGAATCCCTCCATGCTGGCCCGTTTCTCCAGGTCGCCGGGGGCGATCTCGTCCCAGTCGCCCACGACGAGGATCGCCATCTTCGC
>JBBAVU010000351.1:0-1900 GCA_040397565.1 Pirellulales bacterium | reverse complement strand
TCTTCGGCGGCAGGAACCGTTCGAAGAGGCCCACCACCACCGGATCGGCGATCGCGGCGGCATCGAGCACCAGTTCTCGGGTCGCGGCGGGGAGCCGGTCGTCGGCCACCGCATCGGCGACTGCTGCCGCGGTCATCGGCGAGCCGAGCAGTTCGGCGACCTCGGCCAGCTCGTCGAGAGGGACGAGCGCGGACACGAGCCGATGACTGGATGAATCGATGGATAGCGACGCAATCCATTCACGGATGACCTTCAGCCCCTCCTCGTCGACGAGTTCGGCGCCGATGTGCGGCATCCGCCCGGGGCCGGTCGTGGCCATCCGATACCAGAGCGTCGAACGGTGGGGCTCGCCCGGAACGATCACGCGGGCATCGGGGATGGTGAAGTCGCCCCGCGTTGGACGCATGCCGACCACCTCGAGATCCGTGGTTGCCATCTCGAAGTTCAAGTGGACGTGCGGCACGCTGCCGCCGCCGAACCGGTGGCAACCACCGCAGTTGACGTGGAGATAGGCCCTCGCCCGCGGGTCGAGCGGGGCGGAACGGTCGTGCGGATCAACCAACCTCGGAAGCTCGTCCTCCGGCCCGGGCCACCGGCTCGTCGGGCACGGATCGCGGCTGAGTTCCGGCTCGATGACGACGTCTTGCAGGAGACCGACCTCGCGGAACTTTCGCAGCTGGTTCACCCTGCCGCCATCCGCGGCCGGCACGTCGCGATTGAGCTGCTCGACATTGAAGGCGAGCGTCGTTCCGGCCCACTCGTTGTGGCATCGCTGGCATTCGCTTCGGCCGAGGAACCGCCAGTCTTGCGTGCGAGTGCCGCCCGGCGCCAACGGATCGGCGATCAACAGCGGGAGGCTCCTCCCCTCGGCCGGCACGAGTTCGGCGTCGGTGCCCGCCTCGTTCCAGGCGTACGAGTAGCCATGCCAGTGGCGGCCGTCGAAGTGGAGCAGTTGCGTTTCGAGTTTCCGCTCGCTCTCGGGATCGCCCGCCCGCATCTCGATCGAAAACGTCTTGGCGAGCACCGTGCCCGCTGGAAAGCCGAGACCGTGGGAGAACATCGATCCCTCTACGGGCAGCTTGCCGGGAAGGAGTCGCACGCTGCCAGTGCCAGGGAGTCCGATGAGCCGCCGCGACGTGGCGTGGTCGGCCCAGGCCTCGGCCGCGATCGTGAAGGGCGTGACGCCGGGCATCGGCTTCTGCGTTGCCGCATCGGCGAAGAGGCCAGTCTCCGACAGCTGCTTCGGAAATGCCCCCGCATCGGCCACCGCGTCGTTCGGCACAAGCTCGTGGATCGAGCCATCGTCGTAGTCGAGGATGAAGAGCTCGCCGTCGCGATCCTCGGCAAAGGCGATCACTCGGATCGTGGGCGCGACGAGGTCCACGAGCGGCCCCGGCCCGTCACCGCCGATGCCGATGCTCCACACCCGCCGGGTCACCCAGTCGCCAAAGACATAGCGGCCAGCGAGCTCGGGAAACTTCTTGCCGCGATAGACGTAGCCGCCGGTGATCGACGCCCCAGCCGTGTGCGGCACCTCGCACCAGGCCTTCACAACCGGCGACGGCCCCGGCGACCATTCGGGATGGATCGGGTTGCTCCCCTCGACGAGGCTCCAGCCGTAGTTGTCGCCGGGCTTCACGCGGCAGACGAGTTCCCACACCTCGAGGCCGACGTCGCCCGCCCAGAGGTCGCCCGTCTGGCGGTCGAAGCTCATCTTCCATGGGTTGCGGTGGCCGAAGGACCAGATCTCACCACGGGCTCCGGGCACGTTCATGAGAGGATTGTCGGCCGGGATGGAATAGCCGCGGCCGCGTGTTGGATGATCGACGTCGATCCGCATGATCGAAGCCCGCAGGTCGGTGACGTCCTGCCCGGTCTTGTGCGGATCCTCCGGAAAGTG
>JBBAVU010000350.1:0-1918 GCA_040397565.1 Pirellulales bacterium | reverse complement strand
CCCCCCGCGGCCCGCGCGGAGCCGCGGCCGTTGGCCGACGTCGCCGTGAGCTGACGCGAAGCAGTCGGGACGGCAGCAGAGCCGTTCAGCATGGGTGTGTGCGTCGAGAGGCGGGCCGGAATTCGACGGCTGATCGCGAGTCAAAGCGCGATCGAGAGGCCGACGTCGTCGTTGCCCTCGGGCGTTTCGACGCCCGGAGCGGGCGGGCCGCCGTCGTCCTCGCCGTCGGGGCCGACGGAATAGACCGTGAGCCGGCCGTCGGCCTGTTTCCACATGAGAAGCTTCGCCTCGGTGAACGGATCGCGGGGCATGGAGGGTAGCACCTCGGGCAGCGAGCCTGTTTCGAGCCGCTTGCGGGTCGCCTCGACGACCGCAGCCAAGGCGAGTTTCCGAGCCTTCGCTTTGAACTGGCTCTTGAACACCGCTGAAATCGCCGGCACCATCGCGCTGACCATCAAGCCGGGAGTGCGGTTCATGAGCGACGCCTCGATCGCGGCAGCCTCGTCCCTGGTCTTGGCGTAGGTCTCGTTCTTCGAAGCCAGATCTTGGTAGCGGTGCAGGATCTCCCGATAGCCCGAGATCTCCGAAGGCAGCAGGAAGCTCCGGTAGACGGTTCCAATCCGCGGGACCAACGACGGACACACATCCTCCGTAGACCGGCACCACGACGCCCAAGTGGTCGAATCTGCCGCCATGTCGGCGTACGTCGAGAGGGCGTGTGCCTCTTCACCGAAGGCGGCAGCTTGCAGCGACGGAGTCTCGTCGAGCAGGTTGCGAAGCTCCGGTCGGTCGAGCAGCGGGAGGTCGGACTTCTCGAGTGCGGGCAGGATCGTGCAGAGCGTCTCTTCGGCGATCTGGTCGATGGCGGCCCCGACGAGCACCGAGACCAAGATTGGCTCGCTGCCGACGTGCCGCGCCATGCGGTGGATCGCAGTCACGTCGCCGAGAGCCGCCTCCATCTCTCCAGCCGCGGCGAGTCGCCTGGCGGAAAGGGCCATGAGCCGCGCGGCCACGCGAATGGAGCCGAGATGCGGCAGAATCATGTCGAGCGACGGCCGTGTCCAGTCTCGCGCGAACCGGCAGCCCTCGCGGTCGGCCGCCCGGCGGAGCACGTCGATCGTGTTCGCCTGCCGTGCGAGCAGTTCCGCCGCCGCTTCGGAAGATGGGTCGATGGTCTTAGACGAGAGCGGGCCGTCTTCGAGCTTCCGTGCCGGATCAGCTTCGAGCGCGGCGAACGCGGTCGTGTAGAGCGTCGCGGCGTTGTCGGCATCGGAAACGACGGGCGGCAGGTTCGCCTGCATGAGCTGGGCCGCCTCGATCCGCAGGTAGGGAGCCTGCGCGGCGACGGCGTTTTCGAGGATGAGCAGGATGCCCACCGTCACGAGCTTCGCCGCGACGAAGAGGCCGGCGAGGCCGATCACCGGCCAGCGGGCTGCGACGCGGTCGCCCGTGAACCGCCCGATGGAGAGGCCCGCGGCCGCGATCCAGACGCCGCCGACGACCGCCGACAGAAACGCCGTGAGCGTCGGGGGAAACCATCGGGTCGAAAGCTGCGGCCGCATGACGATTTCGAGGGAGCCGGTCAGGAGCACGAGCGGCAGCAGGGCGAGCGGCGCCGCGATCGCGACCGCCACGAGCAGCCGGCGGAGCCATGTCCGCTCCGTGCGGGCCGCGGCTGCCACAAAGGTGGCCGACCAGAGCAGGCAGGCCGCGACGGCCGCGAGAAAGAACATGAGGTAACCCATCAGAGATCTCCCTGGAGAAGCGTGCGTTCAAGAAGGGCGCGAGCGTCGAACGCCCTCGGTCTTCGGTCTGGCAGTGGCTTGAGCGGGCCCGGGGCCCGAGCCGGCGTTGGCGTCGAATCGATCGTGATCCCGGCGAGCCTTGCCCGCTCGACGAACGAGAGCATCCGCGGCGG
>JBBAVU010000349.1:0-1921 GCA_040397565.1 Pirellulales bacterium | reverse complement strand
AGCGTATCTGGAAGCAGGCCTACTACCTCTACCGCCGGATCGGCGCGATCTCGAACCCGCCGGTGCCGTTCGACCAGGTGATGGACTTCTCGATCATCCAGAAGCTCGGCAAGGAGCCGAAGTACGCCGAGACGAAGGACGAGTACACGAAGGCCCTCCCGCCGAAGACCCTTTCGCAGATCCGCGCGGAGAACGAGGAGATCCTCACGAACACGGTCGTGATCCACTTCTTCCCGAACAGCTGGGACCTGCGGAAGAAGATCACCCGTCGGATCGACGGCAAGGACGTCGAGGAGCTCTACGACCCGAGCGTGGACATGGTGCTCGACGAGGTGGCCACGCTCGCCAAGCAGTTCGGCGCCGCGCGGATCGTGATCGAGGGGCACACCGACGGCTCGATGAAGGGGCAGGTCCCCGCCGCGATGGTCCGCGAGCTCTCGCAGCAGCGGGCGTCTTCCGTGAAGGAGGCCATCGTCGAGAAGTTCGACTTCGACGACGGCCGCTTCGCCGTGGACGGCCTCGGCTGGGACCGGCCGGCGGACCCGGAGCATCCCGACAACCACGCGATCAACCGCCGCGTGGAGATCAAGGTCTACTCCGCGGAGAAGGAGTGAGGCTGCCGTGGTCGAGCCGAACGGGCAAGGACCGCTCCCGGCGGCCGCGCCGGATTCCATGGCGGCTTCGCCGGGTTCGCCTGCGGCCGCGCCGGTTCGTCTCCGGGGCGAGGTCGGCCTCGCGGAAAGGCTCTTCTGGGGCGCGACCTGCCTGGCCGCCGTCGGCGCGATCTGGTTCTTCGCCACTGCCGGCGAGTCGGAGAGCCGGCTCGTCAGCCCGGCCACGCTCCCGAGCCCCCTCGAGACCGCGCGGGAGCTGCCGCGGGTGGTCGGCGAGCGGCGGCTCGTCGCCAACACGCTCGTGACGCTCGGGCGGGTCTGCCTCGGCTTCGGCCTGTCGGTGGCGGTGGGCGTTCCGCTCGGGGTGCTCGCCGCCTGCTTCCCGGCGGTGCGGGCGTTTCTGGCGCCGCTGGCGGTCTTCGGCCGCAACATCCCCGTGGCGGCCCTCATCCCGCTGACCTTCTTCCTCTTCGGGATCGGCGAGTTCCAGAAGATCATGTTCCTCTTCATCGCGAGCGTGGCGTTCATCCTGAGCGACACGACGGCCGCCGTGCTGGAAGTACCGCAGCGGTACGTCGACACCGCGTTGACGCTCGGGGCGAGCCGGATGCAGATCATCCTGAAGGTGCTCGCGCCGCTCGCGGCGCCCGCGATCTTCAACTCGCTGCGGCTGCTCTTCGGGCTCGCCTTCGGCTACGTCATGCTCGCGGAGCTCGTGAAGTTCGGGAGCGCGACGGGCGGCCTCGGCGACCTCATCAACGTCTCCCAGCGGCGGGGCGAGCGGGAGCCGATCCTGCTCGTGCTCGTGATCATCCCGCTGGTCGCCTACGGGATCGACCGGCTGCTGTGGTGGCTGCAGTCGGATCTCTTCCCGTATCGCTACGGCGGGCGGGGCTTCCTGCCGCGGGCCGGCCATGCCGCCTGCCAGTGGATCCTCCGACCGTTTTCGGGCCGGGAGGCGGCGGCATGACTGGAGAAGCCAGGCCGCCGGCGGTCGAGTTCCGCTCGGTGACGAAGGTGTACGGCGCCGGCACGAATCGCGCCTCCACCGCGATCGAGAACATCAACTTCTCGATTCCCGACCTGCCCGACCACGGGGAGTTTTCGGCGTTCCTCGGCCCGAGCGGCTGCGGCAAGAGCACGGTGCTCCGGCTCGTGGCGGGGCTCGAGCCCCAGCACCCGCCGACCTCGGGAGACGTGCTCGTGCTCGGCAAGCCGGTCGTAGGCCCGGGGGCCGACCGGGGCATGGTGTTCCAGGACTACACGAGCTTCGACAACCGCACCGTGCTCGACAACGTGGTCTTCGG
>JBBAVU010000348.1:0-1933 GCA_040397565.1 Pirellulales bacterium | reverse complement strand
TCCTCGGGGGTCATCAGACCTCCTTCGATTCGATCCACTTCATCATCTTGCGGAGCTGGCGGCCTGTCTTCGTGAGCAGGTGCTCCCGCTCGCGGCGACGGGTGGCCTTGAACATCGCGGCCCCGGCCCGGTTCTCGAGGATCCAGTCGCGGGCGAACTGCCCGGAGCGGATCTCCTCGAGGATCTTCTTCATCTCCGCGCGGGTCTCGTCGGTGATGATCCGCTTGCCGCGGGTGTAGTCGCCGTACTCCGCCGTGTTCGAGACGCTGTACCGCATGTATTCCAGGCCGCCCTGGTAGAGCAGGTCGACGATCAGCTTCATCTCGTGGAGGCACTCGAAGTAGGCCATTTCCGGCTGGTAGCCCGCCTCGACGAGCGTGTCGAAGCCGGCCTTGATGAGCTCCGAGACGCCGCCGCAGAGGACGGCCTGCTCACCGAAGAGGTCGGTCTCCGTCTCCTCGGCGATCGTCGTCTCGATGACTCCGCCGCGGGTGCCGCCGATACCCTTGGCGTAGGCGAGGCCGATCTTCTTGGTCTCGGGGCTCGCGTTCGGTCCGAGGGCGATGAGACAGGGAACGCCGCCCCCCTTCACGTACTCGCTGCGGACGAGGTGGCCGGGCCCCTTGGGCGCCACGAGCAGGATGTCGTGGCCCGGCGGCGGCTCGACCTGGCCGAAGTGGAAGTTGAAGCCGTGGCTCGCCATGAGCACGGCCCCCTTCTTGAGGTTCGGCTTGATGGAGGTGCGGTAGACGTCCCCCTGGAGCTCGTCGGGCAGGAGGATGTTGACGACGTCGGCCTGCTTCACGGCGTCCTCGACGCTCATCGGCGAGAAGCCGTGGCTCTTGGCGAGTTCGTAGTTCGGGCCGCCGGGACGCTGCGCCACCACGACATTGAGGCCGCTGTCGCGGAGGTTCTGGGCCTGGGCATGCCCCTGGGAGCCGTAGCCGATGATGGCGATGGTCTTCCCTGCGAGGGCCTTCAGGTCGGCGTCGGCGTCGTAGTAGATCGTTGCGGGCAAGGGTCGCTCCAGGTCGTGGGGGAAACAGATGGGAAAGGGGGCCGGGTGGGAAGGAAAACGTCTTCAGGCGAGCGATTCGCGGGCGCTCGACGGCTCGTCGCTGCGGCCGTCGTCGTCGGCCTCGGTCTGCTCACGGGTGGGCGGGCCTCCGCGGACCATCGCGATCCGTCCGGTGCGGACGAGCTCGAGGATCCCGATCGGCCGCATCAGCTCGATGAATCCCTCGAGCTTCTTCTCGGTGCCCGAAATCTCGACGACGACGCTGTCGGCGGCCACGTCGACGATCCGGCCGCGGAAGATGTCGGCGAGCTCCTTCACGTGCGACCGCTCCGGGCCCGGGGGGGCGGCGATCTTGATGAGCATGAGGTCCCGCTCGACGTAGTTGCGGGAGCTGATGTCGTCGACACGGACGATCGTCACGATCTTCTCGAGCTGCCGGCGAACCTGGTCGAGCACGCGGTCGTCGCCGCGGAGCACGAACGTCATCCGGGAAAAACCCCGGTCTTCGGTCTCCCCGACGGCGAGACTGTCGATGTTGTACCCGCGGGAGGCGAGCATCCCCGAAACGTGCGCGAGCACCCCCGGGACGTTTTGAACGGTGGCGGAGATGACGTGGCGCATGCGTGCGAAGGGGGTGATTTGGAACGACAGAGTCTAGTTCGCGAAATCGGGCCTCTTCAAGCTGATGATGAAAGAAGGGCTTGAAACCGGGGGGCGCGTTGACACACCCCCCTTCGCGGCCATAGTCTCCGGGGCTCGAAACCCCAACCCAGAGAGCGAAATCGGTGTCGAACGTACTGGCCCAGGAATTGATCGAGGCGGGTGTCCATTTCGGGCATCGCGCAAGCCGTTGGAATCCCAAGATGCGGCCCTACATCCACGGCCGCAAGAACCTCATCCACATCATCGACGTCC
>JBBAVU010000347.1:0-1982 GCA_040397565.1 Pirellulales bacterium | reverse complement strand
GGCCGCGAAGGCCGCGGGCATCAACCCGATCATCGGCTACGAGGCCTACATCGCCCCGGGCAGCCGCTTCCAGAAGGACGCCGGCAGCCAGAAGGACTCGAGCTACCACCTCACGCTCCTGGCCCGTGACCGGACCGGCTTCGCCAACCTCCTCCAGTTGGCGACGAAGGCCTACCTCGAGGGCTTCTACTTCAAGCCGCGGATCGACCGCGAGCTGCTGGCGGAGTTCGGCGACGGGCTGATCTGCCTCTCCGGCTGCCTGTCCGGCGAGTTCAGCCGCGCGCTCGTGGGCTCGTCGCGAGAGCAGCGGGAGTCGCTCGCCCAGGCCCGCGAGGTCGCCGGCTGGTTCCACAAGACCTTCGGCGACCGCTACTTCATCGAGATCCAGGACAACGGCCTCGAGGTGCAGCGGCAGGTGACCGACACGGCCCTGGAGATCGCCCGCGAGCTGGGCATCCCGCCGGTCGCGACCTGCGACTGCCACTACGTCAACCGTGAGGACGCGGAGGCGCAGGACATCCTGCTGTGCGTGAACACGGGCCGCTTCCGCAGCGACGCCTCACGGATGCGGATGGACTCGAGCGAGTTCTACCTCAAGAGCCCCGCCGAGATGCACGCGGCGTTCGCCGGCCACGACCGGGGCCTGGTGACCGACGCCGTCGCCCGCAGCCAGGCCATCGCCGACTCGATCGCGATCGACCTCGACCTCGGCAAGCGGCACTTCCCCGGCTTCGACCTCCCGGCCGGCCGCACCGCCAGCGAAGAACTGCGGCGGCTGTGCCTGGAGGGGCTGCGAGAGCGGTACGCCGCCAAGCCCGGCCGCTGGGCCGACGGCGGCCCGCCGGCCGACCCCGCCACGGCCGCCCTGCACCCGCAGGTGCTCGAGCGGCTCGACCGCGAACTGGCCGTGATCGACACGCTCGGCTTCGCCAGCTACTTCCTCATCGTCTGGGACTTCGTCCGCTACGCCCGGGAGCAGGACATCCCGGCCGCGGCCAGAGGCTCGGGCGTGGGGGCGCTCGTCGCCTACGCGCTCTACCTCTCGCACGTCTGCCCGCTGGAGTACGACCTGCTCTTCGAGCGGTTCCTCGACGTGAACCGCCGCGAGGCGCCCGACATCGACATCGACTTCTGCAAGGAGCGGCGCGGCGAGGTCATCGACTACGTGAAGCGGAAGTACGGCGCCGCGAACGTCGCCCAGATCGGCACCTTCGGCACGCTGGCGGCCCGGGCGGCGATCCGCGACGTGGGCCGCGCGCTCGGGATGCCGTTGCCAAAGGTGGACCAGATCGTGGCGCTGGTGCCCGACCAGCCGGGCATCTCGCTGGAAGACGCGGCCGCCCCCGGCTCCCAGCTGGCCGCCGCCTGCGACGCGGATGCGGAGGTGCGCGAACTCGTCGACCTCGCCCAGCGGATCGAGGGCCTGGCGCGGAACGTCGGCACCCACGCCGCGGCCGTGGTGATTGCCGACCGGCCGCTCGTGGAGTACGTGCCCCTGCAGCGGGTGACCGGCAAGGAGGAGGTGATCACCCAGTGGGCGATGGGCGACGTCGAGCGGGCCGGGCTCATGAAGATGGACTTTCTCGGCCTCCGCTACCTCACGGTCGTCGCCAAGACGCTCGACATCATCCAGGCCACGACCGGCCGCCGGCCCGACCCGTTCGCCTTCCCGCTCGACGACGCGGCGACCTTCGCCACCCTCTGCCGCGGCGAGACGAAGGGCATCTTCCAGCTCGAGAGCGGCGGCATCCGCGACCTGCTGCAGCGGATGAAGCCCGACGACTTCCTCGACATCGTGGCCGTCAACGCCCTCTACCGGCCCGGGCCGCTCGAGGGGGGCATGGTCGACGAGTACGTGAACGTGAAGCACGGCCGCAAGCGGGCCGAGTTCCTTCACCCGGTGATGCGGGACGTGCTCGCCGAGACCCATGGCGTGATGGTCTACCAGGAGCAGGTGATGCGGATCCTGGAGCGGCTCGGCG
>JBBAVU010000346.1:0-1985 GCA_040397565.1 Pirellulales bacterium | reverse complement strand
CGCCGTTCCGCATGCTCGTGCAACGAGGTCGGCCCTGGATGATCGCGAAGTGGGCCATGAGCCTCGACGGGAAGGTGGCCACGCACTCGGGCGAGAGCCGCTGGATATCGTCGGAAGCCTCCCGAAAAATCGTGCACGGGCTCAGGGGCCGTGTCGACGGGATCATGATCGGCGTGAACACGGCGATCGCCGACGACCCGATGCTGACGGCACGGCCGCCAGGACCGCGGACGGCGGTGCGGATCGTGCTCGATTCCGACGCGCGGCTGCCCGCCGACGGCCGGCTCGTCGCAACGGCGAGGGAGGTGCCCGTGCTCGTGATGGTGGGGCGAGACGCGCCCGACACCCGAATCGAGCGGCTCCAGAATGCCGGCTGCGAGGTGTTCCCCTGCGATAGCCGCGACAGGGCTGAAAGGCTGGTTCTGGCGATCCATGAACTCGGCCGCCGCCGTCTCACGAACGTTCTCATCGAGGGGGGCATGGGTCTTCTCGGCGGCCTTTTCGATCTGAGGAACGTCGACGAGGTCTGGTCGTTCATCGCCCCGAAGGTGATCGGCGGCGACGACGCCTTCACGCCCGTCGGCGGCCGGGGCGTGAAGGAAATCGCCGCAGCCGCGGAAATAGACGTCGAGGAGACGAGCTTCCACGGCGGCGACGTGCTCGTCCGCGGCCTCTGCCGGCCCAACGGCGCGAACGCCGTGCCGGCGGCGAGGAGGTAGACTTCGGGCACACCGCAGGAGCCCATGCCGTGACCGCGTCCCTCGCCGACCGCTGCCGCCAGATCGCCTCCCGCGCCCGTGCCGCATCGATCGACCTCGCCGGGGCGACGACGGCCCGCAAGGCGGCCTGCCTCCGGGCCGCCGCCGCGCGGATCCGGGCCGACCGTGACGCGATCCTTGCCGCCAACGCCCTCGACGTGGCCGCGGCGCCGTCGTACGGCCTCACGCCAGCGGCCACCGACCGTCTCATGCTCGACGCGAAGCGGCTCGAAGGGATCGCCGCCGGGGTCGAGGCGGTCGCCGGCCTTCCCGATCCCGTCGGCGAGGTGATCGACCGCGAGACGCGGCCCAACGGTCTCGTCGTCGAGAAGGTCCGCGTGCCGCTCGGCGTCGTCTTCTTCATCTACGAGTCGCGGCCGAACGTCACGGCCGACGCCGCCGCCGTCGCCCTCGCCGCCGGCAACGCGATCATCCTCCGCGGCGGCAAGGAGGCGGCTCATTCGAGCGCGAGGATCGTCGAGAGCATGCGGGCCGCGATCCGCGAGGGCGGCCTGCCCGAGGACGCCGTCCAGCTCGTCGACACGCCCGACCGCGACGCCGTCGGGATGTTTTTGGGCATGGACGACCTGATCGACCTCGCGATCCCGCGGGGCGGTGAAGAACTCATCCGCCGCGTCTGCAGCGAGGCCCGCATGCCGGTGCTCAAGCATTTCTCGGGCAACTGCCACGTCTACATCGATCGCTCCGCCGATCCGGCGATGTCGAAGGCGATCACGATCAACGCGAAGTGCCAGCGGATGGGTGTCTGCAACGCCGCCGAGTCGCTCGTCGTGCACCGCGACGTCGCGGCGACGATGCTCCCGCCGATCGCCGAAGGGCTCACGGCACATGGCGTCGAGATCGTGGGGGATGCGGCGACCCGTGCGATCCTGCCGCAGGCCGGAGCGGCCACGGAGGCCGACTACGCGACCGAGTACCTCGGCCCCAAGATCTCGGTCGTGATCGCCGACTCGCTCGACGCGGCCATCGACCACATCAACCGCTACGGCTCGCGGCACACCGACGCGATCGTGACGAACGACCAGGCGGCCGCGGAGCGGTTCGCCGCCCGCGTCGACACCGCCGTCGTGATGGTGAACGCCAGCACCCGTTTCAACGACGGCGGCGAGATGGGCCTCGGTGCCGAGATCGGCATCTCCACCGACAAGCTCCACGCCCGCGGCCCCTGCGGCACCCGCGAGCTGACGACCTACAAGTACGTCGTCC
>JBBAVU010000345.1:0-1997 GCA_040397565.1 Pirellulales bacterium | reverse complement strand
TGCTGTGTGCTGGCGGCGTGGTCGGACCGCAGCCGGACGACTGCAGGATCATCGAGCACCGGCTTCTCGGCCTCGGCGAGGTCTTCGGCCAGGCTCACGAGCTTCGGGTCGGGGGGCACCGGCAGCGATGCCGCCGCAAACTCCTGCGCGAGCTTCCTGCGGTCGGCATCGTGGGCGGCGACGAGCGTGGCGAGGTGGGCGGAAAGTTCGGCGGACCGTTGCTCGCGGGGGATCGCCACGATGTCGGCAATGCTCGCGGGCACGCCGAGCGAGATCGGGACGGCAGAGCCTGTGAACGAGATGCGGAAGCGGCCCAGCGAATGCTTGCCACCCGGGTATCGCTGCTCGATCTTCACCGTCGCCAGCATCGGCTCCTTGAGTTCGAGCTTGTCCTTCACCTCGAAGACGGCCCAGTGCGGCTCCTGGGTTCGGGGCGACACGGCCCAGCCACGGCCCGGGTTCATGTCGCCGTCGATCGCCAGATTGGGACCCATATTGTCCTGGGAAAAGTCGGCGGCCGGCCGGTGCAGGGGGATACGCTTCACTTCCGTGGGCCGGGCGAGCGGCGCGAGTTCGAGCACGATCTCGTTGACGACGAAGTTGCCGTCGGTCGCCCGCCCCGCGCCTCCGCGGGGCAGGCTCGGATCGGGGATGGCCTCGAGCCGCAGGCCGGTCAACGCCGGCAGCGAGACGGTGCTGGTCAGCGTGGTGGTGTCGTCGGCCTGCGGACCGCCCACGAGCACCGAGCCGTCGGGCAGCTTCGTGAACGTGGCATTGGCCCGCGAGGCGAGCGTGTCGAGCTGTGCCACCTGCCAGACCGGCGACTTGGCGGCCTCCGCCTCGATGCGGACCAGCGCCGCCTGCGGATCAGCATGGTATCGCTCGATCGCCTCGATCGCCTTGGCAAACCGCTCGGCCCGCTTCTGCTGGAGATCGATCCGCGTGGGCTCGTAGGCGGTGGTTGCTGCCTCGAGCGTCGTGCGGGCGGCGGCGATCCGCTGGAGCCGCTGCTCCTCGAGCTCGGCCCGCTTCACCTTCCACTCCGCCTCCGCCTGAGCGAGAGCGGCGGTGACCGCCTCGTGATCGACGTTCACCTCGCCCGTCATTTTCTTCACCGCCTCTGCCTCGGCGGGCCTGCTGGGGCGGTTGAGGATTCGCACGAAGACTTCATCGATGAGCAGGTCGTCGTCGGCCTGGCTGGCCACCAGCTTCGTCAGTTCGCTCTGAGGATCGGCGAGCACGTTGCCCACGGCGGGGCCACTCGCCAGCGCCATGACCGGACCGAGCGACATGCCCCCGGCCCGCTCGCACTCGCAGGCACTCTCCCGTGCCGGCCGGCCGAAGGTCTGCAGGAAGCCGCCGCCCAAGGCGCTCGCCACGTCGGGCAACTGCGCGGCCCGCGTGCCGGCCGGGTAGCCGGGAAACTTCGTCGGCGACCCCACCACGGCGTGCAGGCTGTCGAAGAGCGTCTCGGCCGGCAGCCGCCGGGGCAGGGCATGGGAGTAATTAATCCGGTCATCCTCGTTCCACTTGCCGCTCTCGATCGACAGGCCGTAGGTCCGCGACGTGCAGATTTCCATCAGCACCTTCCGCATGTCGAAGCCACCGTCGATGAACGACTTCGTGAGGTGGTCGAGAAGCGGTGGATTGCTGGGCGGATTACCCGCACGGATGTCGTCGATCGGGTCGATGATGCCCGTCCCAAAGAGATAGCCCCATTGGCGGTTGACGTAGCTCCTGGCGAAGTAGGCGTTGTCCGGGGAGGTGATCCAGGCAGCCAGTTGCTGACGTCGCGTGGCGTTTTCCGGCGCCGTGTGGCGGCACGCAAAAGGAAACTGTGGGGCGACCGGCTTGCTTGTCCGCTCGTGGATCATCTCGCCGTCGGGCTTGTCGCCGACGATTTCGTAGAGCGGCTTGGCTCCCTCCACCGATGTGCCGGCGATCGTGCGGTCGCCGCTCTCCGGATCCTTGGTGAGATTCACCTGAGCGAAGAAGGC
>JBBAVU010000344.1:0-1999 GCA_040397565.1 Pirellulales bacterium | reverse complement strand
CTGCTCGGCGTCGAGTGGTCGCCCGTGACGATGAGCACGTCGGGGGAGAGCTTCATGATCGCGGGAATCGCCCGGTCGAGCTCCTCGATCCGCTTCACCTTCTCGGCGAAGGCGCCGTCCTCGCCGGTGGAGTCGGTGTACTTGAAGTGGAGGAAGAAGAAGTCGTAGTCGTTCCAGGCCTTTGAAAGCTCCGCGATCTGCTCGTCGAGCGACTGGGCCTTGCCGACGAGCTTCATGCCGACGAGCTGTGCGAGCCCCTTGTACATCGGGTAGACCGCAATCGCCGCCGCCTTCAGGCCGTAGAGGTCGAGGTAGGTGGGCAGCGCCGGCTTCGCGGCGAACCCGCGGAGCACCATGCCGTTGGCCTTCTTCTCGTCGGCGAGGATGGCTCGCGCCTGCCGCACGAACTCCTTCGCCACGCTCGCCGTCTTCGCGGCCGCGGGTGAATTCGCGACCGGATCGAGCGGCGCGACGCCGACCGCCTGCGGATCGGTGTCGGCCACGCCGCCGTCGAGCCCCTCGCCACGAAACACCACGACGAAGCGGTGCTCCTTCACCGGCTTCACGAACGTCTCCACGCCGTCGATCTTCACTCCCTGCAGCCGTTCGACCACCTTGAAGCTCTCCTCCGAGGCGATCCGGCCGGCCCGTCGGTCGGTGATGAGCCCACCCGCATCGAGCGTGCAGAAGTTGCCGCGGGCGGCGACGTCCTTCGGCCCGAGTTCGAAGCCGATGCCGGTCGCCTCGAGCGCGCCGCGGCCGATCTTGAAGACGAGCGGGTCGTAGCCGAAGAGGCCCAAGTGGCCGGGCCCCGATCCGGGCGTGATCCCGGGCAGGACCGGGATGCTCGAGCCACTCGTGCCCCGGGCGGCGAGCGCGTCGAGGTTTGGGGTCTTCGCCGTCTCGAGCTCCGTCTTCCCGCCCGGCTCCATCGGCAGACCGCCGAGCCCGTCGGCCACCAGCAGCACGATCTTTGTGGCGTTCTTCTCGGCCAGTTCGCGGACCAGGTCGTGCGTCGTCATCGGGGCGTCTCCTCGGGTGGGCGGTCGATTCGGAACCCTGTTTTCCGCATCCGGGGCCGCATGTGCAAGAGGACGGGAAACACGCCACACTGTGCCGCCATGAGTGTCATTCGCCCACGACCGCCGGAAGATCCACTGCTGGTCGCGCCGGCCGCGGTGTCGGCCGACGAGGCGGCGGCTTTCGAGGCTGTTCGCGATGAGGTGGGCGGCGACGAGGTCGTCCGCGGTCCGGCAGTGATGCTCGCGGACTACGGCACGAACCGTTCGGCGAGCGAGCTATTTGCGCTGCTCGCGCGGGCGAGGCGAATTCGGGAATCGATCGACCGGCTCGTGTTCGTGGCGGCCGGCCCGTCGCACCATGCGATGCGGCTGCTCTTCGAGACCTGCTGCCATCCCTTCCACAACGACCTCGACCGCGGGGAGCGTGGTGGAAGACCGCGGCTGTTCTTCGCGGGAGACGACTTCGACGGCGACTCGCTCGCGGGGCTGCTCGATCTCGTGGCCGGTCCGAGAGCGGCCGGCCGCGACGATCTGCTCGACCGGTTCGGCATCGTCGTGATCGACGACGGTGATCCCGACGGCACGGTGCGGGCTGCGTTGCACTTGCTGCGTCCGGCGCTCGAAGCCGCTGGCGGGCCGCCCATGAGCCTTCCTGCGGAGCGGCTGACCGAACTGCCCGCTCCCGGGCTCTCTCCGTTCACCACAGCGACACTCCTTCCGGCGGCTGTAGTCGGGATCGACGTCGTGCGGTTGCTCGAGGGGGCTGTCGCGATGAACGTGCGGTTCGCGGAAGCGCCGCCGCCGACGAATCCGGTCGCCTTCTGCCTGCGACCGGCGCCGGCGGCCCGCGGCCTTCTGATCACGTGCGAGGAATCCCAGCGACTCGCCGCGGCCTCCGAGTGGCTCGGCGCGATTCACGCGGGTGGCTCGGAATCCGCGGCCACGGTCGCCGTCTCGATCGGCGAACCGAGGCGGGA
>JBBAVU010000343.1:0-2018 GCA_040397565.1 Pirellulales bacterium | reverse complement strand
GGCGACCCGGCGAGGAGCGGGTGCGGATCGACGCCACACAGCTGGCGATGATCCTTGGCGGCGTGCGGTTGGCGACGGCACGAAGACGCAAGCGATACCAGCGGACGCTCGTCTGAAAAAAATCAGTCGCCTGGAAAAATCCACTTGCGCGATCCGCCTGCCGTGCTTATGGTGGCGGGCATGACGAAGGAAATGGAGCTTCCGAACGATCTTGCCGCGTGCCACGCGATCATTGCGAAGCAGACGCGACTCCTTCAGCAGCAGACGGATCTTCTCGAGGATCAGAAGATCGAGATCGCCAAGCTCGAGAAGGAGCGAGACGCCGCGCTGCAGCTCGCCTTCCGCAAGAAGATCGAGCGGTACATGGCCGATCCGAAGCAGTTCGTGCTCGACTTCGGCGACTCGCCGGATGTCGTGGACGCCGCCGAGGGGATCGCCGATGCGGCGGTCGAGACGGTCGCCGCCTACGAGCGGCGGAAGCCCGCCGCCGAAAAGCCCCGGAGCGAGCAGCTTCCGGCCCACCTCCCGCGGTACGAGGTCAAGCTCGACGTGCCGGAGGAAGAGAAGACCTGCAAGACGCACGGCGAGCGTGAGGTGATCGGCTACGACTGGCAGGAGACGCTCGAGGTCGTGCCGCCGAAGCTCGTCGTGCGGCGGACCGGGATCCCGAAGCTCGCCTGCAGGAAGGCCCCCGAGTGCGGCGTCGTCGAGGCGGCTCGGCCTGCCGGCCTGGTCGAGGGCAACCGCTACGACACGAGCGTCGCGGCGGAGGTGATGGTCGCGAAGTACGCCTACCACGTTCCCGTGTACCGCCAGCAGGACCTCTTCGCGTCCTGCGGCTGGACTCCGGCACGAAGCACGCTCCTGAACGTGCTCGAGGCCGCGGCCTTGGTGATCCGCCCGCTCGTCGCGCACCTCCGGGAGGTGGTGCGGGCGGGACCGATCATCGGCACCGACGACACGACGGTGACGCTCGTCGTGAAAGACTCTTCCCCCGCCCTCGATCCCGATGATCCGAAAGCCCCCCGTGCCCGCGAGGTGATCGCGGCTGCGCAGGCGGAGGGCCGCGGCAGCATCACGGCGCGGATGTGGGTCTACCGGAGCATCACTTCGCCGATCAACGTGTTCGACTTCACGGCGAGCCGCCATCGGGACGGCCCGGAGCTCTTCCTCGAGGGCTTCGCGGGCACACTGCTCGCCGACTGCTACTCGGGATACGAGGCCGTGCGCACGCGGAGCGACGGGCGGATCATCCGCGCGGCGTGCGTGGCTCACGCCCGCCGCAAGGTCTTCACGGCGCGGGACAACCACCCCGCGCATGCGGCGACGATGCTCGGCATGTTCCAGGAGCTCTACGACATCGAGGATCGGGCGAAGCCGCTTACGGCCGAGGAACGTCGCGAGCTGCGGCAGGCTGAGGCGCGGCCGATCTGGGAGAAGCTCCGCGAGCTGCTCGCGGGCGACTCACTTGCCAACGTGATGCCGAAGGAGCCCTTCGGGCAGGCGATCACGTACTTGCGGAACCAGTTCGATCACCTGCTTGCCTATCTCGAAGACGGCCTCGTGCCGATCGACAACAACGAGACCGAGCAGCTCATGAAGCAGGTGGCCCTGGGCAGGAAGAACTGGATGTTCATCGGCAGCGTGGCGGCGGGCTACCGCGCCGCGGATCTCATGTCGCTCGTGAGCAGTGCGCACCGCAACGATCTCGACGTCTTCGTCTACGTGAAGGACGTGCTCGACAGGCTGTTGGCTGGCGAGACGAACTACGACACCCTTCGCCCCGACGTCTGGAAGCAGACTCATCCGGAGGCGGTCCGGATCTACCGGGCTGAGGAGCGGCTCTCCCGCGCCGACGCCAAGGCCGAGAAGCGGGCCCGGCGACGCGCCGTCAAGGGGCGCTGAGCGAGCGGCGACGGCCAACGTCGGCCCCGCATAGGGGATGGCGGTGGTGGGCGCTCACATGAAGGCGACGAGACGGATGTCGCCGCCACAGTTCGGGCACTCGAGCGGGAAGC
>JBBAVU010000342.1:0-2054 GCA_040397565.1 Pirellulales bacterium | reverse complement strand
ACCGAGAAGATGGAGATCGCGCAGGCGCTCGTCCAGCTCGGGGTGGACATCATCGAGGCGGGCTTCCCGATCGCCTCGCCGGGAGACTTCGAGAGCGTCCGCGACATCGCAGCCGCGGTCCGCGACGCGACCGTCTGCGGTCTCGCCCGCTGCAACGACGCCGACATCGACCGGGCCTGGGAGGCGCTTGCCCGGGCCGCCCATCCCCGGATCCACGTGTTCCTCGCGACGAGCGCGATCCACCGCGAGTTCAAGCTGCGGATGGGGGAGGACGAGGTGGTGAAGCGGGCCATCGCCGGCGTCTCGCGGGCCCGCGGCTACTGCGACGACATCGAGTTCTCGCCGGAGGACGCGGCCCGGACGGAGATCGACTTCCTCTGCCGGGTCGTCGAGGCGGTCATCGCCGCCGGAGCGACCACCGTCAACATCCCCGACACCGTCGGCTACGCGACCCCGATGCAGATGCACGCGGTGATCTCGAGCCTCGTGAACCGGGTGCCCAACATCGACAAGGCGGTGATCAGCGTCCACTGCCACGACGACCTCGGCCTCGCCGTGGCCAACAGCCTCGCGGCGGTCGAGGCGGGCGCGGGGCAGGTCGAATGCACGATCAACGGGATCGGCGAGCGGGCCGGCAACTGCTCGCTCGAGGAGGTCGTGATGGCGCTGAAGACCCGGGCCGACCACTACGGCTGCGAGACGCGGATCGAGACCCGCCGCCTCGTCCCCACGAGCCGGCTCGTCGCGAACATCACCGGCATCCAGGTGCCCCGCAACAAGGCGATCGTCGGCCGCAACGCATTCGCCCACGAGGCGGGCATCCACCAGGACGGCATGCTCAAGGAGCGGCGGACCTACGAGATCATGCGGCCCGAGGACGTGGGCCTCGATCGCACCGACCTCGTGCTCGGCAAGCACAGCGGCCGCGCGGCCCTCGCCGACCGCGCCAAGGCGCTCGGCTACCAGCTCTCCACCGAGCAACTTCAGACGCTCTTCGAGCGGTTCAAGGTGCTCGCCGACCGCAAGAAGGAGATCTACGACGGCGACATCGCGGCCCTCTGCGAGGACCAGTTCGCGGGCCTGCCGGAGCGGTTCGCCTTCGTGGGGTACGAGCTTACGTGCACGTCGGGCCAGTCGCCGCGGGTCGTGCTGCGGGTCAACCAGGCCGGAGAGGAGAAGTCGGTCGAGGTCGCCGCTGGCGACGGGCCGATCGACGGGATTTTCCTGGCGATCGAGAAGCTCACCGGCATCACGACCGTCTGCCGCGACTTCCGCGTGCAGGCCGTCACGGTCGGCAAGGATGCACAGGCCGAGGTGACCGTCGAGCTCGAGCACGGAGGGCAGGTCCACCGCGGCCGCGGCGTCTCCACGGATTCCCTGGAGGCGAGCGCCAAGGCGTTCCTTGCGGCAATCAACCGCGTCGCCCTCGGCCCGCAGTCACGGCTGCATCCGCAGCGGGTCTGACGCACCTCATGCTACCCGTGACTTCTCGAACCGGCTGCCGCCGCTCATGAAATCGGCGATACCGATGCACACCGCGACTGGGCGTGCTTCTGATCGGCTCGTTGCCCGGCAGGTCATTGGGTCGCCGCGTGTGAACGTCGCGAGCACGATAGCGGGCCGATGCTCGCTCGACTGAAGATCGGTGAACGGAAACGCGACGAAGTTCGTCCCCATGCGTGGGCATCGTGATGCGATGATTGTGGATGCACCCTGCATGGCCTAATCTTTGGCAATTGCGATTCAGCGGGAGCATTCGGCTCCGAGCATCGAGTCTGCCTTCAGAAGTCTCGGGTAAAAATTCGATGCACCGCGTCTTCTGTGCGCCGTTGCGCTACGTGCAGGGTGACGGCATCACCGGGAGACTGGCCCTCGAGATGGCCGTGCTCGGCATCCACGATCCAGTGCTCGTGGTCGCCGGCCGGTCAGCCGCGGCGGCGCTCGCGCCCGTCTGGGCGGCGGCGATGTCCGCCGCCGGCTGGCGGCACCATGTTCGCGGCTTCGGGGGCGAATGCACGGCGGCCGAGATCGACGCCGTCGCCGCGGAGGCAAGG
>JBBAVU010000341.1:0-2054 GCA_040397565.1 Pirellulales bacterium | reverse complement strand
CGCATGCCGGGCAGGGCGCCGGAGTCGGGCGAGAGGAGGTAGACGCCGGAAGCGCCCGCGCCGCTCGCCGCCACCACCATCCCCTCGCTCAGGCCGAACTTCATCTGCCGCGGCGCGAGGTTCGCGACGACGACGACGAGCCGGCCGACGAGCGCGGCCGGATCGTGGAAGCCCTTGATGCCGGCGAAGACCGTTCGGGTGGTTTCGCCGCCGAGGCTCACCGTGAGCTTCAACAGCTTCTTCGCCTCGGGCACCTCCTCCGCGGTGAGGATCCTCGCGACCCTGAGGTCGACCTTCGCGAAGTCGTCGATCGTGCACTGCGGCGCGAGCGGCTCGGCGGCGAGCGGCTCGCCGGAATCGACGGCCGACGGTGGGGCAGCTGGGGTGGTCATGGGGCCTCCTTCTTGGGTGTTCTTCGACTGCTCGCCCGACTCTTCCTTCGAGGCCGCGAGCATCGCGTCGATCTGCGTCTTCTCGACCCGCTTCAAAAGCGGCGTGAACCGGCCGACCGGAACGCCGGCGAGCGGCCTCTTCGACTCCTCCCACGAGCGGATCGGGCCGCCGACGAGCTGTCCGACCTGCCCGGCGAGCTCCGGCAGCACGGGCGCGAGGTAGACCGCGATCTGCCGGAAGAGGTTCATCGCGACGCTCGCGACGTCCTGCAGCCGCGCGGCGGCGTCGGGCCCGGCCTTCGCGAGCTTCCAGGGCTGCTCGGCGTCGACGTAGGCGTTGGCCCGGTCGGCCGCGGCCATCACCAGCCGCATCGCCCGGGCGAAGTCGCAGTCCTCGAACGCCTCGGCGATCGCGTCGCCGTCGGCCGCGGCCCTCGCGAAGAGGCCGCCGTCGTCGGGGTAGCCCGGGGAGAGGCCGGTCGCCTCGAGCCACCGCGCCGTGCGGCTCGCGAGATTGACGACCTTGCCGACCAGGTCGGCATTCACCTTCTGGAGGAACTCGTCGAGATCGAGATCGATGTCGTCGATGCCCCCCGAGAGCTTCGAGGCGTAGTAGTAGCGGAGCATCGACGGATCGAGGTGGTCGAGCCAGGTCCTCGCGAGCAGGAACGTGCCCCGGCTCTTCGACATCTTCGCACCGTTGACGGTGAGGAAGCCGTGCACGCGGACCTTCGTCGGCAGCGCGAGCCCCGCGGCCTCGAGCATCGCCGGCCAGAAGAGCGTGTGGAAGTAGGTGATGTCCTTCCCGATGAAGTGGTGGATCTCGGGCCGCGGGCCGGCCGCCCCGGGCCTCCACCAGCCGTCGAACGATTCACCGTGGGCGTCGCACCACTCGCTCGTCGCGGCGAGGTAGCCGATCGGGGCGTCGAACCACACGTACCAGTAGTGACCGGCCGCATCGGGAATCTCGAAGCCGAAGTAGGGGGCCGGCCGCGACACGTCCCAGTCGCGGAGCGGCTCGCCCAGGAAGTGGCCGGCGAGGTAATTGGCGATCCTGGGATCGAGCGCCGACGAGTCCCTCGTCCAGCGGGCGAGAAAATCGTGCATCGACTCGATCGTCACGAACAGGTGCTCGGCCGAGCGGATCTCGGGCACGGCGCCGGAGAGGGTGCTCTTCGGATCGACGAGGTCCGCCGGCGTGTAGGCCGCGCCGCACGCCTCGCACGAGTCGCCGTACTGGTCGGTCGCGTGGCACTTCGGGCAGCCGCCGCGGACGAATCGATCGGCCAGGAAGACGCCCGCGACCGGGTCGAAGAGCTGCTTCACGTCGCGGCTCGTCACGAGCCCCTTCGCCCGTAGCGCCCGCCAGACCTCTCCGCAGAGCCGTCGGTTGGCGTCGCTGTCGGTGGATCCGTAGTGGTCGAAGGCGATCTGGAATCCGCCGAAGTCGGCGATGTGGGCCTCCCGCATGGCGGCGACGAGCTCCCGCTCGGAGCGGCCCTCCTGCCTCGCCCGGATCATGATCGCGGTGCCGTGGGTGTCGTCGGCACAGAGATAGATCGCCCGGTTGCCCCGCAGTTTCTGGAAGCGGACGAAGATGTCGGTCTGGATGTACTCGACGAGGTGGCCGAGGTGGATGTGGCCGTTCGCGTAGGGAAGCGC
>JBBAVU010000340.1:0-2058 GCA_040397565.1 Pirellulales bacterium | reverse complement strand
GGGCGTTCGCGGCCCACTGCTGGCACTTCCACAGCCACCTGCTCGACCTCGTCGTTGGCGATGGCGACGCCAAGAATCCCTACCTGCTTGCCTGGCGGTTTCGCGACGGCCGCTTCGAGGGCCCGAAGGTGATCGCCGAACACCGCGGCTCGTTCCACACGCAGCAGGTGCACGTGCATCCCTGCGTGCACGCCGACGGCACGAAGATCCTCTACACGGCCGACCCGCAGGGCTACGGGCAGGTGAACATCGTCGAAGTGCCCGCGTGGGACGCCCTCCCCGACGCACCTGTGCGGTAGGATCGATCTTGAATCGGAGACGGCCGGGAGCAGGCAACGTGTCCGGGCAGCTGACACTCTTCGGCGATGAACCTCCCGAGCGGCCGGCTGGCTCACGCGGCCGCGTGGCTGCGGCCGTTCGGCCGGCAGCCGTTCCCGCGAGTGTCGCGGCGATTGCGGCCCGGCTTCCCCGCGGCGTGCGGCTGGGCACGTCGAGCTGGAGCTTTCCCGGCTGGGAGGGAATCGTCTACGCCCCACGCGAGGACGGCCGGCCGGAGACGGAGTCGCGGCTCGCCCGCGGGGGCCTTCAGGCCTATGCCGCGCATCCGCTGTTTCGCACCGTGAGCCTCGACCGCACGTTCTACGCGCCGATTCCGCAGGAGGCTTTCGCCGCCTACGCCGCGAGCGTGCCGGAGGATTTCAGATTCGTCGTGAAGGCGCCCGCCGCGATCACCGACCCCGCTGTGCGGAAGCCGGGCTCGGGTGAGATCTCCGCCGACAACCCCGGCTTTCTCGACGCGAGGCTCGCCGTCGAGTCGTTCGTCGGGCCCGCGACGGCGGGGCTCGGGCACAAGGCTGGGCCGCTCGTCTTCCAGTTTCCGCCGCTCGGCCGCCTGCTGCTTGCCGACGTGCAGAAGCTCGCGGCGCGGATCGCGGCCTTTCTCACGCTCTTGCCGCGGGGAAATCTCTACGCGGTGGAACTCCGCGATCCCGAGTGCGCGACCGCTGGCTTCGCCGCCGCGATCCGCGATGGCGGCGGCACCCCCTGCCTCGCCGTCCACGCGCGGATGCCGCCGGTCGATGCGCAGGCCGCGGCCTTCGGCGTCGCGTCGGCCGCCGCGAGCGAGCCCGTCGTCGCACGCTGGAACCTCCATGCGGGCCGGGGCTACGAGGAGGCGAGGGCCGACTACTTTCCGTTCGCCAAAATCGTCGAGGAAGACCTGCCGACGCGGCGGTCGCTCGCCGGGCTCGTTCGCGATGCCGCCGCCGCGGGTCGCGAGGTGTTCGTGACGATCAACAACAAGGCCGAGGGCTCGGCCCCGCTGTCGGTGCAAAGGCTCGCGGAGGCGGTGGCCGGATGACGGACAGGCTGGCCGAAATCGGTCAGGCCCACCCTCGAATCCGGCCGGTTCTTGCGGCCGTTTCCCGGGATTCGTACAACGGTGACTCTCTCAGGAACCTCTTCCCGCAGCAGGGCATTTCTCATGGCCACCGCCACCGCTCGCCGTCCGTCCGCCAAGCTTCCCGAGTCGAAAAACGTCGGCACAGCCCTCGACCGTGCGTACGACGCCGGCAAGGGCATCCTCCGGCTGTCGCCCACGTGGGTGCCGCGGAGCTTCCTCCATCCGGGCAAGCGGGTCCGCCTCCATCCCGACGACTACTACGCCTACGGCCTCGACCGCGGCGGCATCGACGAGCGGTGGTTCGCGAGCACGACGGAGGCCGCCAACGAGGGCCGCGTGCCCGACGAGGGGCTCTCCTGGTGCGTCTTCGACGGCGAGCGGTTCCTCCTGCGCGACGCGGTGAGCGAGGGGAAGGCGAAGCTCGTCGGCAAGGGCATCTGGGACCGCTACCAGAAGTGGCCCGTCTACTCGAAGTTCTTCGACAACATGGGGCCGATTCCCCACCACATGCACCAGTCGTTCGACGATGCGAAGCTCGTCGGCCAGGAGGGGAAGCCCGAGAGCTACTATTTTCCGCCGCAGTACAACAACTGCGACAACAACTTCCCCTACACGTTCATGGGCCTCGAGCCGGGCACGACGAAGGAGGACCTCCG
>JBBAVU010000339.1:0-2061 GCA_040397565.1 Pirellulales bacterium | reverse complement strand
CCGCCGCAGACGGCGACCGAGGCGACGAAGAATGCGAACGGGGTGAGGAGCGACCGCATGCGGGGAACGTTAGGAATGCGACCGCCGCCGCGTCAATCGGGCTGTTCGGCGTTGTGGCCCGGGTGCATCCTGTCTACACTCCCAAGTCCTCGCCGATTTCATTGCCCATCTTCCGGAGACGATTCGAATGGAGCGGACGTTCGTGATGTTCAAGCCCGACTGCCTCGAGCGGGGGCTGCTCGGCAGGGTCCTCTGCCGGTTCGAGGAGAAGGGGCTGCGGATCACCGCGATGAAGATGCTGCGGGTGACGCCGGAACTCGCGAAGCAGCACTACGCGGAGCACGTTTCGAAGCCGTTCTATCCCGGGCTCGAGGAGTTCATCACCGCGTCGCCGGTCGTGGCGACGGTGATGGAGGGGCCGGAGGTGATCCGGGTGGTCCGTGAGATGCTCGGGGCCACGAGCGGGCTGAAGGCGGCGGCGGGCACGATCCGCGGCGACTATTCGGCGAGCCGGCAGATGAACCTCGTGCACGCCTCCGACTCGCCCGAGAGCGCGGCCCGCGAGATCGCGATCTACTTCCAGCCCCACGAGATCCTCTCCTGGGATCCGACGCTCGCCTGCTGGCTGCAGGCCCCGGGCGAGGTCTGACGAGCCCATGAGCGTGCTCGTCTTCGGCCATCGCAATCCCGACACCGACGCGATTTGTTCGGCGATCGCCTACGCCGACCTCCTGCGGCGGACGACGCGGCCCGACGCCGTCGCGGCCTGCTGCGGCCCGCCCAACAAGCGGACGGAGTTCGCTCTCAAGCGGGCGGGCCTGCCGCCGCCGCGGATGGTGATGGACGTTCGGCCGGAGGCCGAGGACGTCTGCCGCCGCGACGTCGTCACGGCCTCCTTCGGCGACACCTTCCACGAGACCTACGAGCGGATGAAGCGTCACGACCTGCGGGCGATCCCCGTGGTCGATGCCGCGCGGAAGGTCGTGGGCGTCGTGTCGGTGCTCCAGCTCATGGACCTGTTTTTCCACGACGAGAGCGACCCGATGAAGTCGCGGATCGTGGCCTCGAGCCTCGAGAAGATCCGGGAGGTGCTCGGCGGCAGCTTCCAGCACGCGATCGACCCCTCGCAGCGGGACGAGCTGCTCGTGATGGTGGGGGCGATGAGCGCCGAAGGGTTCACCGAGCGGATGCGGCAGTACCCGAAGGAGCGGCTCATCGTCGTCTGCGGTGACCGGCCCACGATCCAGCTGCCGGCGATCGAGCACGGTGTGCGGGCGATGGTGGTGACCGGCGGGTTTTCCCTCTCGAGCGGTCTCGTCGAGCTCGCGAAGGCGAGGGGCGTGTCGGTGATCCTGAGTCCCTTCGACACGGTCAACACGACGCTGCGGCTCAAGGCGTCGCAGTTCATCGACTCCGTGGTCGACACCGACTGCATCACGGTGCCGGCGAAGTCGGCGGCGATCGAGGCCCGCGCCACGGCCGAGCGGTCGCAGCAGCCGGTCTTCCCGGTCGTGGCCGACGACGGCACGCTCGTGGGGCTCGCCTTCAAGACCGACCTCATCAATCCGCCGAAGCCGAAGCTCGTGCTCGTGGACCACAACGAGCTCTCGCAGGCGGTCAACGGCGCCGACGAGGCGGAGATCGTGGAGGTGCTCGACCACCATCGGCTTGGCGGCGACCTCAAGAGCACGCAGCCGATCCGGTTCGTGAACGAGCCTGTCGGGTCCACCTGCACGCTCGTGGCACGGCAGTTCCGCGCGGCGGGCTTGATCCCGTCGTCGGGGATCGCGCTCTGCATGGCGAGCGGCATCATCGCCGACACGCTCCACCTCCGCAGCCCCACGACGACCGACGTCGATCGCGACGTGCTCGCGTGGCTCTCGGGGCTCTGCGGCGTCGATCTTTCGGCCTACGCCCGCGAGTTCTTCGAGATCGGCTCGGCCCTGCGGTCGGCCGCGCCGGCCGACGCGATCCGCGAGGACTGCAAGGAGTTCACGGAGCGGGGCGTGCGGTTCTCGATCTCGCAGATCGAGGAGACGGGCTTCGACCTCTTCTGGGAGC
>JBBAVU010000338.1:0-2092 GCA_040397565.1 Pirellulales bacterium | reverse complement strand
TGCGGCCCTATGCGAACCGGTGCTGCACCTTGCGAAGAAAGCTCCCCGAGTAGGATTTGAACCTACAACCTACCGGTTAACAGCCGGCCGCTCTACCGTTGAGCTATCGGGGATCGACGCCGTCGAGCGTAGCGTATTTTCAGGGCGGAATCGATAGGCGGCGCGGGCCCTGACGGCCGCTGCGGCGGCCGTCACTCGGCGTCGTCGCGGACCTTCTCGAGCACCACGCCGTTGCCCTTGGCGTTGTATTCGATGCGCGTCATGAACGACTTCATCAGCATCACGCCCCGGCCGCTGGAGACCTCGAGCCTGTCGGCGGCCGTGCAGTCGGGAACCGCCGCCGGATTGAAGCCGTCGCCTTGATCGTGGATCTCGATCCACACGCGCTCGGGCGACACCTCGCAGGCCACGTGCACCCGCTTCGCCGGGTCGAGCTTGTTGCCGTGGACGATCGCGTTGGTGATCGCCTCCTCGGCCGCGAGGTGCACGCCGAAAATGTCCGACGCCGACCAGCCGTGGGCGCCGAGCTGGCCGAGCAGGTCGTCCATCACGCCCCGGCTCGCCCCCCGCTCGCTCGGCAGGTGGACGTCGCACCGCCACGTGCCCTCTGGTGCATCATTCTGCATCGCGACAATCCACGCGTCGTCCCGACACGTCTCCCGTGATCGATCAAGCGAAAAATACGTGGGCGGTCGTCTTCCTGCAAACGCTCCCGCCGCATGGAGGCGGCGGTGGTCGATCCAGGGCACCCTTGGCGTGCCTCGCGATCGACCCGCGCGGAACAAGGCCCGGGGGCTTTCTCCGCGCTCCAGTCAGAACGCCGAGATCGCCTCGGCTTCCTCGCCGCGAATATCGAACACCTTGTTGAGCTTCGTGATCTGGAACACCTCGAGGACCTCGGGCCGGATGTTGCTCATCTTGAGCCGGCCTTTCGCGGCCTTTACCTTGCGGTCGAGCGTGATGAGCTTGCCGAGGGCGGCGCTCGACAGGAACTCGACGTCCGCGAAATTCAGCACGATGCTACGCCGGTTGTCGTGCTCGACCAGGCCGAAGAGCTCCGCGCCGAGCTCCTGGATGCCGGCCTCGTCGAGGATCTTCTTGTCGACGAACCTCACGACCGAGACGTCGCCGACCTTCGAGACGTCGATCCGCCGATGCGTCGCCATGCAGCCCTCTCACGAGACGAAAATCGGGAAGCCGTGCAGCGTAGCCGCTGTCAGAGCCGGCCGCCATCGGCCCGCCACCGGCGGAACACCGCGGCCGCGAACGCAGGCCGTCGTTCCAGTCGCTGCCAGTTTGGCAGCGACAAGGTCAGGCGGCACGTCCCCGCGGCAGCCCCGGTGAGCCTTGAAAACAGCGGTTTTCACGACGGAAGGTGATTCTCCGGCGTCTGGCGCGCGACTTGCCCACCTGTCGGGGGCGGTCCACGCCGGGTGCCGCTTTGCGGCTCGGCCGGACCGGCGCATCGTCCCCACGCCCCCACTCCCTTCTCCGTAAGTACGAGGTTCGTCCCATGTCCGCCACCGCCACCGCACCCAAGAGCGCCCGCAAGAAGTCGACCCTCATGCCCCTCGGCGACCGCGTGGTCGTCGAGCGCGAGGCGAGCGAACAGAAGACCTCAGGCGGCATCCTGCTGCCGGATTCCGCCCAGGACAAGCCCGCCCGCGGCACGGTCGTGAGCGTGGGCGAGGGCAAACTCGACGACAAGGGCCACCGGCATCCTCTGCAGGTCAAGCCCGGCGACCGCGTGGTGTTCACGAGCTACGCCGGCGAGCCCTTCAAGATCGGTGACGACGAGCTCCTCCTCATGCGGGAGGACGACATCCTGGCGATCCTCGGCTGAGCGCAACCAAACCGTCGGTCGGACAGCCCGTGCGGCTGGTCCACCCATTTCCCATCCCAAACATTTCCCCACCAGAGGAGCAATAAGTCATGGCCAAGATGATGGTGTTCGATCAGGAGGCCCGCGAAGCGATGCGTCGTGGCGTCGCGAAGCTCGCTCGTGCCGTCAAGGTGACGCTCGGCCCCAAGGGGCGGAACGTCATCCTCCAGAAGAGCTTCGGCTCCCCCACGGTCACCAAGGACGGCGTCA
>JBBAVU010000337.1:0-2112 GCA_040397565.1 Pirellulales bacterium | reverse complement strand
CGGATGGTCTCCTACTTCGCCCGCCACGAAGTCGACAAGGACGGCCAGGGCTGGACCCCCGGACAGGACGGCTACCCCAGCCCCGGACGGATCGCCTGGGCTCTCTGGGGAGGCGACGCTGGCCGCACCTGGGCAGAGGCGATCGCCAACCAGAACCGCGAAGAAGTCCCGACTCCGAACCTGACCCTCGCCCGCGAAATGCTCGCACAGCTCCACGCCCAGCGTTAGACTGGCGATTAGTCGGCACCCCACCGACCCGGGTCGAGCACCCCGCCACGGCGGCACCCTCCCCGGGAGCTGGATGGCACCCCGTAGCCAATAACCCCACGACTACGGGAGAAACCCAACGTGAACACATTCCTCAACAACCTCCACGAGACCCGCGCCGCCAAGACCGGGCTCATCGACGCCACGCTCGCCCGCGCCGCGGACGAGACCCGCGACATCACCGAGATCGAGCTCGCCAACATCCAGGCACTCAAGCTCGAGATCGAGAAGCTCGACGAGCGCATCGAGCAGATCACCGACCTCGAGGTCCGCAAGGCGAAGGCCGCCGAGCTGGCCGCCTCCGTCTCCGCCGACACCGAGACCCGCTCCGCCGCACCCGCCCGGGTGACCTACGAGGAGCCCACCTACCACGAGCGCGGCCAGAACTCCTTCATGGCCGACGCGATCGCGGCAGAGTTCGGCGGCTCCTACGAGGCCCGCGAGCGCATCCAGCGCTACCAGAACGAGGTCCGCCTCGAGAAGCGCGACTCCGGGTCGAGCAACTTCGCCGGCCTCGTGGTGCCCCAGTACCTCGTGAACCAGTTCGCGCCGCTCCGCCGCGCGGGTCGCCCGTTCCTCGACATCTCGAACCGCCAGGTCCTGCCCGCCGCCGGCATGACCGTCAACATCGGCCGCCTCACGACCGGGATCACGAGCTACGTCCAGGCGAGCGAGAACACCGCGCCGACCGAGTCGAGCCCGGACGACACGCTCCTCACCGTCAACGTGAACACCGTCGCCTCCATGTGGGACCTCTCGAAGCAGGCCGCCCTCCGCGGCGTCGGCGTCGAGGACCAGCTCCTCGGCGACGCGATCCGCTCGTACCACACGAAGCTCGACGGGCTCGCGATCAACGGCTCTGGCTCCTCGGGCGAGGCCCGCGGCGTCCTGAACACGAGCGGCATCAACGCGACGACCTACACGGACGCCTCCCCCACCTGGGCGGAGTTCTTCCCGAAGCTCGTCGAGGCCGTCCAGAACGTGAACAGCAACTTCTACTCGAGGCCGACGCACATCGTCGCGCACCCGAGCCTCGTCGGATGCTGGCTCCGCTCCCTCGACACCACGAACCGCCCGATCTTCGGACCGACCTCCGGTAACCCGATGAACGCCGCCGCGATCTACGACACCCCCGACTACCTCGGCGGCGGTCTCCAGATCCTCGGCCTCCCGGTCGTGCAGGACGCGAACGTCCCGACGAACCTCGGCGCCGGCACGAACGAGACCGCGGTCATCGTCGGCGACTTCCGCGAGTCGTACATCTGGGAAGAGAACGGCGGCGACCCGCTGTACGTCCGCTTCGAACAGCCCGACGGCAACATCGCCATCCGGACCGTGCTCTTCGGGTTCTCGGCGTACACCGCCGGCAAGTACCCGACCGCCTTCTCGGCGATCACCGGTACCGGCCTCATCACCTCCACCTGGGCCTAGTCACCACGGCAACCCGGGGAGACGCACAGCTCCCCGGGTGACCGGCGCACAGCATGGACCGCGACCGCATCATCGCCGCACTAGAGCAGGAGCTCGCCGGATACGTCCGGCGCGGCCTCGCCGACCGTGCCGACCAGGTCCGCCAGGAGCTCCGCCGGCTCGGGAGCTCGGTGCCCACGATCGCCGAGACTGTGCCTCCTGAGCCGGCGAGCACCCCACAGAAGCCCACCACAAGCGTCAGGAAGCCCGTAGAGCGGGTCAAGGACGCCGAAGGTCATAAGACACCCAAGAAGCCGAAGAGGGGCTCCTAATGGCCGTGACGAACGGGTACATCACCCTCGCGAACCTGAAGACCTACCTCAAGATCGACGACTCGGTCGACGACGTCCTCCTCGAGAAGATCATCGAGTCGGC
>JBBAVU010000336.1:0-2117 GCA_040397565.1 Pirellulales bacterium | reverse complement strand
CGGGCGCCACCGGCACATGCCGGAGATCGACCAGGAGCTCGCCGCCGCAGGCGCGCAGGGGATCACCGCCGCCTTCACTCCGCACCTGGTCCCGCTCGACCAGGGCGAGCTGGTCTCCTGCTACGTAAAGGTGGCCGACCCCCAGGGAGCCGCTGCCCTTTACGGGGAGCGCTGGGGTGGGGAGCGGTTCGTCGAGCTGACCGACGCAATGCCGGGCGTCAGGGACGTCCAGGGCACCAACATCTGCCGGATCCACGTCCACCCCGACGAGCGCACCGGCCGGCTCTTCGTATTTGCCGCGATCGACAACCTCTGGAAGGGTGCGGCCTCCCAGGCGGTGCAGAACCTCAACCTCATGCTCGGCCTCGACGAGGCCGCGGGAATCGCGCCGTGAAGCCCGTCGGCCTCTTCGACTCGCGCTGGGTGAATCTGCCGGAAGGGTCCCGCGAGCTCTCCGGCGGCCTGCCGACCGGCTTCGCCGGCGGGGGCACATCGGCCGGCCTCAAGCCCTCCGGCGCCTTCGACGTCGGCGTGCTGCTCGGGGAGGGACGAGACGTGACGAGCGCCGCCCGGTTCACCCGCTCGGGGGTCCAGGCCGCGCCGGTCCGGGTGACGCGTGAGCGGTGCGCCCTGGAGGACATCAACGCCGTCGTCGTCAACTCCGGCAACGCCAACGCCGCCACCGGCCAGGCCGGTATCGCCGCTGCTGTCGCCGTTCAGGAGTCGGCGGCCCGTGACCTGGGCCTGGAACCGTCGCAGGTCGCGGTCTGTTCCACCGGGGTGATCGGGCGGCCGCTCGACCCGGCTCCGATCATGGCCGCGGTCTCCGGCCTGGCCGTGTCGATCGACGCTGCCGGTGACGAAGCTTTCCAGCAGGCGATCATGACCACCGACGCCTTCGAGAAGCGCGCCTCGATCGAGGTCGAGCTCTCCGGCGGCGAGGTCTGGATCAGCGCCCAGGCCAAGGGTGCCGGGATGATCCAGCCCAGCTTCGCCACGATGCTCTGCTTCATCGAGACCGACGCGCGCCTTGAGGAGGAGACCGCCGACCTGCTGCTCGGCGTGACGGTCAAGCGCAGCTTCGACCGCATCTCCGTCGACGGCCAGCTCTCCACCAACGACACCGTGATCCTGATGGCCAGCGGCGACTCGGGGGTCGCCGTGGAGCCCGAGAGCGAGGACGAAAAGCTCTTCGGCCGCGCCCTCGACGAGCTGATGCGCGCACTGGCGATCTCGATCGTCCGTGACGGCGAGGGCTCCGAGAGGGTCGGGCGCGTCCTGGTGCGCGGCGGCCACGGCGCCTCGGTCGAGCGCGTGGCCCGAGCGGTGGCCAACTCGCCGCTGGTCAAGACCGCGCTCCACGGTGGCGACCCGAACTGGGGCCGGATTGCCCAGGCGGCGGGGATGAGCGTGCCCGACAGCGCGCCGCTCCCGGTCGACGTCTCGATCGAGGGGATCCAGCTCTGCGTGGCCGGCGAGGTCGTTCCCCACGACGAAAGCGAGCTTGCGAAGCGGGTAAGCGGGGCCGAGGTCGAGTACACCGTTGGGTTGCCCGGGGATGGATTCGAGGCCGAGTGCTTCTTTTCGGACCTGGGCAACGAGTACATCCGCATCAACGCCGAGTACACGACCTGAGATGAGCCCCGAGCCCAACAGCCAGCGCGACGTAGCGACCCTCCTGGAGGCGCTGCCCTACATCCGCCTCTTCCACGGCCAGACCATCGTCATCAAGTACGGCGGCGCGGCGATGGAGCAGGCCGACCTGAGCGAGGAGTTCGCCCGCGACGTCGTACTGCTCAAGTACGTGGGCCTCAACCCGATCGTCGTTCACGGCGGGGGCCCGGAGATCACGTCGCTGATGGAGCGCCTCGACATGGAGGTCGAGTTTCGGGACGGGCTGCGGGTCAGCGACGAGGCCACAGTCGAGGTTGCCTCGATGGTGCTGGTCGGCAAGATCAACAACGAGATCGTCCTGCGCCTGGGGCGTCACGGCCAGCCGGCGATCGGCCTCAGCGGAGACGACGGCGGCCTCTTCCGGGTCTCCACCCGCCAGGCGCCGGGCGGCCAGGACATCGGCTTCGTCGGGTCGATCGACGAGGTCAACACCGACGTGCTCG
>JBBAVU010000335.1:0-2134 GCA_040397565.1 Pirellulales bacterium | reverse complement strand
CCGCTCGATGAGCGGCGCGACTCGCTCCGCTGCGGCGTGCCTGCTACAGGGCGGCGGTGAGCTGGCGAATACCTCAGTTGCCGGCGGCTTCCGCGGACGCGCCGAACCGGATCGCATAGAGGTCGGCATCCTTGAGTTCGATGACGAGCCGCACCGGCTTGCCCGCCAGGCCGGCGAGCGTCTCCGCGCCCCTCCATGACACGACGCGGTCGTGCTCGTCGCCGTAGACGAGATCACAGTCGTCGAGCGAACGACCCTCGAGCGGCTCGCCGGCCGCGTCGGCAAGGCCGATCCGGATCCACCCGCCGCCGGAGGTGGAGAAGTTGATCGCGAGCGTGTCGCCGGCGAAGACAAGCGGCTTTGTGACAAGTCTGCCGCCGGTGAGCGGCGCGTGCACCGACGCGAAGCCGTCGAGCCTGAGCGTGTGGCGGCGGACCGCGCCCCGCTTGCTCTCGAGCGTGAGCGGGCCATCACCCTCCTGCACGTAGAACGAGAGTTCCGGCGGCCCGCCCGGGTAGGGCGAAGCCGTTTCGGCGAAGCCGAGCGCGGGCCAGGCGCCGCCGTAATACCACGTTCCGGGTCGCTGAATGCCCGGCCGCACGAATGCCTCCGGCCAGACGAAGAACCGCCGGCCGTCATGGCTCGCCATGAAGAGTACGTCGGTGACGACCGTGCCCCATCGGGTCGGGCGCCCCCCTGCGATACCCTTGTCGGCCCGGGCCTTGCGGACCTCGCGATCGGGCAGTTTATCGGTGGAGCGGGTCCAGCCGCGGTCGCAATACCGCTCCGGCATGCCGACGAGCAGCCCGGGCGACCGCGGGTAGGGCTGGACGCCGCTCGTGTAGAGCTGGTGGTGGTCGCCCGAGGGATCGCCCGCTTTGTCGCGCTCCGACGAGCCGCTGCGGGCGGGATCGTAGACAAGCCATTCCCGTTCGCTCCAGGTGCGGCAGTCGGGCGACGTCGCCGTGCGAATGTCGCGGCCGGCCGCCTGTTGCGGGCTGTCAGGGCGGAGATCTCGCCAGAAGAGGCGGTAGAGCCCGGCAGCCGCATCCCAGAAGAGCACGTTATGCGAATCGAAGTTGCCCCTCACCGCCAAGGGCTTCTCGTCGCGCAGCCGCCAGTGGATGCCGTCGGCGGACACGAGCAGCATGAGGCCATGGCGGGCAGGGTCGAAGGCCTTGCCCCAGGGGGAGACGGTGGGCCCGCCCACGGCCTTGTATCGTTCGGCCGGCGGCGCGGCGGGGTTCTCGTCGCGGAAGGGGGTGAAGTTGTGCGACACGGCACCATGCCAGACGATGTTATTCTCCTTGGACCCAGCGAACTCCACGAGTCCCAGCCGGGGCTTCGTCCAGCGGATGCCGTCGGCGCTCTCGGCATAGCAGGTGTATTGCCGCGTGTCGGTGTCTTCGACGTAGCCGGCTGCCACGCGGTAGTAGAGCCGGTAGCGGTCGCCGTCCCGAAAGACCGTCATGTAGCCCGGCGCCGAGCCTTCCCACGGCTCCTCGGAACGCAGTACGATCTCCTGCGGCTGCGGGGGATGAAGGGCGAGCCGGGCCTCCCCCTCGAGGCGGTCCACGAGCCGGCGATCGACGAACAGCTGCCGCCGCGAGCCGATGTCAAGCGGCGGCTCGGCCGCCTGGGCCATGAGCGCGGAGAGAGCCAGCATGCCCGCCCCGAAGAGAGCCTGCGTGCGGGATTGGATTCGGATCATAGTCGATAAACTCGTCGCAAGGCGGCGCTTCCCATGATCTGCTCCGCCGTGAACTTCATTCCTCGTGGCATCTATTGCCCTCCCTTGGTTGCGGCCACCGAGAATTCTCGCTCCCGGAGTGGCCTCGTTGAAGGGGGGCAGGTCACTGCCCTACGCCGCCGAGCGACCGGCGGGGTCGAGGCCCAGGATAGGTCGGCCAATGGCACTTCGGCAAGCGACGGCCGAGCGGGGCGGATCATGAGGAGCAGCCGCAGAGCTGGTCGGGCTGGATGCGGCCCGATCGTGGAGGTGCCGAAGAGCTTCCTGTCCACGCTCAAGGCCGGATTTTTCTCGTCGGCGCAGACCGGCCTTGAAACCGCTCTTCTCGCGGCCGTCCGCACCGTGGCATGGGATCCCGTCAGAGGCTGTGGATGTCGATTACGG
>JBBAVU010000334.1:0-2141 GCA_040397565.1 Pirellulales bacterium | reverse complement strand
GTGTCGAACGTCTCGAACGAACTGGCGACGGCGTCCCGGCAGATGCCGAGGGCCGCGAGGGCCGTCTTGATCCCGACCACGATGCGGCCCGGCATGTGGCCGACTTCGTAGAGCCGCGCGAGGCTGCGGGCTTGGCGGCGAAGCTCGTCCACGCGGCCGGATTCACCGGCCACGACGGCATCGTAGAGATCGACGAACAGGCGTGGCAGGACGTTCGCCCCGCCAGGGACGGCCCCGTCGCCGCCGAGGGCACACGCGTCGGGCAGGAGCAGCTCCGGCCCGACGAACACCGACCAGTCGGGCCGCACATCCCGGGCGAGCCCTGCCAGCTCCGCGAAATAGCCAAGGTCGCCCGAGCTGTCCTTGATGCCGACGATGTTCGGGCAGTCGGCCAGGCGCCGGAGCGTGTCGGTCTCGAACACGACCTTCGTCATCTCCGGCATGTTGTAGAGCAGAAGCGGAAGCGGCACGCGTTCCGAGAGCTGGCGGGCCCAGCGAACGAGCGGCTCCTGGGCCGAGGGAAAGTAGTAGGGGGCGGCCGCCACGACGGCATCGGCGCCGCTGGCCGCCGCGGCCGTCGCGAGGAGAACGCTCTCCTGGAAGGACGCGTCGGAGATCCCCACGAGCACGGGCACCCTCCCATCGACGAGCCGCACGGCCCGTTCGACGAGTTCCCGCTGCAGAACGTTCGAGAGGGATGGCCCCTCACCGGTCGTGCCGAGCACGAACAGCCCGTGCACCCCTCCGCCGACCACATGCTCCACGAGCCGTTCGAGCCCTTCGACGTCGAGCGCATCGGGCCCCGCAAGCGGCGTCACGAGCGGCGGCACGATGCCGTGGAGCCGCGAGCGGGGAACCTGCCCCGCGTCTTCGATTTCGGTGCTCAGAGCGATTTCGGTGCTCCGAGCGGCGTTGACCGTGCTCATCCCGGCTCCTTTCCCGCGAGCGTCGCGGCACGCTGTCGATACTCCCGCGGCGACGTGCCGACGAACTGCTTGAACCTCCGGGAGAAATAGAACTCGCTCTCAAAACCGAGGTGACGGGCGATCGATCGGCAGGTCTCGCCGCTCTGCTCGAGCATGAGGCAGGCCTGCTCGATGAGCCACTTTGCCCGGTACTGCGAGGGCGTGATGCCGGTGAGCCGCTTGAACCGCTTTCGAAACGCCTGCTCACCGAGGTCGAAGGACTTCGCGATCCGGCCGAAATCGACCTCTCGGCCGATCGGAATCCCGTCGAGCCGCGCCTCCACCTCCTCGAGCCAACGCGTCGCCGACTTATCGCCCGCCGGCTGCCAGTCGGCGACCATGTGGGTGATCAGTTCGAGGAGCTTGCCCGTGTCACGGAGCGTGGGCATGCCGTGGGCACGAGAGACGGAGCCGACGAGTTCGTTGAACCGCGAGAGCCAGTAGCCGATCGGTTCGAGGTGACGGATGGGCTCGTCGGGGTCGAGCATGCCGGGCCCTTGCCAGGCGGCAAAGGCCGGACCAGAAAAATCGACGTTGATCTCGTCCCACCGCTCGTCGGCAACGGGACCGTAGGCGTGGGGCACGCCCGGAAAGAGGCAGATCAGGTCGCCCGCACGCACGGGCCTGCCGCCGCGGGCGTCGTAAAAGGTGCCGCTGCCGCGATGCACGTAGACGAGCCCATACCAGTCGAGCGTGCGGCGAAACGAGGGATCCTGCTCCAGCCGCGGCCGCATGCCCCAGCTGTCGACGATGCGGCTCGACCGCACGAGGCATCCGGGCCCCGGCGCCCGGGGCGAGTCGAAGAGCAGCCAGTAGCGGCGCACGCTCGCGCGGCCGCCCACGACCGCGCGTTGCTCCTGCGGCTCCACGTCGAGCCGCCCGGGCTCCGCGGTCGCCCTCTTCCTGTTCTTCGTCCTGGTCTTCGACACCACGCGCAGGCTCTCGCGGACCCGTCGATCACACCGTCTTTGGATATACCATGAACGACATGTAAAACCAAAAATATCCCAAGATTCGAGATGTTCGGAACGCCAGCAATACCATATCCGACATGCTTGCGGCCGTTCCGTGCATGGCGACCGAGCGTGCCACGCCACCGTTACCGCGTTGAACACCGGTTTTTCAGGAAATACATCCGGCCGTCCTCGGCGCCGCCGAGGAAGTCGGGCACGCCGT
>JBBAVU010000333.1:0-2145 GCA_040397565.1 Pirellulales bacterium | reverse complement strand
CTCCCGGCGGCTCGTTCATCTGGCCGAACACCATGCACGTCTGCTCGATCACGCTGCGGCCGGTGTCGCCGATCTTGGCTTCCTGCATCTCGAGCCACAGGTCGGTGCCCTCGCGGGTGCGCTCACCCACGCCGGCGAACACCGAGTAGCCGCCGTGGGCGCTGGCGATGCGGGCGATGAGCTCGGTGAGGATCACCGTCTTGCCCAGTCCGGCACCGCCGAAGAGGCCGGCCTTGCCGCCGCGGACGAAGGGCGTGAGCAGGTCGATCACCTTGATGCCCGTCTCGAAGAGCTCCGTCCGGGTGGAGAGCTCGGTGACCGGGGGCGGGTCGCGGTGGATCGGCCACCGCTCCTTCGTCTCGACGGCGCCGCGCTGGTCGATCGGCTCGCCGAGGAGGTTGAAGACGCGGCCGAGCGTGGCGGGGCCGACCGGCACCGAAAGCGGGGCTCCCGTGTCGGCCACCTGCTCGCCGCGAGTCAGGCCGTCGGTCGAGCCGAGGGCCACGCATCGCACCTTGCCGCCGCCAAGATGCTGCTGCACCTCGCCGACGAGGTGGAGCGGAATCCCCTTCTTTTCGCTGTCGACGCGGACGGCGTTGTAGATCGCGGGAATGGCGTCCTCGGGAAATTCGACGTCGAATGTCGAGCCGATGACCTGCGTGACCTTGCCGATTTTCTTGCCGGGAGCCTTCGTTGCCGTCGCCATGTCGTTTCCTGCTGGTTCCTGAAAGATTGATTCTATCCGTTGAGCGAGTGTTCCTCGATCGCGCGACTATCCCTTGAGGGCCTCCACGCCGCCGAGGATTTCCATGATTTCACCGGTGATCTGCGACTGCCGAGCGCGGTTGTAGCGTCGGGAGAGATCCTTGATCAGCCCGCTGGCGTTCTCCGTGGCGGCCTTCATGGCCACCATCCGCGCCACCTGCTCGCTGACCGCCGCGTCGAGGAAGCACTTGAAGAGCCGCGCCAGGAAGCTGGCCGGCAGGATCTCCTCGAGGATGCTCTCGGCGGAGGGGTAGAAGTCGTACTCCTGCAACGCCTGCTGCGCCGCGGAGCCCGCGGCCCCGGCCGCCTCCGGCGGCTTGAGCGGCAGGAGCATTTCCGTCACCGCCTCCTGGCGGGCGATGTTGTGGAACTTCGTGTAGACGACGTCGAGCCGGTCGATCTTCCCGGCCGCGTAGGCGGCGAGGTAGGCCCGGCCGATCGGGGCCACCGCGTCGAAATCGGGCTTGTCTTCAAAGGTGGTGTAGCGCTCGGCCATGTCGATGCCGCGGAATTTCAGGGCCGAAATGCCCCGCTTCCCCGACACGGTGACGTGGCTATCGACCCGCTCGCTCTTCCACTGCCCGAGGATGGCCAGCGATTGGCGGACGATGTTGGAGTTGTAGCCGCCGCACAGGCCGCGGTTGCCGGTGAGCACGAGCACCGCCGTCCGCGTCGTGGGCCGCACCTCGAGCAGCGGATGCACGACGCCCGCCCCCACGCTCGCGATGTTGCCCAGGATCTTGGCGAGCTGGTTGGTGTAGTCACGGGCCGCGATCGATCGGTCCATCGCCTTCTTGAAGCGGGCGGTGGCGATCAGCTCCATCGTGCGCGTGATCTTGCGGATATTGCGCACCGACTTGCGTCGCCGATCGAGTGCCCTCGCCTTTGCCATCTCGCTGTCGCCTTCCCGTTCGTGATCCTCGGTCGACCCGCCTACCGCGCCGCTCCGGCCAGCTGCCGCTTCTCACCGGCGTCGTGGGCCGCACGCTGCCGCTTGTATTCGGCGATGGCCGCCTCGAGCTGCCGCTCGCTCTCCGCATCGAGTTCCCTCGACTCGTCGATCCGGCGGCGCAATTCGGGCACCTGGTCGCGGACGAACGTGAGGAAGCCCTTCTCCCAATCGGCCACTTCCTCGCGCTTGACGGCGTCGAGGTGGCCGCGGGTGCCGGCGTAGATGGAGAGCACCTGGTCGACCATCTCCATCGGGGCATACTGGCCCTGCTTGAGCAGCTCGACCATCCGGTAGCCGCGGTCGAGCCGCTGCTGGGTGGCGGCGTCGAGGTCGGTGCCGAGCTGGGCGAAGGCCTCCAGTTCGCGGAAGGAGGCGAGGTCGAGACGCAGGCCGCCGGCCACCTTCTTCATGGCCTTCGTCTGGGCGGC
>JBBAVU010000332.1:0-2148 GCA_040397565.1 Pirellulales bacterium | reverse complement strand
CGGGCTCCCGGCGGCTCGTTCATCTGGCCGAACACCATGCACGTCTGCTCGATCACGCTGCGGCCGGTGTCGCCGATCTTGGCTTCCTGCATCTCGAGCCACAGGTCGGTGCCCTCGCGGGTGCGCTCACCCACGCCGGCGAACACCGAGTAGCCGCCGTGGGCGCTGGCGATGCGGGCGATGAGCTCGGTGAGGATCACCGTCTTGCCCAGTCCGGCACCGCCGAAGAGGCCGGCCTTGCCGCCGCGGACGAAGGGCGTGAGCAGGTCGATCACCTTGATGCCCGTCTCGAAGAGCTCCGTCCGGGTGGAGAGCTCGGTGACCGGGGGCGGGTCGCGGTGGATCGGCCACCGCTCCTTCGTCTCGACGGCGCCGCGCTGGTCGATCGGCTCGCCGAGGAGGTTGAAGACGCGGCCGAGCGTGGCGGGGCCGACCGGCACCGAAAGCGGGGCTCCCGTGTCGGCCACCTGCTCGCCGCGAGTCAGGCCGTCGGTCGAGCCGAGGGCCACGCATCGCACCTTGCCGCCGCCAAGATGCTGCTGCACCTCGCCGACGAGGTGGAGCGGAATCCCCTTCTTTTCGCTGTCGACGCGGACGGCGTTGTAGATCGCGGGAATGGCGTCCTCGGGAAATTCGACGTCGAATGTCGAGCCGATGACCTGCGTGACCTTGCCGATTTTCTTGCCGGGAGCCTTCGTTGCCGTCGCCATGTCGTTTCCTGCTGGTTCCTGAAAGATTGATTCTATCCGTTGAGCGAGTGTTCCTCGATCGCGCGACTATCCCTTGAGGGCCTCCACGCCGCCGAGGATTTCCATGATTTCACCGGTGATCTGCGACTGCCGAGCGCGGTTGTAGCGTCGGGAGAGATCCTTGATCAGCCCGCTGGCGTTCTCCGTGGCGGCCTTCATGGCCACCATCCGCGCCACCTGCTCGCTGACCGCCGCGTCGAGGAAGCACTTGAAGAGCCGCGCCAGGAAGCTGGCCGGCAGGATCTCCTCGAGGATGCTCTCGGCGGAGGGGTAGAAGTCGTACTCCTGCAACGCCTGCTGCGCCGCGGAGCCCGCGGCCCCGGCCGCCTCCGGCGGCTTGAGCGGCAGGAGCATTTCCGTCACCGCCTCCTGGCGGGCGATGTTGTGGAACTTCGTGTAGACGACGTCGAGCCGGTCGATCTTCCCGGCCGCGTAGGCGGCGAGGTAGGCCCGGCCGATCGGGGCCACCGCGTCGAAATCGGGCTTGTCTTCAAAGGTGGTGTAGCGCTCGGCCATGTCGATGCCGCGGAATTTCAGGGCCGAAATGCCCCGCTTCCCCGACACGGTGACGTGGCTATCGACCCGCTCGCTCTTCCACTGCCCGAGGATGGCCAGCGATTGGCGGACGATGTTGGAGTTGTAGCCGCCGCACAGGCCGCGGTTGCCGGTGAGCACGAGCACCGCCGTCCGCGTCGTGGGCCGCACCTCGAGCAGCGGATGCACGACGCCCGCCCCCACGCTCGCGATGTTGCCCAGGATCTTGGCGAGCTGGTTGGTGTAGTCACGGGCCGCGATCGATCGGTCCATCGCCTTCTTGAAGCGGGCGGTGGCGATCAGCTCCATCGTGCGCGTGATCTTGCGGATATTGCGCACCGACTTGCGTCGCCGATCGAGTGCCCTCGCCTTTGCCATCTCGCTGTCGCCTTCCCGTTCGTGATCCTCGGTCGACCCGCCTACCGCGCCGCTCCGGCCAGCTGCCGCTTCTCACCGGCGTCGTGGGCCGCACGCTGCCGCTTGTATTCGGCGATGGCCGCCTCGAGCTGCCGCTCGCTCTCCGCATCGAGTTCCCTCGACTCGTCGATCCGGCGGCGCAATTCGGGCACCTGGTCGCGGACGAACGTGAGGAAGCCCTTCTCCCAATCGGCCACTTCCTCGCGCTTGACGGCGTCGAGGTGGCCGCGGGTGCCGGCGTAGATGGAGAGCACCTGGTCGACCATCTCCATCGGGGCATACTGGCCCTGCTTGAGCAGCTCGACCATCCGGTAGCCGCGGTCGAGCCGCTGCTGGGTGGCGGCGTCGAGGTCGGTGCCGAGCTGGGCGAAGGCCTCCAGTTCGCGGAAGGAGGCGAGGTCGAGACGCAGGCCGCCGGCCACCTTCTTCATGGCCTTCGTCTGGGCGG
>JBBAVU010000331.1:0-2159 GCA_040397565.1 Pirellulales bacterium | reverse complement strand
GTGCTCCGCATCTCCGGCCCCAGGGCGATGTCCACCCCGGCGAACTTCACGAACGGGAACACGCTCTCCTTCACGCTCACGTGGGCGGGCACCGGGTCGGACTCGACCCCCTGCTCCGCGAGCCCCACGCCGGCCATCGCCTTGACCGCCACCTTCGCCACCGGCAGCCCGGTGGCCTTGGCCACGAAGGGCACGGTGCGGCTGGCCCGCGGATTCACCTCGATGACGTACAACGCCGGCTTCGTCGCCCCGTCGGCGTCGGTCTCCTTCTTCACGGCGAACTGCACGTTCATCAGGCCCACGACGCCCAGGCTCCGCGCCAGGCCCGTGGCCGCCCGCTTGATCTCGGCGATCATCTCCGCGGACAGGCTGTGCGGCGGGATGCAGCAGGCCGAGTCGCCGGAATGGACGCCGGCCTCCTCGATGTGCTCCATGACGCCGGCGACGATCACGTCCGTGCCATCGGCGATGCAGTCGACGTCGACCTCGATCGCATCCTCCAGGAACCGGTCGATGAGCACCGGCTGCCCCTGGGCCACGGCGAAGGCCTCGGCGACGTACCGCTCGAACTGCACCTGGTCGTAGCAGATCTCCATGGCCCGGCCCCCGAGCACGAAGCTCGGCCGGACCAGGCTCGGGTAGCCGATGCGGGCCACCTCGCGGCGGGCCTGCTCGAGCGTCCGCGCGATGCCGCTGGCCGGCTGCTTGAGGCCGAGGCGATCGAGCAGGTCGCGGAACTTCTCCCGGTCCTCGGCGGTCTCGATCGTGTCGACGCTGGTGCCGATGATCGGCAGGCCGGCCGCGTGCAGCGCCCGGGCGAGGTTGAGCGGCGTCTGGCCGCCGAGCTGCACGATCACGCCGTCGGGCTCGATCCGGTCGGCGATGTTGAGCACGTCCTCGCAGGTGAGCGGCTCGAAGAACAACAGGTCGCTCGTGTCGTAGTCGGTGCTCACCGTCTCCGGGTTCGAGTTGACCATCACGCTCTCGATGCCGAGCTCGCGGAGGGCGAAACTCGCATGGCAGCAGCAGTAGTCGAACTCGATGCCCTGGCCGATCCGGTTGGGTCCACCGCCCAGGATCATCACCCGCTTCCGGCCCGGCTCCTTGGGACGGACCTCGTCCTCCGCCTCCCAGGTCGAGTAGTAGTAGGGCGTCACCGCCTCGAACTCGGCGGCGCAGGTGTCGACCGCCTTGAACGTGGCCACGATCCCGCGCCGCTTCCGCTCGGCCCGGACCTCCAGCTCGCTCGCCGCGAGCAGCACGGCCAACTGCCGATCGGAGAAGCCGGACTGCTTGGCGAGCCGCAGCGTGGCGTCGTCGAGCGCCGCGAGGGAGCCGACGGTGCGGAGCAGGCTCTCGACCTCCACGATCTGCCGCAGCTGGTCGAGGAACCACGGATCGATGGCGGTCGCCTCGTGGAGTTCGGCCACGGTCATGCCCGCCTGGATCGCGTACCGCAGGTACCAGACGCGGTCGGGGTCGGGCGTGGAGACGCGGGCCTTGATATCGTCGAGGGCCGGCTGGGCCGGCGTGCCCCACAGGTCCTTACCGTCGCAGCCGAAGCCGAACGAGCCCACCTCCAGGCCGCGGAGCGCCTTCTGGAAGGCCTCCTTGAAGGTCCGGCCGATGGCCATCGTCTCCCCGACGCTCTTCATCTGCGTGGTCAGCCGGCTGTCGGCCTCGGGGAACTTCTCGAAGGCGAACCGCGGCACCTTCACGACCACGTAGTCGATGGAGGGCTCGAAGCAGGCCTTCGTCTTCCGCGTGATGTCGTTGGGCAGCTCGTGCAGCCGCCAGCCGACGGCGAGCTTGGCCGCGATCTTGGCGATCGGGAAGCCCGTCGCCTTGCTCGCCAGGGCCGACGAGCGGCTGACCCGCGGGTTCATCTCGATGACGATCATGCGGCCGGTCTGCGGATGGACCGCGAACTGGATGTTCGACCCGCCGGTCTCCACGCCGATCGCCCGGATGACGGCGAAACTGGCGTCCCGCATCCGCTGGTACTGCTTGTCGGTGAGCGTCATCGCCGGGGCGACGGTGATCGAGTCGCCGGTGTGCACGCCGCAGGGGTCGAAGTTCTCGATGGAGCAGATCACGACGGCGTTGTCGTCGGCGTCGCGCATGACCTCCATCTCGTATTCCTTCCAGCCGAGGATCGA
>JBBAVU010000330.1:0-2192 GCA_040397565.1 Pirellulales bacterium | reverse complement strand
CTGCATACGCCGTCTCGGGCACACGGGCAGCCCCGAACCGGTCAAACGTGGTGCTGATTGCGTCACGCAGGCACTCGGATGCTGAACGCTGGGGCGGCGGACGTTGAGGAGCATCAGGCGTATCCTCGCCGTAGCGACGATGCGTCCGCCGCCCCGGCGGCAATGCGGCATCCTGCTGTCTTCTCTGCGGGGTCCATGAGGGCCGCGGTATGCTGGCGAGATGAAGAGCGGGTTTTCGTTCACGGTCGAGGCGACGGACGGGGCGGCGCGGGCGGGGCGGCTCGTGACGCCGCACGGTGTGGCGGAGACGCCGGTGTTCATGCCGGTGGGCACGGCGGCGACGGTGAAGGGAGTGGACGTCGGCCGGCTTGCGGAGACCGGGGCGACGATCGTGCTCGGCAACACGTACCACCTCCACCTGCGGCCGGGGGAGCGAATCGTGGAGGCCGCCGGCGGGCTCGCGGCGTTCATGGGCTGGCGGGGGCCCACGCTCACCGACAGCGGCGGCTTCCAGGTCTTCAGCCTCGCGCACCGGGCGAGGATCACCGACGAGGGGGCGTTTTTCCAGTCGCACATCGACGGCAGCGCGGTCGCCCTCACGCCCGAGGAGTCGATGCGGATCCAGCAGTCGCTCGGGGCCGACATCGCGATGCAGCTCGACGACGTCGTGCCGCTGCCGGCGGCCCGGGAGCGGGTGGCCGAGGCGATGCGGCGGTCGCTCGCCTGGGCGGGTCGCTGCCTCGCGGCCCACACGAGACCCGACCAGGCCCTCTTCGGGATCGTGCAGGGAGGGCTCGAGCCGGACCTGCGTAGGGAGAGCGCCGAGGCGCTCGCCGCGATGCCGTTCGAGGGGCTCGCGATCGGCGGGCTTTCCGTGGGGGAGGGCCCCGAGGCGATGGTTCGCGCGCTCGAGGCGACGGTCGGCCACCTGCCCACCGATCGGCCGCGGTATCTCATGGGGGTCGGCACGCCGCAGGACATCGTCCGCGCGGTGTCGCTCGGTGTCGACATGTTCGACTGCGTGCTTCCGACCCGGTGCGGCCGCAACGGCCTCGCCTACACGTTCCGTGGTCTCGTTCGTCTGAAGAACGCCCGCCACGCGGCCGACCCGGCTCCGGTCGAGGAGGACTGCCCCTGCCCCTCCTGCCGTCACGGGCGGGGCTACCTGCGACATCTTTTCAATGCCGGGGAGATGCTCGGGCCGATCCTCGTGTCGATCCACAACCTGACGTTCTACGCGAGGCTCGTCCGTCGGCTGCGGACCGCGGTCGTCGAGCGCCGGTTCGAGGCGGAGCGATCGGCCATCCTCGCCGGGCTCGGCGAGGGGGAGGATGACCCGGCGGGAACGGCGCCGGAAGCGGGCTGATCCGCTCCCGGGCTTGTCCGCACGGTTCCAAGCCCCTTATCATCCCGGTTTTTCCCGAGGGAGCCATCCCGGCCTCCTCTCGAGAGAGGATGCCGCCGCCGCCGTGATCACGTTCCTTCCAGTCGCCTCCATCGGGTCGATCCTGTCGTCGTGTGTGCCGCAGGCGTGGCTGTTCCTCGCGCAGGCCCAGCCGGGGGGCGGCCCGGGCAAGCCGCCGACCCTCCCAGAGCTCCTCCTCCAATACGCCCCGCTGGCGTTCGTCGTGCTGTTCGCGTGGCTCCTGCTCTACCGCCCCGAGCGGCAGCGGCAGCTCGAGGCTCAGCGGCTCCGCGAAGGCCTCAAACGAAACGACCGGGTCGTGACGTCCGCCGGCATCTACGGCATCGTGGCCGCGGTGGACCGCGACAACGACCGGGTGACGATCAAGATCGACGAGACGAACAACGTGAAGATGGACGTCACGCTCGCGAGCATCGGCCGCGTGCTCGGCGGACCGGCGGACCCCACCAAGCAGAACCAGTCCCAGGATTGAGCACGAGCATGAACGGATCCCTCCTCCTCCTTGCCGCCGTCACCGAGCCGGCTGCCTCCGCCGCCGCGATGCCCTGGTGGCGAGAAGGCTGGGCCGCGTGGCCGATCGCGATCGCGTCGGTGGTCGTGCCCTCGGTCGCGGCCTGGCTGCTTGCCAGGGCGCTGCGGGTGTCGGACATGTGGGGCCGCATCGCCGTCGTCCTGACGGCCCTCGCCGTGGCCTCGGTCGTCATCGCCCTCGGCTGGCCGCCGCGGCTCGGCATCGACCTCAAGGGGGGCGTGATCCTCGTCTACG
>JBBAVU010000329.1:0-2207 GCA_040397565.1 Pirellulales bacterium | reverse complement strand
CCCGAGCCCGAGAACCGGCATGATCGTCAGGGTTGATCGACCCAGCCCCACCCGTCGCATGAGCATTTCCGGCAGATCGCCCGAAAACCGCAAGGACGACGAAGGGTGCGCAGGTTCCGCAGATTGCCAATCTGCGGCTACAAGTTCATTCGCATTGCCGATCTGCGGCTACAAGAGGACGCCGCGTGGGCCGGGCTTCACTCGTCGACCTTAAACCGGCTGACGGTGTCCGTCAGGCCGTCGACCGCGGTCGCCATGTGCTGCGAGGCGTCCTTGAACTCGCGGAGAGCCTCCGCGGCCGCCCGCGAGCCATCGTTGAGGTTCGCGAGGGCCTCGGTGATCTGGTTGGCCCCGGCAGTCTGGGCTTCCATGCCGCGGTTCACCTGCTCGAACCGGCCGGAGAGGCCGTGGACCTTGTCGATGACCTCGGCGAACTGCCCGCTGATCCCCGCCACGCTCTCGACGCCGCTTTTCACTTCGGCCGAGAAGTTCTCCATCTCCGCGACACCGGCCGTCACGGCCGCCTGCATCTGCTCGACGAGCCGCTCGATGTCGAGCGTGGCCACGGCCGTCTGGTCGGCGAGCCTGCGGATCTCGCGGGCCACGACGAGGAAGCCCTGGCCGTATTCGCCCGCCTTCTCCGCCTCGATCGCCGCGTTGATCGAGAGCAGGTTCGTCTGGTCGGCCACCTTCGTGATCGTCGTGATCACCATGTTGATGTCCTCGGCCCGCTGGCGGATCGCCGCGAGCCGCTCGGAGAAGCTGCCCGTCGAGGCCTCGAGGCGGGCCATCGTGGCCCCCACGGACTCGAGGTCGTCGCGGCCGGCGTCGGCCACCTGCGCCGTCTCCGCGGCCACCGCCGAGACGTCGTTCATCGCGGAGAGCAGCTCCTGCCCGGTCGCACTGATCTGACGGCTTGCCACGGCCGCCTCGCTCGTGCTGGCACCGAGCGAATGGATCGCATGGTCCTGCTGGCGGCCGGCGGCCGAGAGCTGGCGGGAGGTGGCGTTCAGGTCGAGGCTCGACCGCTTCACCCCCGACACGATCGAACGCAGGCTCGCCATCATGCCGCCGACGTCGCGAAGCAGCTGTCCCGATTCGTCCCCCCCACGCATGTCGATCGAGCCGGTGAGGTCACCCGAGGCGACGCGGCGGGCCGCGTCCACCGCCCGGCGGATCCGCCGTGTGAACGTGTTCGTGATCCAGTAAATCAGCCCGAGCATGCCGGCGAGGCCGAGGCCCGCGATGCCTGCGGAGACGGCAAGCGGCCGACGCACCCGGGCGAGCACGTCCCGCTCGGGCAGCTGCACAACGACGAGCCAGTCGCCCGTAGGAACGCCGGCGGCGGCGAAGAAGCAGGGCTCGCCGCCGATCGGCGATTGCCGATGGATGACGTCGCGATACCCGCCCCGTTCGCCCCCCATGACCCGCGATTCGAAGTCGGAAAGCACGGCATCGTAGGGCGTTTCATCCACGGGCTTGGCCCGCATCCGATCTGCCTCGATCGTCGAGGCGATCACGCGGCCGAGCCGGCTGATCACGACGATCTCATAGTGGAGGCCGCGGCGGGCCTGGTCTTCCGTGATGGTCGCAAGGTCGTCCGCGAGCGTGTCGAGCGAGCGGTCGACGCCGGCCACGCCGACGAACCGGCCCTCGCGGCGGATCGGGTGGGTCTGCTCGACCATGAGCCGGCCCTCGTAGTCGTAGGGCTCGGTCACCATCGCCTTGTCGTGGCGAGCTGGATCGGAGAAACGCTCCTTGCATCCGGCGTAGTAGAGGCCGTCCATGAGCACGAGCGGAGTGAGCTCGAGCTTCGACGCGTCTTCCTTCGCGCGAAACCAGTAGGGTATGAACCGGCCGGTCTCGTCCATCGACTTGGCCGGCAGCGTCCCGGAGGCGAGCGACGGCTTGTCGCGGCCGTCGGCGTCGGGTTCGTAGCCGTAGTAGGCGCCGCAGAAGCGGGGGTTCTGATCGAGCACGGTGCGGGCGAATGCGAGCGACCGCTCCCGGTCGCCGAAGAGACCCCCTTCCGCGGCGAGCGCCATCGTGCGGGCGGCCGTCACCGCCTCGAGCGTGCCCCGGTCGATGTCGGCCGCGACGAGCTTCGCCGTGGCGAGGACCTCCTCCTCGGCGAGCCGAAACAGCATCGCCCGCATCCGCGAGTAGTTGAGCCAGAGCACCCCCGCGAGCACGAGGATCGCCGGCAG
>JBBAVU010000328.1:0-2216 GCA_040397565.1 Pirellulales bacterium | reverse complement strand
TGGCGGCTCGTGCAGGGACGCTTCGCGATCTCGAACAACCGGCTCGTTGCCAAGGCCGACGGCAATTCGGTGGCCGTGGTCGACGGGATCTCGCTCGCCGACGCCACCGTGCGGTCGTTCGTTTCGCTCGGAAATGGCTCGAACGCGGGGCTCGTGCTCCGGTATTCGCTCGCCGCCGATGGATCCAGGTCGATGTATTCCGGCACGCTAACCCGCACGAGCACCGGCGTGGTCGCCCGCATCTGGAAGTTTCAGGCGGGAGCCTGGACGCCGCTCGGCGCGAAGGCCGTTGCCTCGACGAGCGGAACTCTCGCGTTCTCGGCCGTTGGCACCCGTCTTTCGATTTCGCTCGACGGACGACAGATCCTCGCGATCGACGACGGCAGCATCCGCGGCGCTGGCAGCGTCGGGTACCGATTCAAAGGCCAGGGAGGAACCGGTGATTCGTTCGAAGCGCATCGTGCGTGATGACGATGCGTGTGGCTGCGGCACCGACAACGTCTTCACATCGCGGTCGAACTGATTACCAAGCCTCCTTCAGTGCGTTTTCACCGAAGAATGCGACATCAAACAGAACGACTCGACACCGCGCGAGGAAGCATGCCCCCCAGATATCCCTCGCGACTTGAATTGCCTATCTTGCCCAGATAGAATGCCCGAGTCGAACGGATGGGAATGCCGAAAGGCAGGCTGATTCGGGCGGCACAGTAAGGAACACTGACGGAAGACGAGTCGAGGGGCAGTCCGGCGCATAGCCGGGAGGTCTGTCGTAGCGTAAGCCGGCGTGAGCGTTTGCCTCTTGGCATGCCCTCCCGCCGGCTTTTTTTGTTGACCTGCGCGACCTCGCGACTTCCCGAAACTCTCGGAATCACTCGCCATGCCACACTCTCTTCTGACTGCGCAAAAGACGGCTTTCGAAGCGGATCGGCCGCCTGTTCTCGCCCCGATTTTCACTTCATCGCAGCCCCTCGCCCGCCGGGTGGCCCGGGCCGCCGGCACCTTCCAGCACGAACGGCTCGGCCGAAACCCCTCGCGGGTGACGGTCGTTGCCGGAGGCGACTGGATGGTCGTCTGCCTCCAGTCGTCGCTCGCCCCGCTCGACCAGATCGTGGCCCGCCATTGCGGCGACACCGCTGCGGAGATCGAGCGGCGGCAGCGGTCCATGGTCGCCCGGTCGCTCGAGGATCTTCGCGGCTACGTCCATGACCAGACCGGGGTTGAGTTCGTCGCCGCCATGGTGAGCGTCGATGCGGTCACCGGCAGTGTCCTCACGACCCTCACCACGACGCCGACGGTTGACCTGTTTCTGCTCGGGCAGGGACTGCCATGCCTCGGCGTTCCGATCGATGCACACGTGCGTGCGGACGGTCCTCACGCACCAGGAGCCGCCGGCAGCCACGCCGTCGGCACGAACCAACTCGTTCGGAGGGAGCCGTTTGCCATGACCCTGTTCTAGGAAAGGTTTTCGCCATGCTGGTGCTGACAAGGAAAAATCGTGAAAGCGTCGTCATTGCCCGTCCGGAGGATCTCCAAGTGATGCTCGAGATCACGATCCTCGACATCGAGGGAGGAAGGGTCCGCCTCGGCTTCCAGGCCGACAACAAGATGCCGATCCACCGCCGGGAGGTGTGGGACCGGATCTGCAACGGAAACGGGGCGCCGCAAGTCGCGTCGGTCGCATCGGCGGCCGTCGCTGGAAACGGCTCGCCGGGGAAGGCCATGTCCTGACTCGGGGCATCGTGTCCCGTGCCGCCCGCCGTTTCCACCGAGGACTGACCCATGAGATCGCAAGGCGAGATCGAGGCCGCTGTCTGCGATGGCATCGCCCGGTTTCAGCAGGAGTTCATCGGCCGCGGCCCGCGCGACATCCACTCGCACCTGCTCGGGAGCCTGCTCGTCGTGCGGCTGCAGGGAGCGCTGACCGCGGCCGAACGGCAACTCCTGACGCCGCGGCCGGGCGGCGGCGACTCCGATGGCGAGGAGCCGCCGCGGGCGGCGTTGGGCAACGATTCCGGCAACGGCCGGTCGCTCCTGAAGCAGGTGCGGTCGCACATGATCGCCTCGGGCCGGACGCGGCTCGAGACGATCGTGGAGGCGGCCGTGGGCGTGAAGTTGGTGAGCGTGCATCACGACATCTCGACCGTTACGGGCGAGGAAGTGATCGTGTTCTCGCTTGCCGACACGCCCGCCTACAGGCCCAAAAAAAACGGCCGTGA
>JBBAVU010000327.1:0-2257 GCA_040397565.1 Pirellulales bacterium | reverse complement strand
GAAGATCGTCAGGCGGTTCGTCCTCCGGATTGAGCTGCCTATAACGGGGTTGTCCTATGAACCCCGGAGGTGGCCGATGCCGTCCATGCCCCTGCTCGACCCGTCCAAGAGCTCCCGCGGCACAATTAACTCAGCGGGCCTTTCCGCCGTCGCCTCGACCGCCGGCGGCGGCCTGCGGTCCGTCGATCTCGGCGACTCGCGAGAGCGTCTCGTCTCGCACCGGCTCTACCGGCTCGTCGACTCGCCAGAACGATTGCGGGCGTTCATGGAAGTGCACGTGTTCGCGGTGTGGGATTTCCAGAGCCTCTTGAAGGCGATGCAGCAGCGGCTGACCTGCACCTCGCTGCCGTGGCTGCCGACGTCCGACCCGGAGGCCCGCCGGCTCGTCAACGAGATCGTGCTCGAGGAGGAGAGCGACGAACTACCCGACGGCGGCCACGCGTCGCACTTCGAACTCTACATCGACGCGATGCGGCAGGCGGGAGCCGACACGCGTCCGATCGAGCGGCTGCTCGCGGGGCTCGCCGAGGGCCTGCCGCTCGACCGCGCGCTCGAGCAGTCCGGCGGAAATCCGGCCGCCGCAGCGTTCGTCCGGAAATCGTTCGAGGTGATCGCCGGCGGGGCGACGCACCGCATCGTCGCCGCCTTCACGCACGGACGCGAGGACGTGATCCCCGACATGTTCCGCAACCTCGTCGTACAGCTCGCCGAGGCCGACGCCGCCCACTGGGGCCGGTTTCGTTTCTACCTCGAGCGGCACATCGAGCACGACGACGACAAGCACGCCCCTATCTGCCGCAGGATCCTCGCGAGGCAGTGCGGCGACGACCCTCTGAAATGGGCCGAGGCCTCCGAAACCGCCCGCGAATGCCTCGAAGCCCGCATCGCGTTCTGGGACGCGATCGCCGACTCGCTCGAGCTTACTTCGCCATCGCGAGTTCCTGCTTCTTCCGCTCCTCGATGATTTCCTTCTGGATGTTGCCTGGGGTCGGGCGGTACTTCGCGAATTCCATCGTGAAGACCCCCTGGCCCTGCGTCATGCTCCGCAGGTCGGTCGAGTAGCCGAAGGTCTCCGCGAGCGGAACCTCCGCGATGATCGTCGAGGTGTTGCCCACGGTCTCCGTCGAGATGATGAGGCCTCGCCGCTTGTTGAGCTCGCCCGTGACGGCGCCCTGAAAGTCGGCGGGAACCTCCACCTCCATCTTCATGATCGGCTCGAGAAGCACGGGCTTCGTGGCGAGGAAAGCCTCGCGGAAACCGGCCCGGGCGCAGATCTGGAAGGCCATGTCGCTGGAGTCGACGTCGTGGTAGCTGCCGTCCTCGAGCGTGGCCTTCACGCCCACGATCGGGAAGCCGGCGATGGGACCCTTGCCCAGCACCGACAGGAAGCCCTTCTCGACCGACGGGATGTATTCCCGCGGCACGCGGCCGCCTACGACTGCATCCTCGAAGATGAAGTTCTCGGTGGCATCGTCGGGCAGCGGCTCGAGGTGGCCGATGATGTGGGCGTACTGGCCGGAGCCGCCCGTCTGCTTCTTGTGCTTGTAGTCGTACGGAGTGCCCCGTGTGGGAGCCTCGCGGTAGCTCACCTTCGGCGCACCGACGGTCACGTCCACCTTGTATTCCCGCCTGATCCGCTCGACGTAGATGTCGAGGTGGAGCTCACCCATGCCGGCGATGAGCGTCTCGCCCGTCTCCTCGTCGGTGAACACGCGGAACGTCGGATCCTCGCGGGTGAAACGCTGCAGCCCCTTGCTGAGCTTGTCGAGGCCGTCCCGCTGGGTGGGCGTGATCGCCATCTTGATGACCGGCTCCGGCACGAACATGCTCTCGAGCGTGCAGTACTTCGCATCGGCGGAGTAGGTGTCGCCGCTGGCGGCATCGACACCCATCACGGCCACGATGTCACCCGCCTCCGCGGTGTCGATCTCCTCCCGCTTGTCGGCGTGCATCCGCACGATGCGGCTGAACCGCTGCTTCTGGCTCGTCCGCTGGTTGATGTAGGCCTCGCCCTTCTTCATCGTGCCCTGGTAGAGCCGCATGAAGGTGAGTTGGCCGAACGGATCGTCGACGATCTTGAAAGCCATCGCCACGAGCGGCTTCTTGGGGTCGGCCTCGAGATCGAATTTCTCGTCGGGGTTCGACCAGTTCTTCGCGATCACCTTCCGCTCGAGCGGGTTGGGCAGGTAGCGGACCACCGCGTCGAGCAGCGGCTGCACGCCCTTGTTCTTGTAGGCACTCCCGCAGAACACCGGCG
>JBBAVU010000326.1:0-2296 GCA_040397565.1 Pirellulales bacterium | reverse complement strand
AGACCTGGAGCGAGCACTGCTGCCACAAGACGCTCGGCAGCCCGATCGACCATGTGCGTCCCGACGGCGTCACGCGGTACGACAACCTGCTCAAGGAGACGGTCTTCGCCGCCACGCAGACAGTCCGCGAGTCGCTCGGCCCGCGGGACTGGTGCGTGAGCGTCTTTCGCGACAACTCGGGCGTGGTGCGGTTCGATGGCGACCACGACATCTGCGTGAAGGTCGAGACCCACAACCACCCCTCAGCGATCGAGCCCTACGGCGGCGCCGCAACCGGGCTTGGCGGCGTGATCCGCGACGTGCTCGGCACGGGCCTGGGGGCCAAGCCGATCGCCAACCTCGACGTCTTCTGCGTCGGCCCGCCGGACCTGAAGCAGGAGGATCTGCCTCCGGGAGTGATCCATCCGCGACGGCTCCTCGAAGGCGTGGTGGCCGGCGTCCGCGACTACGGCAACCGCATGGGCATCCCCACGATCGCCGGCGCCGTCGCCTACGATCCCGGCTACACCTGCAATCCGCTGGTGTTCTGCGGCACCGTGGGCATCATGCCGCGGCATACCTCCGATGCGGCCGTGAAGCCGGGCGACATCGTCGTCGTGGCCGGGGGCCGCACGGGCCGAGATGGCATTCACGGCGCGACCTTTTCCAGCGAGGAACTGTCGAGCGCCAGTGAGAGCGAGTCGGGCGGCGCGGTGCAGATCGGCCATGCGATCCACGAGAAAACGCTCTCCGACTTCGTCCTCGAAGCGGCACGGCAGCGGCTCTTCCACGCGATCACCGACTGCGGGGCGGGCGGGCTCTCGAGCGCCGTCGGCGAGATGGGGGCCACGCTCGGCGCCGAGGTCGAACTCGATCGCGTGCCGCTCAAGTACGAGGGCCTGTCGGCGACGGAAGTCTGGATTTCGGAGGCGCAGGAGCGGATGGTGCTCGCCGTCGATCCGGCCGACTGGGAGAAGCTGGCGAAGATCGCCGCCGCGGAGGGAGTCGAGGCCACCGCCATCGGCACCTTCACAGGCACCGGACAGCTCGTTCTCAAGTGGCAGGGCCGCGTGGCGGGCCAGCTTGATTGTCATTTCCTCCACGAGGGCCGGCCGAAGGCGCGGCTCACCTCGCGATATGCCCCGCCGGTGACGGAGGCGTCGACCTGGCCGACGGCCGACACGGATCTCGCGCGGTGCCTGCTCGACGTGCTCGGCGCGCCCGACGTGATGAGCAAGGAATGGATCGTGCGGCAATACGACCACGAGGTGCAGGGCTGCAGCGTGGTCAAGCCGCTGCTCGGCCCCGGCGCAGGCCCGGCCGATGGCACCGTGATTCGCGGCGTGCTCGGCCGCGACCGCGGGATCGTCCTCGGCGTGGGGCTGCGGCATCGCTCCGGCCGCCGCGATCCCTATCAGATGGCGGCCGGCGGCATCGTCGAGGCGATCGCCAACGTCGTGGCCGCAGGGGCCGATCCGGACAGGATCGCCCTGCTCGACAACTTCTGCTGGGGCGACACGCGGCGCGAGGAATCGCTGGGCACGCTCGTCGAGGCCTGCCGGGCCTGCTACGACATGGCCGTGGCGTTCGCCGCGCCGTTCGTGAGCGGCAAGGACAGTCTCAACAACGTCTTCTCTTACACCGATGTCGCGGGCAGGCTCCACGAACTCTCGATCCCGCCCACGCTGCTGGCCACGGCGATGGGCCAGGTAGCCGACGTCCGCCGCGCGATGACGCCCGATCTCAAGGCTGTCGGCAATCGCCTGGCGATCATCGGCCTCTCCCGCGACGCGCTGGCCGGCAGCCAGCTCGAACTGATCGGTCGCGTCGGTGGTGGCAGCGTGCCGCACGTCGATGCGGCCGCCTGCCGCGCGGCATTCGCCGCCGTGGCCGCGGTGATCAAGGCGGGGGCCGTCGTCGCCTGTCACGACATCTCCGATGGCGGCGTAGCCGCGGCACTGGCCGAGATGGCGATCGCCGGCGGCGTGGCCGCCCGGCTCGACTTGGCCGCACTGCCGGCCGAGATGAACGTCTCGGGCAGGCATCGCGACCTGGCCATCGCCTTCACCGAAACGCCGGGCCGGTTCCTGTGCGAGGTGCCCCCGACCGCGGTGGAGCGGTTCGAGGCCCTCGTCGGCGGCGCGCCGTGGGCATGGGTCGGCGAGGTCACGACCGGTGGCGCGGTCCAGATCGTCGACACCGCCGGTGTCGCGACAGGCCTTCCTGTTTCCGACCTGGCCCGCGCCTGGCGCGGCTCCTCCACCTCCTGACAGCAGCGACACCCGCAGAGCTCACCGATGCTTTCTCCCCGCGCCCT
>JBBAVU010000325.1:0-2362 GCA_040397565.1 Pirellulales bacterium | reverse complement strand
TCGAGCGCGGTCACGGCCCACTTCGCGGTCTCGTCGTCCACCGTGATGACGTTCACGGGCGTGCCCCGCTCGAGGTGCTCCAGGCTCCAGCAAAGGTGCGCGAGATCGATCCGGTACATCGTCGCGCACATGCAGACGACCGGCGAAAGAAACCGGATCGTCTGCTCAGGGTGGTTCTGCTCGAGCCGCTTCACGAGGTGGAGCTCCGTGCCGATCGCCCACTTCGTGCCGGGCGGGGCCGCCTCCACCTGCTTGATGATGTAGCTCGTGGAGCCGGCGAGGTCGGCCTTGTCGACCACCTCCATCGAGCACTCGGGGTGGACGAGCACCTTCACGCCCGGGATGTTCGCCCGCATCGCGTCGACGTGCTCGGGGCGGAACATGGCGTGCACGCTGCAATGCCCCTGCCAGAGGACGACGCGACTCTTCGCGAGTTGCTCGCGGGAGTTGCCGCCGAGCGTCGGGTCGTGCGGATTCCAGACGCACATCTCGTCGAGCGGGATCCCCATCTTCCGCGCGGTGTTCCGTCCGAGGTGCTGATCGGGAAAGAAGAGCACCCGCTTCGTCCGCTTGAAGGCCCATTCGAGCACCGCGCGGGCGTTGCTCGACGTGCAGACGATGCCGCCGTGCCGGCCGCAGAAGGCCTTCAGGCTCGCCGCGGAGTTGATGTAGGTGACGGGCGTGATGTCGGAGGTGTCGATCGCGGTGCCGAGGTCGGCCCAGGCGTCCTCGACCTGGTGGATCGCCGCCATGTCGGCCATCGAGCACCCGGCCGCCATGTCGGGCAGGACGACCGTCACCCGCCGGCCGCCGCGGGCGGCGACCTTCTCGGGCCGGTTCACGAGGATGTCGGCGGTCTCGGCCATGAAGTGGACGCCGCAGAACGCGATCGCCTCGCACTCCGTCCGCTCGGCGGCCGATTTCGAGAGCTGGTAGCTGTCGCCCTGGAGGTCGGCATGGGCGATCACGCCGTCCTGCTGGTAATGGTGGCCGAGGATCACGAGCCGTGGCCCCATGCGGCGGCGAACGTCCTCGATCCGCTCGGAAAGCACGGCATCGCCCAGACCGCGGTAGGCGGGAAACGGGCCGGCAAGGGCCGGCTCGAGGATCGCTTGCGTCATCCTTCACTCCAGTCCGCGGCGACGCCGCCGCATGACGCATTCTACATCCCGATCCAGCCGCTATACTCCGACGCTCACCCGGCCGTTCCGCGGCCATCCATCACGCGCGAAGAGGAATAGAGCTGCTCATGGCACGCAAAGTCGTCAATCGAAAGGAACTGAGGGCCCAGGCGGACGCGGCGGAGGCCCGCGGCAAGACCGCGAAGAAGGCTCCCAAGGAGAAGGCCGAGAAGGCTCCGAAGAAGGAGAAGGCCGTCGCCTCCAAGAAGTCGGCCGCGAAGAAGCCTTCCCGCAAGAAGGTCGTGAAGGAGTCCCGCATGAAGGCCTTCTGGGGCGTCTTCAACCAAGGGATGAAGCGGCTGGTCGTGTTCGAGTACGCCGACAAGAAGGCGGCCGACAAGAAGGCGGCCGACCTCATCGCGTCGACCCGCTCGCACCATTTCGTGCAGCTCGTGAAGGAACCGATCGCGGAGTAAACGTCATGCAACGTGCCCGTCGTGCCCTGCTCTGGTCGTCGGCCGCCATCCTCGTCGCGGCCGCGGGATTCGGATGCTCGAAGCCGGAAGGGCCGGGCATGCTTCCCAACGAGAAGCTGCCGCCGATCGATCTCGACACCGCGCTCTCGGTGGACGAGGGTCGCGTCGCGGTCGCGTCGCCAAAGGGCTGGCATCGGGCGCCGAGGTCGAAGGAATACCTGGTCCGTTATCAGCGCGGCGTCAAGAAGGCCTACCCCGCCGTGACGGTCACGGTCGCCGACCCACCCGCGGGAATCACGTCGGTCGGCAAGGACGGCCACGCCGCGTTCCTCGAGGCGATGACCGCACAGCTCGCCGAACGGTTCACGAAGGACGGCAAGAGCACGCTCACGAGGGGCCCGACCGCCGTCGAGCTCGGCGACCACTTCGGCGTCGCCTGGGCCGCCCCCGGCCGCACGAAGAACGGTAGCGCCACCGAATCGATCGACCGCTTGAGCTACGCGGTCGTGTTCAACGGCCGGCTCTACACGGTCGAAGCCCGCGGCCTCCGCGGCAAGCTCGACGCGGAAGGCATCCTCGCCGCAAAGGCCGTCGCCCGTGGCCTCGCCGCGCCGAAGCCCGCCGCTCCTGTCGAACCCGCCGAGCCAACAGAGCCTGCCGAGGAACCGAAGCCCGACGCCGCCGAACCGGCCGCCGACGAAGCGAAGCCCGCCGCTGAAGAAAAGCCTGCGATTGAGCCGGCGGCGTAGCCCGATGCGGTGGGTT
>JBBAVU010000324.1:0-2363 GCA_040397565.1 Pirellulales bacterium | reverse complement strand
GGAACGTTGAGGAGCATCAGGTGTATCCTCACCGTAGCGACGATGCGTCCGCTCCCCCGGCGGCAATGCGGCGCCCATGCAATTTCCCCAATGAGCGACTCCGCTGTTTTGGGCCTGCCCGTGCCTGCTGACCGCCGGTATACTGAGCGTTTTCTCCGCATCAATCGGATTCGCCGCATTGGAACGCCGCTACATTCTCTTCGTCGTCCTGTCGCTCGCCGTCGTCCTTGGCAGCCAGGCGATTCGGGCCGTCTTTTTCCCGACGCCCGAGCCTCCGCCTGTTGAGCAGCTCGCCGATGCGGAGCCCGGGCCGAAGGCCGGCGATGCCGCGGAGGCCGACGACGCTGCGAAGGGGGAGAATGCCGCGAAGGCCGAGTCTCCGAAGCCGAAGGCCGATGACTCTGCGGCCAAGGCCGACGACGTCGCGGCGAAGGCTCCCGAAACCGACCTTCCGCGGGTGCGGTGCACGATCGGGTCGCTCGACCCCGGCTCGCCGGCCCGCATGCTCGTCACGCTCACCAGCCGCGGGGCCGCGATCGAGCGGATCGAGCTCGCCGGCAGCCGCTTCCACGACCAGGACGACCGGTCCGGCTATCTCGGGCACCTCGCGCCCGTGGCGACCAAGGGGGGCTGCCGGGTGATGCTCGTCGGGGCGGAGACCCCGGCCGACCTCGCCGGGATCCGCAGCGGCGACGTCATCGAGAGCCTCGGCGGAGAGCCCACGCCCGAGCCCGCTGCGCTCCGGAAGGCGCTCGATCGCACTCGGCCGGGGCAGACGGTCGATGCGGTCGTGGATCGCGGCGGCGAGAAGCTCACGATTCCCGTCGTGCTCGACCGGCGTCCGCTCGAGGTGGTCCGGCCCGAACGGTTCACGATCCCGGTCGAGGATGCCGAGGCCGAGCCGTGCGACCCGCTCTCGTTCCGTGTTTCGCTGGAGGAGCGGGACGGATCGAAGCGGCCCGATGGCGATTCGAGCGAAATCGCCGGGAGCGAGCTGTGGGAGCAGGACTGGGAGGCGGCGGTCGAATCGGAAACGTGCGTCCGCTTCACGCGGAAGCTCGCCGGCGGCCTCGTCGTCTCGAAGACCTACCGCATCGTGGAAGCTCCCGAGGGAGCCGAGCCGGGCCACCGGCTTGAACTTTTGCTCGAGTTCACCGGCGGTGAGTCGCCGATTTCACTCGCCTACGCCCTCGACGGGCCGACGGGACTGCCGACGGAGGGCTGGTGGTACACGGCGCGGGTCGCCCGCGACTGGGGCTCGCTCGGCGTCCGTGATCCGGCCTTCCGCTTCGTCGGCCAGCCCTCGCGGGTCGTGAGCAGCCTCACGCTCGCCGACGCGTCGGCCGAGCGGACTGCTTCGGCCGTGCTCGACGAGAAGCCGCTCTCGTTCGCGGGCGTCGACGCGCTCTATTTCGCGTCGGCCCTGCTCCCGCTTCCCGCCGCCGAAGGCTCCGACGAGTCGCCGTCGCTCGCGGAGGTGCGGCCGCTCGTCGTGGGGGAGGTTCCGGATCCCGCGAGGAAGAAGCTCGTGAACGTCACGAGCCGGATCGTCTCGAAGGAAATCATGGTCGAGCCTGGCAAGACCGTCCGGCAGCGGTTTGGCGTCTTCGCCGGCCCGAAGCAGCCGGAGTTGCTCTCCCAGTTCGGTCTGAAGGGCGCGGCGATGGACGACCTCGTCTACTACGGCTGGTTCGGCTGGGTCGCCCGACCGATGATCGCGCTCCTCCACGCGCTCCACGCGGTGATCGGCAACTACGGCATCGCGATCATCCTGCTGACGGTGATGGTCCGCGGAGCGATGTTTCCGATCAGCCGCAAGCAGGCCCTCTCGTCGCAGAAGATGCAGGCCCTTCAGCCGGAGATGAAGGCGATCGCTGAAAAGTACAAGAACGAGCCGGAGAAGCGGACGAAGGCGACCCAGGATCTGTGGAAGAAGCACGACTACAACCCCGCGGGCGGCTGCCTGCTCGTCTTCATCCAGATCCCCATCTTCATGGGGCTCTACCGGTCGCTCGCGACCGACGTCGAACTGCGGCAGGCGCCCCTGTTCACCGACGCGATCCGCTGGTGCTCGAACCTCGCCGCCCCCGACATGCTCTGGGACTGGTCGAAGGTGCTGCCCGGATTCCTCACGGCGCCCGAGGGCTGGCTCGGGCCCTACCTCAACCTCTTCCCGCTGGCCACGATTGGGCTTTTTCTCTGGCAGCAGAAGCTCTTCATGCCGCCGGCCGTGGACGAGCAGGCGAAGGTGCAGCAGCAGGTGATGAAGTACATGATGTTCTTCATGGCCCTCATGTTCTTCAAGGTTCCCTGCGGCCTCTGCCTCTACTTCATCGCCTCGAGCCTCTGGGGCATCGCGGAGC
>JBBAVU010000323.1:0-2369 GCA_040397565.1 Pirellulales bacterium | reverse complement strand
GCGAAGGAGTTCGGCTTCGACTTCCTCAAGGACCGGCTCATGGGCCGCGAGATCGCGGAGGGGCGGGGCGACCTCGGGGCGACGCTCGTCGGCGCCTCCGCCTCGGGCTCGTCGAAGCTGCTCCAGCGGCCCTACTGGTTCGCCCTCGTCGACGAGGCCGACAACGTGCTCATCGACGAGGCGAGGACCCCGCTCATCATCGCCTCGCCCCCAGGGGAGGCGCAGGCCCAGCAGCAGGCGGTCTTCCGGTTCGCGGCGGCCGCGGCGGTGGATCTCGTCCGCGACGAAGACTACGAGTTCGACCGGCAGAAGCAGACCTGTGAACTGCTCGGCCGCGGCCGCAGCCGCGTGCGGGCCATGCCTCGCCCCACCCTGCTGGAATCGACGAGCCTCCTTGCGATCTACGACGCCGTCGAGCGGGCGATCCGTGCGAAGGAGTCGTTCATCCGCGACCGGCAATACGTCGTCCGCGACGACAAGATCGTGATCATCGACGAGTTCACCGGCCGTGCCGCCGAGGGCCGCAGCTGGCGGGACGGCCTCCACCAGGCGGTCGAGGCGAAGGAGGGGCTCGAGCCGACCGTTCCGAGCGGCCATGCCGCCAGGATCACGATCCAGGATCTCTTCGCCCGCTGGCCCCACCTCGCCGGCATGACGGGCACGATCGCCACGAGCGCTCCCGAGATCTCTCGCACCTATGACGTCGCCGTCGCGGTCGTGCCGACGAACCGGCCCGCGATCCGCAAGCAGCTCGCCCCGGTGGTCGTCGCCGACTACGCCACGAAACTCCGGCGGATCGTCGAGGAGGTGAAGCAGATGCACGCCGAAGGCCGCCCCGTGCTCATCGGCACCCGCTCGATCGACAAGTCGGAGGATGTCGCACAGCTGCTCGCAGAGGCGGGCCTTTCCTGCACGGTGCTCAACGCCAGGCAGATCGCGAAGGAGGCCGAGATCGTGTCGGAGGCGGGCCAGCGAGGGAAGATCACCGTGTCCACGAACATGGCCGGCCGCGGCACCGACATCAAGCTCGGCGAGGGGGTCAAGGAACTCGGCGGCCTCCACGTGATCTGCACGGAGCTGCACGACTCGGCCCGCATCGACCGGCAGCTCGTCGGCCGCTGCGGACGGCAGGGCGACCCGGGCACCTGGCGGCAGTACGCCGCGTTCGACGACGACATCCTCACGATGGGCTACGGCCCGAAGCGGGCAAAGCGGATCGCCGCGTGGCTCGCCGGTCGCGTCGCGAGACAGAGCGGCGGGGCGTCGGGACGGCTCCTCGGCCTCTTCAAGAAGGCGCAGCGGCTCGTCGAGGCGAGGCACGCGCGACAGCGCAGAGTGCTCGAGTATCACGAGCGGCAGCGGGCCGAGTCGCACATCCAGATGAGCCAGGATCCCTACCTCGACGCCGCGAGCTGATCCGTGCGGCATGACCGCACGAATGGCATCGTCTTCCTAGCCGTGTTGCCGCCAGGAACTGTCGTGACTACAATGTAATTACATCTCGTTCGTGAGCATGAAAAATTATGAAGACCAAGATCGTGCCCATCGGCAACTCTTTGGGAATCCGTATCCCGAGGCCGCTTCTCAAGAGGACCGGGCTGGCGGGTGACGTCGAACTTGAAGCCCGCGACGGCATGCTTCTGGTCCGTGCCGCCGCGGGGCCGCGGGCCGGCTGGGCCGACGCGTTTCACACCATGTCAGCGAAGCGTGACGACCGGCTGGTCGATCAGCCGCCGCGGTCTTCGTCAACGTGGGACCGTGACGAATGGGAATGGTGATCAACCGCTTCGATGTGTATCTGGTCGCCCTCGACCCGAGCATCGGGCGCGAAATCCGAAAGACCCGCCCCTGCCTTGTCGTCTCGCCCGACGAGATGAACCATCACATCCAGACGGCGATCGTGGCCCCGATGACCACGAAGGGACGCCATTATCCGACCCGCGTTCCCTGCCGGTTCGCCGGAAAGGTGGGGCAAATCGTGCTCGACCAGATTCGAACCGTTGACCAGTCCCGGCTCGTCAAGCGACTCGGAAGGCTCGACGCCCGCACATCCCAGCGGGTGCTGCAGGTCTTGCAGGAACTGTTTGCGGTTTGAATGCCTGCCGACTGCGGCGGCCACGGAACAAGATTGTTAGAATCCGGCTCGCCGATCGGGCTTCAAGGGCATCATCAATGGCTCGTTCAAACACGTTGAGTTTTGCCGTACTGCCGATGCATCGTTTCTTCGCCACACTCTTCTGCGTCGCCATGCTCGTGCCGCCGGCGTCGCTCGGCGACGACTCGCCCCCCGTGACGCCCGCGGCCCCGCCTTCGGCCGCCGCGGCCGAACCTGCCGCTCCGCCTGCGGCCGACCCCCCGGCCCCCGCTGC
>JBBAVU010000322.1:0-2371 GCA_040397565.1 Pirellulales bacterium | reverse complement strand
GGAGTGAGCGGCAGCGAGCGGACAGGCAGTCTTGATGCGGCGGAGTCCGTTTCGCGGGCGGCTTTGCGTGGCGGCGTGACGCGGCTGCCCGGGACGGTCCGGCCGGTGGTTTGGCTCGTCGTGCCGGTGCTCGTGGAGCAGACGCTCGCGCTCGGCGTCGGGTTCACCGACAAGTGGCTCTCCGGCAACCTCCTCGTCGGGTCGGAATACCTCGCGGCCGTCGGCATGGTCGCCTACTGCGTCGGCTTCCTGCCGGGCCTGTTCGCCCTCCCTTCCGTGGCCGCCACGGCGCTCGTGGCCCGGGCGGTCGGCGCGGGAGACCTTGCCACCGCGCGGAGGGCCGCCGCCCTTTCGCTACTCGTCGGCGCGGTGATCGCAATCGGCCTGCTCGTGCCCGCCATCTGCCTCGGGCGGACGGTCGTGGGGCTCTTCGGGCTCGCCCCCGAGTCGCGGGCGCTGGCGGAGCGGTACCTCGCCATCGTCGTGCCCGCGATCCCCGCGATCATGCTCTTGAACGTGGGCGTCGCGATCCTGCGCGGGGCGGGCGACATGCTCGCCGGGCTCACGGCGATGGGGGTCGTGAACGTGGTGAACGTGCTCGCCAGCTGGGGGCTCGCCGCCGGCCTCGCGGGCCTCCCGCCGCTCGGCTGGGAGGGCATCGCCTGGGGAACGGCGATCGGCTACGTGGCCGGCGCGATGGTCGTGATCGTGGCCCTCGCACGGCGGGCGGCGGCGATCGGTCGCGACGCATCGCCCGGCGTCGATGCGACGGTGGGTCGGATCCTCGCGATCGGCGTCCCGGCGGGGATCGATACGCTCGCCAACGCCGTCCTCCAGCTTTCCTTCCTGTCGATCGTGAACCGGCTGGGGGACGTCGACGCGGCCGCGCACGCCATCGCGATCACCATCGAGTCGATCGCCTATCTCCCGGGCAGCGCCTTTCAGGTCGCGGCAGCCACGCTGGCCGGCCAGTTCCTCGGCGCCGGCGAGCCCGGCCGGGCCAGGAGGACGGTCTGGCTCGCGACCGCTTCGTGCGCAGCCTTCATGACCGCCGTGGCGGTGTGTTTCTACCTCGAGGCGGATCGGCTGGCCGGCCTGTTCGTCGGAGCCGGCACGGCTTCGGAGGGAGTCTCGCCGATCGCGGCGAGGCTCGTCCGGATCGTGGCCTTCGCGCAGCCGTTCCTCGCGATGCTGATGGTCTTCGCCGGCGGACTGCGGGGCGCCGGCAAGACGCGGCTGCCGCTCGCCGTCAACGCGTTCGGCCTTCTCGCGGTGCGGCTTCCCCTGGCGGTGTTTCTCGCCCGCCCATCGGTGCCGCTGCCGGGCACGGCGGTCGAACTGCCGGGGCTCGGGCTGGGTGTCGAGGGGGCGTGGTACGCCATGGCCGTCGACCTCGCGGTGCGGGGCGTCGGGATGGCGTCGCTGTTCGCGGTTGCGATCCGTGAGCGGCCACTCGCGCCGGCCGATTCGTCTGGCCCCCGGCCATGGTCTCGCTACACTTGACGGAAGTCTTCGTGACGCGGAAGCAAGCCGGCGTTCCGCGGAGCCCTCGGAGCCCCCAGATGGCCGTCGACATAGATATCGAATCCTGGACCACCGCCGACGCGGCCGACCTCTACGAGGTGGCCCGCTGGGGCAATGGCTACTTTTCCGTCGGGCCCGAGGGGCACCTCATGGTGCATCCCGACAAGAACCCGACGCGGTCGATCGACCTGAAGCAGCTCGTCGACCGGCTCCAGGTGCGGGGGATCGACCTGCCGATCCTGCTGCGGTTCGCGGACATTCTCAAGCACCGGCTCGGCGAGCTCCACGGCGTCTTCGCCAATGCGATGCAGGAGTCGGGGTATCGCGGGAGCTACTGTTGCGTCTACCCGGTGAAGGTGAACCAGCAGCGGCAGGTGGTCGAGGAGGTGCTCCAGTTCGGCCGGCCGTATCGGTTCGGCCTCGAGGCCGGGAGCAAGCCGGAGCTGCTGGCGGTCGTCGCGATGGCCGACAACGAGACGCCGATCATCTGCAACGGCTTCAAGGACGCTGAGTTCATCGAGACGGCGATGCTCGCGCAGAAGATCGGGCGCCACATCATTCCGGTCGTGGAGCGGTTTTCCGAACTCCAGATGGTGCTCGAGTATGCCGAGAAGCTCGGCGTGCGGCCGCGGATCGGCATGCGGGTGAAGCTCGCCTCCCGCGGAGCGGGCCGGTGGCAGGCCTCGGGAGGGTTTCGAAGCAAGTTCGGCCTCACCGTCATCGAGCTCATGAACGGGCTCGACCTGCTCGCCTCGCGCGGCATGGAGGACTGCCTGCAGCTGCTCCACTTCCACCAGGGCAGCCAGATCACGAACATCCGCCACATCAAGGCGGCGCTCAACGAGGC
>JBBAVU010000321.1:0-2375 GCA_040397565.1 Pirellulales bacterium | reverse complement strand
GAGAGCACCGCCTTTGCAAGGCGGGGGTTGTGGGTTCGATCCCCATCGTCTCCATGGCCCGGCCTGCATGGGCCCTGTCTGCATGGCTCGCAACGACGATCGCCGGGATTCGCTCACGGACCTGGCATCCAGGGGCCGGCTCGAGCGAAGTCTGAACAGGCGGTGCGGCCGCCGGATCGGCGGGAGCATCGTCCCGAGCGGCGATACGGTCGTTCTCATCGACGTCGTCGGGCTCAAGGCGGTCAACCGGTCTCGGGGCTTCCTCGCCGGCGACGACCTCATCTTGAAGGTGGCACGCCGGCTCGTGCGGCTCTCCCGCGGAGTCGCGCTCGTCGGTCGGCTCGGCGGCGACGAGTTCGTCGCCGTCTTCCGTCCGCGGCACGCGGCGATGGCCGAACGCTTCGCGGCCGCGCTCGTCCATCCGTCCCGCAGCCCCGCCGTTCGAGTGGCATCGACGACGATCCGCACGGGCGACACGGCCCGTCGGCTCATCGCACGGCTCGACGCCGTCCTGCGGGAAAGCCGCGATGAACCCCCGCAATCCGAAACACGACTGGACGATCCACCGCCCGTCCCGGAATAATGCTGGGCCCGCATGAACGCCACGCAAGTCCTCCCCGCCTCCGGCCTCTCCCGCCGCTCCGACATCCGCAACGTCGCGATCATCGCGCACGTCGATCACGGCAAGACGACGCTCGTCGACTGCCTGCTGCGGCAGAGCGGACAGTACCGCGAAAGCCAGCTCTCCGGCGAGCGGATCCTCGACTCCAACGACCTCGAGCGGGAACGGGGGATCACGATCCTCGCCAAGAACATCGCGTTGGAGTGGAAGGGGGTGAAGATCAACCTCATCGACACCCCGGGCCACGCCGACTTCGGCGGCGAGGTGGAGCGGGTGCTGCGGATGGCCGACGGCTGCCTCGTGCTCGTCGACGCGGCAGAGGGCCCGATGCCGCAGACCCGGTTCGTGCTTTCGAAGGCGCTCGAATCGGGCCTCAAGCCGGTGGTCGTGATCAACAAGATCGACCGGCCCGACGCCAGGCCGCTCGAGGTGGTCGACGAGATCCTCGACCTCTTCCTCGAGCTCGGCGCCGAGGACTCGATCGCCGATTTTCCCTATGTCTACGCGTCGGCCCGCCACGGCTTCGCCTCGGAGAATCCCGAGGTCCGCAGCGGCACGATGGAGCCCCTGCTCGACCTGATGATCGAAGTGATCCCGGGGCCCCCGGTCGCCAAGGAAGCCCCGCTGCAGATGCTCGTGACCACGCTCGACTGGTCCGACTACGTCGGCCGGATCGCGATCGGCAGGATCGAGTCGGGCTCGATCCGCAAGGGCATGCCGGTGATCCGCTCGACCGCCGACGGCCGGCTCGAGCCGGCGAAGGTGGTCGGCCTGCAGGTCTTCGACAAGCTCGGCCGCGTGGACGCGGAGGAGGCCGCGGCGGGCGACATCGCCGCCATCTTCGGCATCGAAGGGGTCGAGATCGGCGACACGATCTGCGACCCCGACGACCCCCGGCCGCTCCAGCGGCTCACCGTCGACGAGCCCACGCTGCGGATGGTCTTCGGCGTCAACACGTCGCCATTCGCCGGCAAGAGCGGCAAGTTCGTGACCACGCGGCACCTCCGCGACCGGCTCATGAAGGAGCTCGAGCGGAACGTGGCGCTGCGGGTGGAGACGATCGAGGGCTCGGAGCAGTTCTCCGTGAGCGGCCGCGGCCTGCTGCACCTCTCGGTGCTCATCGAGACGATGCGGCGGGAGGGCTACGAGCTCTCCGTCGGCAAGCCAAGGGTCATCCTCCGCCGCGAGGGCGACACCGTGCTCGAGCCGTTCGAGACGCTCGTCGTCGAGGTGCCCAACGACAAGCTCGGCCCCGTGATGGAGCTGACCGGATCGCGACGCGGCCAGCTCGTCCACATGGGCTCGCGGGGCGAGTTCGCCCACGCGGTCTTCTCGATTCCCGCCCGCGGCCTGATCGGACTGCGGACGCGAGTGCTCAACGCCACGCAGGGCACCGCGATCATGCACCACCGCTTCGAGGCCTGGCGGCCCGTCGAGGGGGAGATGGCCGGCCGGGCCAACGGCGTGCTCATCTCGATGGTGGCGGGCAAAGCGGTCGCCTTCGGGCTCGACGGCCTGCAGGAGCGGTCGGAGCTCTTCATCGGCCCCGGCGACGAGGTCTACGAGGGGATGATCGTCGGCGAGAACGCCCGCAGCGACGACATGATCGTGAATCCCACGAAGGAAAAGAAGCTCACGAACATGCGGGCGAGCGGCAGCGACCGCAACATCCTGCTCAAGCCGCCGCGGCGGATGTCGCTCGAGGAGGCGCTCGAGTACATCGAGGACGACGAGCTCGTGGAGGTCACGCCCG
>JBBAVU010000320.1:0-2378 GCA_040397565.1 Pirellulales bacterium | reverse complement strand
CAGGTGTATCTTCACCGTAGCGACGATGCGTCCTCTCCCCCGGCGGCAATGCGGCGTCCTGCAAGGAACCTTCGAGGGCACGGGCAGCCCCTCACGGCCGTCTCTCGCGAGGCTACAATTTTGTGCATGACGCAGTTCGTGTCGGGTATTTCCGTGGTCTGCTTCGCCGCGAGCTATGCCGTGGCGCTTGCCTTCGAGGCGTCGCGGCTCCTGTTTCGATCGGGCATCCGCGGGGCGGCGATGATCGCGTTCGCCGCGGCCGGGCTATTTGCGCACACGGCGTACCTCGTCTGGCGGGCGGCGAACGAGCCGTCGCTGCCGCTCTCGAGCGCATTCGACTGGTTTCTGCTGGCCAGTTGGGTGCTCGCGGCGGGGTATCTCTGGCTCACGATCGCGAATCCGAAGACGCCCGTGGGGCTCTTCCTCCTGCCGCTGGTGCTCGGGCTCATCGGTGCCGCGGAGCTCTCGAGCCGCGAGCCCTTTCCGCAGAGCCCGGCCACGCAGTTCTGGGGCGTGATCCACGGCAGCTTCAACCTCGCGGCGAGCGTCGCGGTGGCGCTCGGCGCGGTGGCAGGGCTCATGTGGCTCATCCAGGCCGCGAGGCTTTCGCGGAAGGCGGCGCCCGCCCAGGGATTCCGGATGCCGAGCCTCGAGAAACTCGCGTCGCTCGACCGCCGGTGCGTCGCCGTGTCGGCATGGACGGCGGCGGCGGGCTTCGCAAGCGGCCTTGTGCTCAACGCCGTGAACCTGCGGCGGGGCCTGCTCGAGACGGTGCCCTGGAACGATCCGGTGGTGCTGCGGATGGGGCTGCTCGTGGCGTGGCTGGCGTTCGCGGCGATCGCGTCGCGGGTCGTCGCACGGAAGCCCGGCGGAGCCAAGACCATCGCGTGGCTCTCGCTCGTGAGCGTCGGCGTGCTCGCCCTCTCGATCCTCTGGGGCCTCGTCGCCCCGTCGCGGCACGGCGTTCCGCCGGTGATGCCGTCAGCCGCCAGCGCCACGGAGGACGCGACATGACGCTCGCGCTCGTCGGCGCCACGCACCGCACCGTGCCGCTCGCGGTCCGCGAACGGCTCGCCTTCTCCGCCGAGCAGGCGGCCGACGCGATCCGCAGGTTCCGCTCGAGGTTCCCCGGCCGCGAGGTCGTGCTCCTCTCGACGTGCAACCGGGTCGAGCTTTACACGGCTGGGGAACGAGAGGCCGCGCCGCCGCCGGCCGAGCAGCTTGTGACCTTCTTGGCCGAGTGTCGCGGCATCGACGAGAGGGATCTCACGAGCGTGCTCGCCCGTCGGGTCGACGAGGGGGTCGTGCGGCACCTGTTCAGCGTCGCCAGCGGCCTCGACAGCATGGTGCTCGGCGAGCCGCAGATCGTGGCGCAGGTGAAGCAGGCCTGGGCGCTCGCTCGGGCGAGCGACGCGACCGGTCCGCTCACCTCCGAGATGTTCCAGGCGGCGCTTCGGACGGCGAAGCGGGTCGCCAGCGAGACGGCGATCGGCCGCGAACGGCTCTCGATCCCGAGCGTGGCCGTGGCCGACTTCGCCAGGGGTGTCTTCGAGCGGTTCGACGACAAGCGGGTGCTCCTGCTCGGGGCGGGCAAGATGGCGGCCGAGACGCTCCGCTACCTCCGGGAGGCCGGGGCGAGGGACGTCGTCGTGCTCAACCGCAGCGCGAGCCGCGCGGAGGAGCTCGCGGCGAGGCTCGACGCCCGGGCCGGCCTCTTCGAGTATCTCGAGCGGGAGCTGGCCGCCGCGGACCTCGTGGTGAGCACGACGGCCGCGAGCGAGCCGGTCGTCTCGCGTGAAACCTTCGCGAGGGTGCAGCCGAAGCGGGAGGGACGGCCGCTCGTGGTGCTCGACCTCGCCGTGCCGCGGGATTTCGATCCGGCGATCGGCGGCATGCCGGGTGTGTGGCTCTACTCGATCGAGGATCTCGCCGGCGCCTGCGAGGCCAACCGCAAGAGCCGCCAGCGGGAGCTGCCTGCCGCGGTGACGATCGTGGAGGAGGAGACGAGCCGGTTCATGCGGGACCTGCACCACCGCTCCACCGGTCCGGTGATCGAGCAGCTCCGCGCGGGATGGACCGAGACCGGCGAGGCGGAGCTCGACCGCCTCTTCCGCAGGCTTCCCTCGCTCGACGACTCGGCCCGCGCCGAAATCCGCCAGGCCTTCGAACGGTACGCGGCGAAGCTACTCCACCCCCCGCTCGCCTCGCTCCGCAGCGAAAGCCACTCGGGCCCCCCGCACGGCCTCCTCGACGCCCTCAAGCGGCTGTTCGATTTGAAGGATTGAGCTGCTGCCCGGTCACGAATCCGCCTGAACGACGCCGGATTGCCGCCGGGGGAGAGGACGCATCGTCGCTACGGTGAAGATACACCTGATGCT
>JBBAVU010000319.1:0-2420 GCA_040397565.1 Pirellulales bacterium | reverse complement strand
GGACCCGCTGCCGGTCCTCGGCGATGTTGACGAGGTCGAAGAACACGCTCAGCGCCCGGGTCAGGAGCCGGGCCTGGGGGTCGTCGAGGGCCTCGATCCGGGCAGCGAGGGCCGGTTCCGCCTCGTGCGTGCCGGCCCGGCGGTCGCGGGACAGGCCGCGGATCTCCTCCACGAGGGCGACGGCCGCATCCCCTTCCGATTCGCGGATCACCTCGCCGAGCATGTCGGCGAGAAAGCGGACGTCGCGGCGCAGCAGGTCGTCGGCCACGGGCGGTTTCCGGGGACAAGGGCGGAACTCGGCGACTACTGTAGCAGCAAGTTTCGCGCCGCAGCCGGACAGGCGAGGAGTGGCGACGGAAACCGGGGCCCGCGGTTCCATCTGGCCAATCCCTGGGCAGCGGCTGCCGGGGAAACCGGCAGCCCGCTCGACAGTCCCGAACGAGCAGGCCCGGTTCAGGACCGGCAGATGCAGGACGGGGCGGTATGCTTTTCAGGATGATGATTGCGACGTTCCGCGGAACCGGTATCTGGCAGGCTGGCCTCATCGCCGTGGTCGCGGCAGCCCATGTGGCTGCCTGCGGGGACGAGGTGCGGGAGCCAGCCCGCGGGGACGAGGCGCGGGCCCCAGCCCGTGGGGACCGGGTGCGGGACATGCAGGTGGCGGCGGAGACCCTTGGCCGCGCTGCGTGGGGGCACTGGGGTGACCAGCCGGACGTGTATGCGGCGTGGTCGAACCACTCCAATCGTCTCGTTCCCGTCTACACGTTTGGCATCGGGCTCGATGCGGTCGCGCGGGGAAAAAGCGTCTACCGTGACGCCGACCGGCTCACCGCCCTGTATGGCCGGCTTCCCGATCGGACACTTGCCGCCGACGCCGACTACATGGACCAGACCGATGTCGCCAGGCTCCAGCAGTTGGCCGTGGACGCCGGAAAGAAGTACGTCGTGCTCATCGTCTTCGACGGGCTCGACTGGGACCTGACCCGCACGGCCGCGATCGCCGCCAGCGGCAGCGTCGGGTACACATCCGGCCGGGGGACCGGCCTGGCGTTCCAGGACTACCGTGGCGTCGCCACCGACTTCGGGCTGTGCGTGACGAGCCCGGCGAACGCCGGCACGAAAGTGGACGTCGATGCCCAGGCGGTGAAGAACCCTGGGGGCACGACGCCCGGCGGCTACGATGCGACACGCGGGGGCACGAGTCCGTGGGATCCGCGTCGCGACTTGCGCTACCTGATCGGCCGCGACCGCGACTGCCCGCATGCCGTCACCGATTCCGCGGCCTCGGCGACGGCCCTGTGCAGCGGCCGCAAGACCTACAACGACGCGATCAACGTCGGCCCGCAGGGGGAGCAGTTCGAGCCGATCGCCCGCCGACTCCAGGCCCGCGGCTTTGCCGTGGGCGCAGTGTCGAGCGTGCCGGTGTCCCACGCCACGCCCGCCTGCGCGTATGCCAACAACGTGTCGCGGGATGACTACCAAGACATCGCCCGCGACATGCTCGGCGAGCGGTCGATCGCCCATCGGGACGCGGCCCTGCCGGGCCTCGACGTCATCATCGGGGGCGGCTGGGGCGTGGCGGGCGATGCAGTCAAGGACCGCGACCAGGGGATGAACTTCGAGCCCGGCAACAAGTATGTCGCCGACTCGACACGGGCCGCGATCGACGTCGCCCGCGGCGGCCGCTACGTCGTGGTGGAACGGACGCCTGGGAAGCGTGGCGCCGACGTCCTCGCGACGGCCGCGCGGGATGCCGCCGACCGCGGCCAGCGGCTGTTCGGTTTCTTCGGAGCCGGCGAAGGACACCTGCCATTTCGCACCGCCGATGGCGACTTCAATCCCGCCGGCAGCCCGGTCGCCGACCCCGCGGCCGACGCCCTGCGGAAGAAATACGGCGGCGCGATCCGCTACACGCCGGCCGACCTCGACGAGAACCCGACGCTCGCCGAGATGACGACCGCGGCCCTCGACGTGCTCGCGACGCGTGGCCGGTTCTGGCTGATGGTCGAGGCCGGCGACGTCGATTGGGCAGCCCATGCCAACAACATCGACACCTGCATCGGCGCGGTGCACAGTGGCGAGGCCGCGTTTCGCGCGGTGGTCGCCTGGATCGAGGCCCGGCGGGCCTGGGACGACGCGGCGGTGATCGTGACCAGCGACCACGGCCACCTGTTCGTGCTCACCGATCCGCAGGCCTTCGCCCGGCAGTAGCTGCGCCCGGCCCGGCGGGGGCCGGGGTATGAATTCGTCAGCCGCATTCGCAATTATTGACCGATGAAAAGTAGGGTTCCTCAGCAGAATCTGTGGGTAAAAACACTTCCTGAACAGGCCTTGGCGTTGCGGGTCCGAGTTGCGTGCCGCGAACACGCATGCGTTGGCCGTGGCGATCCTCCGGTTGCAGAGTCACGCGATCGCTGGCG
>JBBAVU010000318.1:0-2424 GCA_040397565.1 Pirellulales bacterium | reverse complement strand
GCCTTGAGGGCGGCGTCGTAGTCGGGTTCGTCGGCGATTTCCTTGACGACCTGGGCGTATCGCACGATGCCCTTCGAGTCGAGCACGAAGACGGCCCGGGCGAGGATCTTCAACTCCTCGATGAGTACGCCGTAGTCCTTTCCGAATTTCCGCTCCATGTAGTCACTGCCGCTCTTGAGCGACGTGATCTGTTCGGCCCCGCAGAAGCGGCTCATCGCGAAGGGAAGATCGAGACTCACCGTGAGGGCCGTGATCCGGTTGCCCATCGCCCCGAGCCGCGTGTTGAACGTCTTCGTCTGCACCTGGCAGACGGGCGTGTCGAGGGAGGGAACGACGCTGATGATCGCGGGCTTGCCGAGCAGGTCGGCCTTGCGGATGTGCTCCATGCCGCCGGCCCCGAAGGCCACGAGGTCGAAATCGGGAGCCGGCGAGCCGACCTTGAGTTCCTCGCCAGCGAGGGTCAGAGGTCCGCCCTGAAAGGTTACTGCTCCGTGCCGCGACATGATGTGCTCCTGGAATCGAGAAGGGGAGGGTGGGGCAAAAAGGCTCCGGGGGTGAGCCCGGAATCACCGTGGGACTTGCGGCAGTATTGCCGGGGGCCGGAATCGGGCAAGCCCCGGGAAAAACTCGGCTTGTTTGAAACCCGGCGGCCCGTACAACTAGGGGGGTGCCGGGGAGGGCATGACGCCGTACGTTCCCCGACGCTCGCAACCACGGAGGGCAGAGTCATGAAGGGGACAGGGGCCATGACGGGGAAGGCAACGATGGATTCCGTTGGCAGCGTGGAAGATCTCGCCGCGGATGATCTCACGGTCGAGCGGGGGCCAGACTGGCTCTTCGTTCGGATCGAAAGCGACGCCGGCGGCGGCCGACGGCTGGCCGAGAAGGTCTGGGGCATGCTCCGGGAAAACCTCACGAACAGGATCGTGCTCGAAATGCAGTCGGTCGCCTCGGTGGACGACCATCTGCTCTCCGAGATCTCGAACCTCGGGCGGCGGATCCAGGCCGACGGCGGCCTGATCCGGATCTGCGGCCTCTCCGACGACAATCTCTCGCGGCTGCAGTCCTCGCCCACAGCGAGTCACGTTCCGCATTTTAAATGCCGCACCGACGCCGTCCGCGGCCAGCAGCCCAGACGGCCGGACCAGCACGGTTGACGACCGTCGATTCCGGGTATTCTGGAACACCGGCGACGCCGAATCGAATCGGTGGCGTCGCCGACTCTGGAGCCGGTAAAGGCGTGAATGCGGCGATCAATCTCGTCGGACGACTCGGCCAACTGCTCGGCCTCGGCATCCCCGCGCTCGCCATCGTGCTCGAGCTGAACCACGCGATCTCGCTCGGGCAGATGCTCATGCTGCTCGTGGCCGCCGTCTGCTGCTTCTGGATCGGACGGATCCTCGAGGGTTATTCGCGGAGTTGACCGACGGCGTCCCCAAAAGCCACATGCAGAAACCCACGCCGCTCCATCCGCTTCTGTTCTCGCCGCTCTACCGGCAGTACCTCTGGGGCGGCCGGCGTTTCGAACGGCTGTTCGGCCGCCGCCTGCCGTCGCAGGGCGTCGTGGCGGAGTCGTGGGAACTCGTCGATCGCGGCGACGACCAATCGATCGTCGCCGCCGGCCCCTTGGCGGGAATCTCGCTCGGCGAACTCGTCCGGACCCGCGGCCGCGAACTTCTCGGCGACCTGTCCGCGACCGGGCCGTTCCCGCTGCTCTTCAAGTTTCTCGACGCCTGCCTCGACCTTTCGGTGCAGGTCCATCCCGACGACACGAGGGCGGCAAAGCTCGTTCCGCCCGACCGCGGCAAGACCGAGGCCTGGTACGTGATCGATGCCGAACCGGGCAGCCGCATCTACGCCGGGCTCGAGCCGGGCACGACGCGAGAGCGGCTGGGGCAAGCAATTGCGGAGGGGAGGGCGGCCGACGTGCTCGCGAGCTTCGATGCGAAGACGGGCGACTGCGTCTTCATCCCGGCCGGCACGGTCCATGCGATCGGCGCGGGAATCGTGATCGCGGAGATCCAGCAGTCGAGCGACGTCACCTACCGGCTCTTCGACTGGAACCGCGTCGGCCCCGACGGCCGCCCGCGACCGCTCCACGTCGAGGCCGGGCTCGAGGCCGTGACGCACTTCGAGCCGGTCGGCCCCGTCGTGCCGGCGACCACACCCGATCCCGTGGCGAAGCGGCTCGTCGAATGTCCCTTCTTCCGGCTCGACGAGGTTCGCCCGCAGGGCGACTGGCAAACCGGCGGCGACGGGAGATTCCGATTCCTCGCCATCATCCGCGGTCAGATCCGTCTCGAAGACCGCTGGAGCCTTCCGCCCCTCGGCTCCGGCCGCTGCGTGCTGCTTCCAGCATCGATCGGCCCACAGCGGATCGCGAGCGACCCGGGCACGACGCTCCTCGAAATCTCGATCCCCTGA
>JBBAVU010000317.1:0-2446 GCA_040397565.1 Pirellulales bacterium | reverse complement strand
TACCGCGTGCTCTTCTGGGGCATCCTCGGGGCGGTGCTCATGCGGCTCACGTTCGTGCTGCTCGGGGCCGAGCTCGTCGAGCGATACAAGTGGATCCTCTGGGTGTTCGGCGCGTTCCTCATCTACACCGGCATCAAGCTCGCCTTCGGCGGCGGCGACCACTCGCCGGGCGACAACGCCTTGATCCGCACCTTCCGCAAGCTCGTGCCCGTGACGAGCCAGCCGTCGGGCGACCGGTTCTTCGTTCGCGAGAACGGCAAGCTCATGGCGACACCGCTCTTTCTCGTGCTGCTCGTCGTGGAGAGCACCGACGTGCTCTTCGCGGTCGACAGCGTGCCGGCGATCCTGGGCGTCGTGACGCCCGGAACGCCCTACATGCGGTTCATCGCCTTCACCTCGAACGTCTTCGCGATCCTCGGTCTGCGGGCGCTCTATTTCCTGCTCGCCGGCGTGATGGACCTCTTCCGGTTCCTCAACTACGGCCTCTCGGCCGTGCTCGTCTTCGTCGGCGGCAAGATGATCGCCGAGGCGGCCAGGCACAACGAGTATCTCGCGTCGCTCGGCGGCTGGGACGCCCACGCCAAGGGGCACCTCGTCCACCCGGCCCTCTCGCTCGGCGTGATCGTCGCGCTCATCGGCACGAGCGTGGCCGCGTCGCTCGCCTTCCCGGCCGGGAAGGGTGGCCACGGCGGCGAGATCGCGGAGTCGGGGCACGGGCCCGCGGAGTCGGGGCACGGGCCAGGCGACCGCGCGTGACGCGGATCAGTACTTGATCTCGATCCCGAAATCGAGGCCGTTGGCGAAGACGTACTCGGTCCCGTCGTTCACCGGCACGATCCGGTTGTAGGGCACCTCGCGGGTGTCGACGTACCAGTCGCCCGGGGCGATCTCGCGGTTGGGATTGAGCGGGTCGGGGATCGGCTCGTCGGACGTGTTCTCGGTCGCGTACTGGACCTCCTTGAAGACCGTCCGGTAGCCCGTGTTCGACGACGCCCTGGCGATGCCCGCCATCCACATGCCGGTGTAACCGGCCCGCAGGACGACCGCGTTGCTCACGCGGAATTGCGTGCCGAACCGCCATTCACCGATCGGCGAGAAGACGAACTGGTGCTCGGCGTTGTTCGTGGCATTCGTCTGGCCGACACCGTAGATCTGGAGGAAGAGCGGCGGCGGCGTGAGCTGGATCGGGTCGGGGTCGCTGCCGTCGTTTGTCTGCGTGACCGACGGGGTGAACGTGGTCCGCAGGTAGTCGGCCCCGAGGGCCTCCGGGAAATTCGCCCCGCGGTAGAGGTTGTTCTGCCAGTTGAACGCCGCCGTGAACTTGAACTCGCTCGCGAAGGTCCAGCGGCCGTGGGTCGACTCGAAGAGCAGGGCGAGTTCCGGACCCACCATGTTGTTCGTCGTGTAGGTCTCCCAGTCGCCGGTCTGCAGGGCCGTCGCGGGGCCCAGGCCGGTCAGCGTATCGACGCCTGAGATCCCGAGCACATCGCCGGCGGAAGACTGGAGGAACGCGGCTGACACGTTGCCGCCGATGCCGCCGCCGATGCCACCGATGCCGCCACCGATGCCACCGATGCCGCCACCGATGCCACCACCGATGCCGCCGGCACCGCCGCCGCCGCCGATTCCGCCAGCGCCGCCTACGCCTCCGGCACCAGCACCGCCGACACCGCCGACACCACCAGCACCACCCAGGGCAGATGCCACATTGAAGGGATACTGATTACTCTCATAGCCAAGCTGATACCGATCCTCGAACTGCACAAACCGGGGCCCCAGGCCAACCCGCATCGTGGATCGACTCCGTCGACCCCCGAGGTACCGCCGCATCAAGAACGAGAACCCTCCGCTTTGGATGCGTGTCGTGTTCTCCTGCGTCAACTTCTGGGCAATGAGATGGTCCGGAGGCGGGCTCACGGAAGTGATCGTCGTCGTGACAAGCGCCTGGTTGATGTTACCAACGCCTCCACCGCCACCGGCAGCGCCACCGCTTGTCGACGATTGCGTGAAGATCTGCTGTGGTGATGAGGCTGCGAACTCGCTCACTGTCGTGAACTGCTGTCCCTGCTCACCGCTGTCGAAGTAGGCGAACTGCATGCCACGGTTGTCGTAGATCCAGCCCCCCTCGTAGCGGTTGCCCCACGACATCGCGGTCCGCATCCAGCTCGTGTTGAGGTCGAGCGTGAGCACGTCACCGCCGAAGATGTAGAGGCCGCCGATGATGTCGCCGCTCTCGACGTTGGCGTTGTTGAGCTGCACGATCGTCTGCGGCGAGATCGGCTGGATCGGAATGATGTAGGAGCCCGTCTGCGTCTGGGCCACGCCCACGACGTCCGGCGGCGTGATCCCCATGTAGATCCGGTCGTAGTTGAAGAAGATGCCCTCGCTCGCCTCGGGGTAGATCTCGTACTCCTGGAGATCGGGCGGGGCGAAGAGCTGGAAGTCG
>JBBAVU010000316.1:0-2453 GCA_040397565.1 Pirellulales bacterium | reverse complement strand
TGCATGTAGGCCGCCGTGTTCCCCTTGAGCTCGAGCATCTTGTCGAAGCTGAAGACGTAGTCCGTCGTGCGGTTCTGCGAGAGATCGGCGTACTTGATCGCACCGATCCCGACGGCCTCGGCGATCCGCCGCCGCTCCTCCTCCGACATGCCGGTGCCCCGCTCGGCGTCGGCCGCGGTGACGACCTCGTAGGCCCGCGCGACCCCCTCGTCGAGCAGCGCGTCGAGGCCGACCGTATCGCCGGCGCGGGTCTTGAACGGTCGGCCATCCTCGCCGAGCACCGTGCCGAAGGCGACGTGGACGAGCTCGACACCCCCGTAGCCGGCCTTCCTCGCCGTCGCGAAGAGCTGGTCGAAGTGCTGGCTCTGCCGGTGGTCCACGACGTAGAGGATGCGATCGGGCTTCCAGTGCTCGAGCCGCCAGCGGATCGTCGCGAGATCGGTCGTCGCGTAGAGGAAGGCGCCGTCCGCCTTGCGGACGAGCATCGGCGGCTTGTCGGGACCGTCGAGAAAAACCCCGATCGCCCCCCGGCTCTCCTCGGCGATCCCGCGGGCGAGCAGGTCCTCGACCACGCCCGCGAGCATTGGCTGGTAGAAGCTCTCCCCGAGCACGTGGTCGAACGTGACGCCGAGCCTGCGGTAGACCCGATCGATCTCCGCGAGGCAGATCGGCATGAAACGCTTCCAGAGCGCGACGTTCTCCGGATCCCCCTCGTGGAGCCTTGCGGTCTCCGCGAGCACCTCGCGGCCGCAGTCGGGATGCGCGGCGGCGAGCTTCGCGGCGACCGGGTCGGCCGCGAGCTCCTCGGGCTTCGCGTCGGCCACCTTCCGCACGAGCCGGTAGAGCCGGCCGAGCTCGGCGGTGGGGTCGGCCTCGAAGGCCGCGTCGTCGCGGCACCGCTTCCAGCCCCAGAGAATCATCCCGAACTGGGTGCCCCAGTCGCCGAGATGGTTGTCGGTGATCGTGTGGTGGCCGCGGAATTTCAGGATGCGGGCGAGCGCGTCGCCGATCACCGTCGAGCGGATGTGGCCCACGTGCATCGGCTTGGCGACGTTCGGCGAGCTGAAGTCGATGACGATCGTCTCGGGGTCGGCGACCGGGTCCACGCCGACCCTCCCGCCCGCGGCCGCCAGAGCCACCTTCCTGGCGAGCACGTCGTCGCGGATACGCAGGTTGATGAACCCGGGGCCCACCGGCTCCCCGACGGCCTCGCAGAGGTCCGACACGTCGAGCCGCCGGATGATCGCCGCGGCCACGTCGCGCGGCGGCTTCTTCGCCCGCTTCGCGAGCGGCATCGCCATCGTCGCCGAGTAGTCGCCGAACTTCGCGTCGGCCGCCTCGCGGACGAGCGCGACCATCGCGGGAACCTCGGACTCGTCGAGGCCGATCCCGCCCTCGGCAGCCACGGAGCGGATCGCCGCCCGGAAGCGTTCCTGCAATTCCGCGCGAAGACTCATGCCTGCGTCGCCACCGGCTTCGCGTCGCTCCAGAGGCCCTCGAGATCCCAGAACTCGCGGGCCTCGGCGTCGAAGAGGTGCACGACGACGTCGCCGTAGTCGAGCACGATCCAGCGGCCCTCCTCGTAGCCCTCGGTACCCCGCGGCTTGTCGGAAAACTCCTTCGCGATCGCCCGCTTGATCTCGTCGGCCATGGCATGGATCTGCCGGCCGCTCGACCCGGTCGCGACCACGAAGTAGTCGAACATCGGCGTCACGTTGCGGAGATCGAGCACGCGAACGTCGCCGCCGCGGGTTTCCTCGGCGACTTTCGCCGCGAGGATCGCGCGTTCCCTCGCTGTATCCTGCCTCGCGGAAGCGCCCTGTCGCGCAGAACCTTCCTGCGGCCCAGTGGGTCCGTTCGACGCGGTCGTGGTGGCTCGGGAGCTCATCGGGCAGGAAGTGTACCGCGGAAGGACCGCACGGCCATCGCGATGCCCGCGACGACGAGATCGGGAACATGCACCGCCCCCGGGAGGGCGTCGAGGATTGCGGGAGCGAATCCGCCGGTGACGATGCAGGCCGCCTCTCGGCCGGCGGCCCCCGGAAATCCGCTCCGCGCGGTCTCGACCGTCCGTGCAATCGCGCCGCGGAGCCCCCAGCCGATCCCCGCCGCGATCGCCTCCGAGGTCGATCGCCCCGGCATGGCGGGCGGGCTCGCCAGCTCGATCGACGCCAGCTCCGGCAGCCGGCTCGTGCCGTCGGAAAGCGCCCGCGCCATGAGTGCCGGGCCGGGCAGGATCGCGCCGCCGAGGAAGCCGCCGTCGGGTGAGAGCATGTTCACGGTCACCGCCGTGCCGCAGTCGACCACGATCGCGGCCTGCCCACGTTGCAGGTACGCGGCGGCCGCGGCTCCAGCGAGCCGGTCGATGCCGACGCGATGCGGCTCGTCGAGCCGGACTTCGATCGGCAGCTCGGCGTGGGTGATCCGCCGCTGGCGGAGTGGATGGCGACGCG
>JBBAVU010000315.1:0-2461 GCA_040397565.1 Pirellulales bacterium | reverse complement strand
CGCCGCCCCGCGGTTCGACACGATCGCCGACGACGCGGCCCTCGCCGCGGTCGCCGAGAGCATCCGACTGGCGGGCACCGTCACCATCGGCGTCGCGAAGCCCTCGTCAGCGGGCTTCATGGATCCGCCCGTCGGCATCGCGACGCACCACGGCACGGGCGTCCACTTCGTGCCGGCCGAACGCTTCGTCGAAGACGCCGGCCCGGGGGCGAAGCGGTTTCGCGAACTGCTCGCCGATCCGGCGGTGGTCGTCCGCGGACACGACCTCAAGCGGCAGGCGGTCTGCTTGCGTCCGCTCGGCATCGAACTCGACGGGCTCGGCTTCGACACGCTCGTCGCGGCCTACCTGCTCGATGCGGGGGAGCGGAACCACTCGCTCGCCGAGATCGCGGCACGGCACACGGGAATTCCGGATGGGGGCGACGACGCCGCGACGGTCGAGCGGCCGGCCGATGCCACCACCGCGGCGGCCGCCGTCTCGCTTGCGGCGGCCGTCGCCGAAGGGCTCGAGGCAGGTCTCGAGGCGGCGGGGCTCGCGAGGCTCTTCCGGGAGGTGGAGATGCCGCTCGTGGCGGTGCTCGCCGGCATGGAGTGGGAGGGCGTGAGGGTCGACGTTCCCCTGCTCGAGCGGCTTTCGGGAAGGTACGCCGAGCGGATCGCGACGCTCGAGCAGGAGATCCATGCCCTCGCGGGACACCCCTTCGCGATCGCCTCGCCCGTGCAGGTGAGGAAGGTGCTCTTCGACGAGCTCGGCCTGCCGGTGGTAAAGCGGACGAAGACCGGCCCGAGCACCGACGCCGAGGTGCTCGAGGAGCTCGCGCCGCTCCATCCGCTCCCCGCGAAGCTGCTCGAGCATCGCCAGTACGCGAAGCTGAAGAGCACCTACGTCGACGCGCTGCCGAAGCTCGTCGAGCCGACGAGCGGCCGCATCCACACGTCGTTCAACCAGACCGTCACCGCCACCGGCCGCCTCTCGTCGAGCGACCCGAACCTTCAGAACATCCCGATCCGCACCCGCGAGGGACGTGAGATCCGCGCCGCATTCCTGCCCCGGCGGGACGACTGGCGGTTCGTGTCGGCCGACTACTCGCAGATCGAGCTGCGGATCCTCGCCCACCTCTCCCACGACGCCGCGATGAAGGAGGCGTTCGCGAAGGGGGAGGACATCCACACGCGCACGGCCATCGCCGTCTTCTCCGCCGCGGCCGACGAGGTCACGCCCGAGATGCGGCGGATCGCGAAGGCGGTGAACTTCGGCATCCTCTACGGACAGAGCGGCTTCGGCCTCGCGAAGGCGCTCTCGATCACGCCGCTGGAGGCCGCGGCCTTCCGCACGAACTACTTCCGGACGTTCGCGGGCGCGGCCGCCTTCATGGACGACCTGCTCGACCGCTGTCTCGCCGACGGACACGTCACGACGATCCTCGGCCGACGCCGGTCGATCGCCGGCGTGCGGCCCAGGGAGCGGCGGCGGGATGCGTCCGGCACCTTCTCGCTGACGTTGCCCGAGCGGACCGCGATCAACACGGCCGTGCAGGGCTCGGCGGCGGACTTGATCAAGCTCGCCATGCTGCGAGTGGAGCGGGCGGTCCGCGCGGCGGGCTCTCCGGCGCGGCTCGTGCTGCAGATCCACGACGAGCTCGTGCTCGAGTCGCCCGAGGCGGACGTGCCGCGGATCAGCCGGACCGTCGCCGACGAGATGCGTTCGGCGATGCAGCTCGACGTGCCGCTCGAGGTTTCGGTGAGCGACGGCCGCACTTGGGACGACTGCGGGGAGCCGGCATGATCGTCGTGGGGTTGACCGGCAGGATCGGTGCGGGAAAGTCGACGGTCGCGGGCCTCTTCGCCGACCGCGGGGCGGTCGTCGTCGACGCCGACCGGATCGCCCACGCGGTGCTCGCCGAGCCGGAGGTCGCAGCCATCGTCGCCGCACGGTTCGGGCCCGGCGTGGTCGCCGCTGACGGCTCGATCGACCGGCGGAGCCTGGCGAAGCGGGTCTTCGGGCTTTCGGCGGAGCATGCCGAGGCGCTCGAGTCCCTCGAGGCGATCGTCCATCCGCGGGTGGTCGCCCGGATCGACGCGATCCTCGACGGCCGGCCCTCGGACGAGCCCTCCCCGCCGGTCGTTCTCGACGTGCCGCTCCTCCTGAAATCGGGCATCATCCGTCGCTGCACGCACCTCGTGGAGGTCGTCTGCGACGAGCCGGTACGGCTGGCGAGGCTGGCGGCACGGGGCTGGGATCCTGCGGAAATCGAGGCCCGGGATGCCGCCTGGGCCCGCCGCCAGCCCCGGCCGGGAAGCCGGGAGGCCGGGGAAGTGCCGCTTCCGGCGGAAATTCTGGATGCGTCGGGGGACGTGCGCTATACTTCGCAGCGGGTCGATCAGTTGCTTCGGGCTTTCACCGGTGACGGGCCGGGCCAGAGTGGTTGAGCGACCCGAGGGGTTCAGCCCCGCCCTCGGA
>JBBAVU010000314.1:0-2479 GCA_040397565.1 Pirellulales bacterium | reverse complement strand
ATGAATGAGCATCTCATCAACCAGTAGGCCAGGCATTCTTGCCTGGCATGAATGAGCATCTCATCAACCAGTAGGCCAGGCATTCTTGCCTGGCATGAATGAATGCTTTTTTCTGTCAGGCAGGAATGCTGTTTTCTGTCAGGCAAGAATGCCTGACCTACAGTGCTCGAAGGTCCGAAACGCCGCCCGCCTGGAGGGCGGGCTGTCGTGCGGCGGCAGCGACCGCAGGTCGCGCACGCCGCCAAGGCTGCGGGGTGGCATGACGCACACGCCGCCCGCCAGGAGGGCGGGCTGTCGTGCGGCGGTAGCGACCTCAGGTCGCGCACGCCGCCAAGGCTGCTCGGGCCATGGATGGCCGAGCAGCCGTACAGCTAGCTCGCAGCATCCAGATACGGATCCTGGCTCATCTGGATGTGGGCCTCGGCCCGTTGTCGTTCCACGTATTCGAGAATCCGCCGCTGCCGGATATGGCGGGCCTCCACCCGCTGCTGCGCCTGTCTGAAGAGCCGCAGCATCCGTTCGGCCGCGGCGCCGGTGGTCACCCGCCCGCTGCCGATCGCCCGCTGCAGCCGGGCGGCGATGCGGCGGGCCCGCCGCGGCCCGTAGCCCGCCGTGAGAATCTCGTCGTCGGTGGCGACATATTGCCGCCACGTGCCCGGATCGCCCTGGCGGCCGCAGCGGCCGACGAGCTGCCGATCGATGCGGGCGGAGTCGTGCAGTTCCGTGCAGATCACATGCAGCCCGCCGAGATCGTAGACCCCCTCGCCGAGCTTGATGTCGGTGCCGCGGCCGGCCATGTTCGTCGACACGGTGATCTGCCCGAGCTGTCCGGCCTGGGCCACGATCTCGGCCTCGCGGGCGATGTGCCGGGCGTTGAGCACGGTGTGGGGAAGGTTCGCGGCCGTGAGGAGGGCGGAGAGGTCTTCCGACTTGTCGATCGACCGCGTGCCGATGAGCACCGGCCGGCCGAGGGCGTGCATCTCGGCGATCTCCGTCACCATCCGTTCGATCTTCGTGCGGTAGTCGGCGCACACCACCGGCGTGAGCCGCTCGCGGATGGCGGGCCTGTTGGTGGGTACCGCGGCCACGGCCACGTCGTAGGTGCGGGCGATCTCTCCGCCGCTCGTGGCGATCGTGCCGGTCATGCCCGCCAGGTGCGGCCAGCGGGCGAACAGGTCTTGCACGGTGATCCGGGCCGCGTGGCCGGAGGGAACGGTCACCTCGATCGCCTCCTTGGCCTCCACCGCCTGATGCAGGCCGTCGCGCCAGGTGCGTCCTTCGGCGGCGCGGCCGGTAAACTCGTCGATGATCACGATCTTGCCGTCGCGGACGACGTACTGCCGATCACATTTGAAGAACTGCCGGGCCTTCAGCGCCCGTTCGACCGCGTCGTAGATGGTCAAGAGGCTCGTGGAATCGAGTGCGGGGGGCCGTTCGAGCGCCCGCACCTTGCTGCGGCCGCTACCGAGCAGTTCGCACGTCTGCTTCTGCACGTCGGCTTCGAAGTCTTCGGGTGGCTCGAGTGTTTCGGCGGCGGCGGCGGCGAAGCGAAAGAGCGCCTGCTCGGCCGCCTGGGCCTCGCCGGGTGGCGAGGCGATGATCAGCGGCGTGCGGGCCTCGTCGATGAGCACGTTGTCGGCCTCGTCGACGAGGGCGAACCAGTAGGGCCGCTGCATGAGTTGCGCCGCGCCGGAGGAGGATCGGCCCGTGAGCATCGCGCCGAGGTCGCCCCGCCCCTCGGCGATCTCGCGGTTCATGAGCCTGTCTTTGAGAAAGTCGAAGCCGAATTCCTTTGCCGTGCCGTACGTGACGTCGCGGGCATAGGCCTTCCGGCGGGCGTCGAAATCCATCTCCGCCTGCACGATGCCGACCGACAGACCGAGCGCCTCGTAGATCGGTGCCATCCACTCGGCGTCGCGCGTGGCGAGATAGTCATTCACCGTCGCGAGGTGGGCACCCTTTCCGGCGAGGGAATAGGCCACCAGCGGCAGCGTGGCCACGAGAGTCTTTCCCTCGCCCGTCTGCATCTCCACGATCGCCCCGTGCACGAGCGCCACGCCGGCGAGCAGCTGCACGTCGTAGTGCCGCATCCCGATCGTGCGCCGGCCGGCCTCGCGGGTGGCCGCGAAGCTCTCGACGATGAGCGTATCGATCGGCTCGCCGGCCTTGGCCCTGTAGGAGAGCGACCGCGCGAGCCGCCGCAGGTCCGCGTCGCTGAGGGCCTCCATCTCGGGGGCGAGGCCGTCGATCCGCTCGACGACCCTCCACGTGGCCGACGTGATCGCAGGGCGGCGGGGTCTGAGCCAATCGAGCATGGCGCCGGTCCGGAGGGATCGCCTCACGATACCACGCGATCCCGGCCGGGGATCCCCGGCCGTCATCAAGAAATCCTTTCCCCGGAAACCTGGAAGAAGAAAACGAGACTAAGAGCTTCTAACGAAATGGGAATCACAGGAAGTAGCTGGTCACGACAATGCAC
>JBBAVU010000313.1:0-2495 GCA_040397565.1 Pirellulales bacterium | reverse complement strand
CCGGTCAGGCAGTTCCACGCGACCGCCAGGCCCGCCCCCATGAGATAGCCAGCCAGGGCCGCCGTGCCGACGAGGATCGCGGCCGACGCCGGGTTGAACGGCCCGACCTTCGGGGCCGACTCCTGCACGAAATGGACCCGGTAGATGAAATCCACCAGCGGCTGCGCCCCACCGAGGGCGACGAGTGCCGCCCAGGCTGCGTGCCAGACGGCGAGCACCGCCGCCACCGCCAATCCCGCCCGGTTCACGAGAATGCGTCCCATGATCGAACCTCCCTTTCAAGAACGATCCGAAGGATCGCGGCCCTGCGAGGAAACGGGCCGCCACCATCCTGCGGCCCGACCCTCTATAGTACGCCCCTGTATGGCCGACTCCCAAACCACCACCGGCACGCTCAGCATCGGCGACCAGTGGAACGCGATCACGATCATCGCCCACTCGCAGACACATCCGCTCAAGGCGATCTGCGAGCTCACCGAGAACGCGATCGACGCGGGGGCGTCGCAGGTGCGGATCCTGCGTCGCCGGTCGAAGGGACAGATCTACCTCGAGGTCGTCGACGACGGCCGGGGCGTCGCGGCCGACGAATCGGGGGCGCCCAACTTCGAGCGGATCGCGACCCACCTGTGCGACTCGATGAAGCGAAACCTCGACGCCCGCAATCGGCAGGGTGTGCACGGCGAGTTCGGGATCGGACTCTTGAGCTTCTGGAGCCTCGGGGAGGAGCTCCGGATGATCTCCGGGGGCGGGGAGACCCCGCTGGAGCTGCACCTCGTCCGCGGTCAGCGGCAGTACTCGATCCGGCCGGTGCGGGGTCGGATCGCCACCGGCGGAACGCGGGTGATCGTCGGCCCCATGCTCGACGCCACGAAGAATCTCGTCACGGGCGAGAAGATCGCCCGGTATCTCTCGGCGGAGCTCCGCGATCGCATCCGGCGGACCGGCGTGTCGATCGAGATGGTCGATTCGATCGCCCGCAAGCAGCTTCCGGTGGTGCCCCGGGAATTCGACGGCGAGCGGCTCGAGATCCCGCGACGCTACTCGACGCCGCTCGGTGACGTGAACGTGGAGATCTACCTGCGCGGCGACGAGGCGACCGGCAGGCCGGGCATCGCGATCTGCAAGGACGGCACCCGCGTGATCGAGGACATCGCCGAACTACTTCCCTTCTCGCGGCCCCCTTGGAACGACCGCCGGCTGGAAGGACTCGTCGACTTCGAGCCGCTGGCACTCGCTCCCGGCACCCGGTCGGGCATCGTGCCCGACGCGGCGTTCGAGGCGCTCGTCGGCGCGTCCGCGGCGATCGAGGCCGACATCCTCGCGGCGGTCTCGACCCGCGAGCAGGCCGAGGCGGAGCGGGCGAGCCGCCAACTCCTCAAGCAGGTCCACAAGGCCTTCACATCGGCGCTCGCCGAACTACCCGCCGAAGACTACCTGTACTTCGACATCCCGAAACCGGAGCCCGCGGTCCAAGCTCGCCAGGGCGGCCCGGGGGAGGAGCTCGGGGCGAGTCCTGCCGACCCAGACCGCCGCAAGGACGCCGCCGATCCGCTTTCGGGAAGGCTCTTCCCGATCGATCCGGGGCCGCTGGCGGGGGTCCGCATCGCGCCCCGCGCGGCGCGTCGGCCGCCGGGCGGCTCGTGCCTGTTCACCGCGACGCCCCGCGATGCGGGCGGCGTCGCGATTCCCGCGGGCGTTTCGATCGCCTGGCGGATCGTTGCCGGAACCGCCGCGATCGCGACCGACGGGGCGACCTGTCGCGTCGCCTCGTCAACCGCGGGCATCGTGACGGTCGAGGCGACCGCACGGCAGGCGGACGTCGAGGTGACCGACCGGGTGGACCTGAAGTTTCTGGAGGCGGCGGAAAGTGACGCGACGGGCAGCCGCGGCCTGCCCGGCTACCGTCTCGAAGCCGACCACGGCCGGCCCTGGCGGAGCCGCTACGACGTCGGACGCAACGAGATCGTGATCAATTCCGCCCACCGAGACTTCCTCGCCACCCGCATCTCCGCCGCCAAGCACCGTCGCTACATCGGCAAGCTCTACGCGAAGGAGGTCGTGCTCAGCAACTTCCCGCACGAGTCGCCTGCCGAGGTGATGGAGCGGCTCATCGAGGTGACGGTCCGCACCGAGGACGCACTCTGACCATCGTCGATTATCGTGGCGATCGAGGCCTACCAAGCGGCCATGGAACGCCGCCGCGAAGCGGCCTAGCCAAACATGAGCCGGCGGATAAAGACGGGTATTTCCATCAGCTAGAATCGGTCGGCTCTCGCAACGCTAGTTGCCGAAAAGTCCCGGGCGTTTTTACGGATCGGAAACCAGATGACTTTCTATGGCTATGTCTTGGCGGTCTTGGCGTCGGTCCTCTGGGGGCTGACATACTGCCTCGATGAACGGCTCCTTTCGAGCCTGTCGGTGGTCAAACTGTATTTTCTGCACTGCCTCTGCGGCGTGCTGGTTGCCGGTGCGGTCATGCTTCTCCAAGGCACGTC
>JBBAVU010000312.1:0-2523 GCA_040397565.1 Pirellulales bacterium | reverse complement strand
TGCAGGCGGATCCGTGACCGAGCATCCACTCACGGGCCCGTCGGCTCAGATGCCGCCGCCGGTCGAGAAGCTCTCGGGTGGCGGGTTCTTCTGCTTCGAACGCAAGAACCCGTAGCTTTCGAGCCGCATGCGGTCGGCGAGGTCGTCGATCCGCTCCTCCGGCACGTCGTAGATCGCGAGCACCCGCTTGAAGAGCGACAATGCCGTCTCGAACTCCGCCGGCACGACCTCGCTCGCGCCGAGCCAGCGGAGCTCGTCCACCTCCGAGACGTACTCCGTTCGCACGAAGATCTGGATCTCGGGGGCGAGCTCGCGGGCCACGCGGACGCTCCGCCGCGTGCTCGCCGGGTCGGAGATGGCGATCACGTAGGCCCGCGCCCTCGCGATGCCTGCATGGTCGAGCACGGCCGCCCGCGTGCAGTCGCCGTAGCGGATGTCGAGCCCCTCGGCCCGCCGTCTGCGGACGGTCTCCGGGTTGAGCTCGAGGATCACGTGCGGCACGCCCGACTCGGCGAGGGCCATCGAGAGGTTGCGGCCGTTGAGGCCGAAGCCGGCGATGATGACGTGGTCGTGGAGCGTCGCCGCCGACGGGTCCGGCGGGCCCTCGGCGAGGAGCCGGCCGCACCACGCCGTCGCCGAGAGCCACTCGAGCAGCCAGGGCATGAGCCCGGCAAGCAGCGGCGTGACGGCCATCGTGAGCACCGCGGCCGCGAGAAACGTCTGGTAGTCGTCGCCGTCGAGCAGGCCCAACTCGGCTCCGCGCGACCCGAGGACGAATGAAAACTCTCCCACCTGTGCAAGCGCCGCGCCCGCGAGCAGGCTCGTCCGTGGCGGGAAGCCCGCGAGCATCGCCGGGATCGCAGTGACGAGGGCCTTCGCGAGGACGATCGCGACGACGGTCGCGGTCACGAGGGCCGCGTTCGCCGCGAGGAACCGGATGTCGAGAAGCATCCCGACCGAGACGAAAAAGAGGCTCGCGAGCGTGTCGCGAAAAGGGAGCACCTCGGCGAAGGCCTGGTGGCCATACTCGCTCTCGGAAAGCGCGAGGCCCGCGAGGAACGCCCCGAGCGCGAGCGACAGCCCCACCCGCCCCGTGATCGCCGCCGTCCCAAGACAAACGAGCACGATCGTGATCAAAAAGAGCTCGCGGTTCCGCAACCGCACGATCTCGTGGAGGAGCCGCGGCACGAGATACCTTCCCGCCACGAGCACCGCCCCGACGACGACCGCCCCAGCCGCCACGGTCATAAGCGGGCTCTCGAAGAGCGGCGGCTGCTCGAGCGCGGCCGGCGCATGACCGCCGACCGCATGCGCGGCTACCGACGGCCGCGTTCCCGCCGCCTCGGCCAAGAGCGGCACGGCGAGCATCGCCGCCACGACGAGCAGGTCTTGCAAGAGGAGCACGGCCACGGCGATCCGCCCGTGCGGCGAGGCGGCTTCGCCCCGGTCGGCGAGCAGCTTCATCACGATCGCCGTGCTCGACATCGCCACGAGCAGCCCCGCGAAGACCGCCTGCGGAAGCGTGCCGAGATACCACCAGGTGGCGGCGGCCACGATCGCGGTCGTGCCGAGAATCTGCGGCAGGCCGATCTTTGCCATCAAGGGAAGCATCGCCGCCAGCCGCGACATCGAGAACTCGAGGCCCACCGTGAAGAGCAGCACGATCACGCCGATCTCGGCGAGCAGCTTCACGCTCTCCTCGTCGGCCACGAGCGACAGCCCGTATGGCCCGACGAGCACCCCCGAGACGAGCAGCCCCACGACGCTCGGCACCCGCGCCCGGCCGAAGGCGAACACGACCGCGGCGGTCACGGCGAACACGACGAGCAGGTCGGAGAGGAACATGAAATCATGGACGGGAGCGATTTTTCGGCCGCCGCAGGCGACACATTACCCGATGCCCCAGCCGGAGGGGTTGCGCGGAAAACTCACCGACGAAGTTCACGGGCGCCGGCCGCACCCTTCGATCGGGGGTGGAGCAACAAAATGTTTGGGCCGTCGCGGTCGCTCGGGTAGCCTGACTTAGCTTCTCTGACCGTCAGCGTCAGTGCGAACTCGCGACCGATCCCACCAGGCAAGGACAAGGGCCCCACCCATGCGGATGATCCGCCGCCGTGTACCGTTTTCGATCCAGTCGCTGTTGCGGACGCTTTTCATGAGTGGCCGGATGGGGCGGCGGGTGACCAGCCGGCTTCGGCGGCGCGAGGTGTTCTCCTCGCAGTTCGACGGCGGCCGGTCGGCCATGTCCCAGCCGAGCGTGCACGGCTTCGACGCGCTCGAGCAGCGTGTCGTGCTGGCGGCCAACGACATCATCGTCAGCCTGGCGAACAACCGTGTGGTGCTCGCGCTCGACGTTGCTGGCGCGACGATCGAGAGCCTCAGCACGACGTACGCCGCGAACGCGGTCACGATCACGGCCGTGACGTCCGGCACGATCAGCAGCGGCAGTACCCCGATCACCGGCATCACGATCGTGGACGACACGATCACGGTGGACCTGACGCTCATCCCGCGGTTCTCTGG
>JBBAVU010000311.1:0-2530 GCA_040397565.1 Pirellulales bacterium | reverse complement strand
AGACGGCGACCTTCGGCGCAATTCGGCTGGAAGTCGACAACTGGCGGTGGCAGGGGGTTCCCTTCTACCTGCGGAGCGGCAAGGCGATGAGCTGCCGCACGACGCAGATCGTGATCGGCTTCCGGCAGCCGCCGATGGAGCTCTTCGCCGAGGGCCGCCACCCGACCGCCCGCGACCCCAACCAGCTCGTGATCCAGATCCAGCCCGCCGAGGGGATCCAGCTCCACTTCCACACGAAGGTTCCGGGCGAAGGCATGAATCTGCGGCTGACGGACCTCGATTTCAGCTACTCGCGTGAGTTCCGCGGGCGGCTGCCCGAGGCCTACGAGCCGCTGTTGCTCGACGTGATGACGGGCGACGCGAGCCTCTTCGCGCGGGCCGACGAGGTGGAGAAGTCGTGGGAGATCATCGACCCGTTCGTCCGGGCGTGGAACTCGGCCGAGATGCCGCCGATCGACTCCTACGAGCCTGGCGACTGGGGTCCCCGGGAAAGCGCCGCATGGATGGAACGACAGGGACGCCGATGGTTCGATCTGTGCCCGGTGCTGTAGCGCCGCCGCTCTCGATCGGGCCGCTCCGGCTCGAGTCGCCCGTCGTACAGGCGGCGCTCTCCGGCTACAGCGACCTCGCGATGCGGGTGATCGCGAGGCGGCACGGCGCGTCGTACGCCCTCTGCGAAGTGCTGCTCGACCAGTTCATCGCGCAGCTCGGCACGAATCGGCGCAACCTCGCGAGGATCGCCGTGGCCGACGAGGAGCACCCCGTGGGCGGCCAGCTCATGGGGGCGAACCCCGACGACTTCGCCCCCGCGGCCAAAAGGCTCGTCGCTGAGGGCTACGACTGTATCGACATCAACTTCGGCTGTCCGGTCAAGAAGGTGCTCGGACGCTGCCGTGGAGGCTACCTGCTCGGCGTGCCTGAGACCGCGCTCGAGATCGTCGGTCGGGTCCGCGAGGCCGTGCCGGCGAGGCTCCCCGTGACACTCAAGATGCGCCGCGGGATCGATGACTCCCAGCGGAGCCTCGACAACTTCTGGACGATCTTCGAGGGAGCCTTCGAACGTGGCGTTGCGGCGATCACCGTCCACGGCCGGTCCGTCGAGCAGAAATACGTCGGGCCGAGCTCGTGGGAGTTTCTGGCGAGCGTGAAGCGGCGGGCTGGCGACCGCACCGTCATCGGGTCGGGCGACCTGTTCTCCGCCGCCGACTGCGTCCGCATGCTCGAGGAGACCGGCGTCGACGGCGTGAGCGTGGCCCGCGGCGCGATCGGCAATCCCTGGATCTTCTCGCAGGCCAGGGCCCTGCTCGCCGGCGAGCCGCTGCCGCCGCTGCCTACGATCCACGAGCAGCGGGAGGTGCTCCGCGAGCACTTCGCTCTCTCCGTCGAACTCCACGGCGAACAGGTCGCCGGCCGCTCGATGCGGAAGTTCGCGATCAAGTACGCCCGCTGCCACCCCGACCATCTCGCCGTCCGCGACGCCTTCATCGCGGTGAAGGTGAACGCCGACTGGCAGGCCGTGCTCGACCGCCACTACGCCATCGACGGTCCCGGCCGCGACCCTGCCGCCGACGTCGACGAAACCGCGGAGTGCGGCTGACCGTCCGCGGACAGCAGCGAGACCTCCCCGACGTCGCCCGGTGGCGTCAGTACTTCGTCGGCATCGCGGGCGTGGCCCGGGCCGGCGGCACCTGGCTGGGGCTCGTGAACGGCCACCAGTTGCCGTTGGCGGTCTGCTGGGTCGGCTGCTGCGGCCAGGCCTGCTGGAATGCCTGCTGCGCCTGCGTGTTGGCCTGCTGCATCGAGTTGTTGAACTGCTGCTGCACCTGGTTGGCCGAGTTCTGGAGCTGGTTGCCGATCTGTTGCTGCTGGGTGGCGAGGCCCTGCTGGGCCTGGTTCGCCCACTGTTGCGGCTGCTGCGAGAGCTGCTGCTGGTACTGGTTGGCCGTGTTCTGCCACTGGTTGGCCATCTGCTGCCCCTGCTGCGACAGGCCCTGCTGGGCCTGGTTGACTTGGCTGTTGAGCTGATTGCCGTACTGCTGGAGCGACGGGGCCGTCGGCTGGTTGCCGGTCTGGGCCCAGCTCCACGTGCTGTTGTTCGCAGCGGGCGCCGGAGCAGCCGGTGCATTGGTGGCGAAGGTCGGCGGCGGGGCGGTGGGAGCCGCGCTCTGCCACGACGTCGCGGGGCCCGGAAGCGGAGCGCCGGCGGGGTAGGCCGCGCCCTGCGGAGTCGAAACGAACGACGCGTAGGGAGCCGGCTGACCGATCATGCCCGTGGATGGCGGCGGGACCGTACCCGCATAGGCGTTTTGAGGCGGCGTCTGGCAGCCTGCGACCGCGGCGACGACGCAGCAGGCGGCGATGGCCGCGACGACGAGCGGCACCCGGGCGGTCGCCATGAAGGACTCGCGCGAGTTGGGGTGTGTTGCAGTCACGACATCGGGTCTCCGATGGGCCTTGCCAAGGGGGGGTGGCGGCGGGAGAGTAGCGATTCGGCCGGTGCGGTCCAGAGCACTTCGGAGAGCCCGTTTCT
>JBBAVU010000310.1:0-2537 GCA_040397565.1 Pirellulales bacterium | reverse complement strand
AGCGGCCCGGCCGTGGGCGACGTGCTCGCCGACCCGGCGAGTGAACTGGCGAAGCTCGTGAAGGCACAGCCCGACGACCGGCTGCTCGTCGAGGAGGTCTTCCTGCGGATCCTGAATCGGCCGAGCCGGCCCGAGGAGGTCGCGGCGGTCACCGGCCTCATGGAGGCGATCAACGCCGACCACGAGTCGCTCGTGAAGGAACTCGCGGCGGCCGAGGAGGCGTGGAAGACGGAGAAGGTGAAGCGGGAGCAGGCCCGCCTCGAGGAGATCGCCGCCGCGAAGGCCGCGCTCGAAGCGGCCACGGCGGCCTACGAGCCGACGCGGATCGACAGCGAGAAGAAGCGGGCCGAGCGGATCGCCGCGGCCGTCGCGGCGATCGAGAAGCACCTGGCCGACCCGGAGGCGACCGTGCGGCACTACGAGGAGCAAGCGGCGAAGATGCCGGCCTGGCGGATCGTGAAGCCCGAGAAGGTCTTTTCGAGACAAGGCACCACGTTCGAGACATTGCCCGATGGATCGGTCCATGTGTCGGGGCCACAGGGCAACGACGCCACGCTCGAGTTCTTCGCCACCGTCGAACCCGGCAAGCTCACCGGGCTGCGGCTCGAGGCGATCCCCGACCCGCGGCTGCCCGGCGGCGGCTCGGGCCGCGCGCCGGACGGCAGCTTCGTGGTCACCGAGGTGGAACTGATGGTCGCACCCGCCTCGCGGCCGTCCGACGAGACCACGATCTCACTGCAGAAGCCGCAGGCCGACTTCTCGGCCGACGGCTTCCCGATCGCCCAGGCCGCCGACACCGACCGCTCGAACCCGACTCGCGGTTGGAGCGTGGCACCCCGGCAGCGCGAGGTGCACTGGGCGGTGTTCGAGCTGGCGAACGTGCCAGACTTTTCCGAGCCCGTGCGGGTGCACCTGCGGATTCCCGAATTCTTCAAGGGAGGAAATCACGGGCTGGGCCGCTTCCGCATCGCCCTCACCACTTCGGCCGCGCCGCTGCCGCTCGGCGTCACGCCGAGGGGGGCGGAGCTCGCGGTCATCCCGCGGGAGAAGCGGTCGGCGGAAGAGGCCGCCGAACTCGCCGCGATCGTGGCAGCCCGCGACCCGCTGCGCGAAAAATTCTCGGCAGAACTGGCCACGGCGGCGAGGCCCGTTCCCCCCGACCCGAACCTGGTCACGCTCGCCGCCGATCTCGCCAGTGCGGAAAAGCCACTCGCCGATGATCCCGCGGTCGTGCGGCTGCGGTCCGACGTCGCCACGAGCGCAAAGCAGCTCGCCGACCGAAGGCTCACGGCGATCCAGGATCTCGCTTGGGCCCTCGTCAACAGCCCGGCCTTCTTCTTCAACCACTGATGATGCTTCGATAAACGATCCCAGACCCGCATTCCCAGGAGCTTCGCCATGCTCGTCATCCCCGGCCGCCCCGGCAAGGATCTCTGCGATCCGAATCTCGGCACCAGCCGCCGCGCCATTCTTCGTGCGGGGGCGATCGGACTGTTCGGCGTCTCGCTGCCGAACCTGCTCCGCCTCCAGGCCGCGGCGAACGAGTCGACCGGCGGGACGAAGAAGGCCCCGGGCTGGAACCGTGCGAAGAGCGTCGTGCTCGTGTATCTGCAGGGAGGCCCGAGCCACATCGACCTCTTCGACCCGAAGGAAAACGTGCCCGACAACGTCAGGAGCACGTTCAAGAGCATCCCCACGAAGCTGCCGGGGGTTCAGTTCACGGAGAACATCCCCAAGCTCGCCGCGATCAACGACCGCTTCACGCTCATCCGCTCGATGAACTACACGCCCAACGGCCTGTTCAACCACACGGCGGCGATCTACCAGATGATGACGGGCTACACGACCGACAAGGTGAGCCCCTCGGGCCAGCTCGAGCCGCCGAACGCCAAGGACTTCCCCAACTTCGGCTCCAACATCGTCCGCCTCAAGCCGACCGACGAGCCGATGCTGCCGTTCGTGATGCTGCCGCGTCCGCTTCAGGAGAGCAACGTCGTGGGGAAGGGGGGCACGGCCGGGTTCCTCGGCCGCGACTTCGACCCCTACACGCTCTACCCCGAGGGGGACGACCTCGACATGAGGAAGATGGAGCGGATCCGCGTGGACGACCTCCAGCTCCGGACCGACGTCTTCGCGAAGCGGCTCGAGCGGCGGGCGAAGCTCCGCGAGCTCATCGACCGCACGATGCCCGAGCTCGACAAGGCCGTCGCCGACTACAAGCTCGACGAGTATTACGGCCGGGCGCTCGACCTCGTGATCTCCGGGCGGGCCCGCGAGGCCTTCGCGATCGACCGCGAGCCGGCGAAGCTCCGCGATGCCTACGGCCGCAACACGTTCGGCCAGAGCCTGCTCCTCGCGCGACGGCTCGTCGAGGCGGGCACGCGGGTGGTTGAGGTGGTCTGGCCGAAGGTCGCCAACTCCGACAACCATTCCTGGGACCACCACGTCGGCCTCGACAAGCGGATGAAGGACCAGTCGGCGCCGATGCTCGACCAGGGGCTTTCGGCCTTCCTCACCGACATGGACGACCGCGGCCT
>JBBAVU010000309.1:0-2540 GCA_040397565.1 Pirellulales bacterium | reverse complement strand
GCGCAGTGCCACAACCACAAGTTCGATCCGTTCACCCAGCGCGACTACTACCGGCTGCTGGCCTACTTCAACAACACCCCGGACGAAACCGGGCCCGAGGTCGGCCCCGGCCGCTCCGCGATGGGCGGGCCGATGCTCGCCGTGGCCGGCACGACGAGCTACGTGATGGAGGAATTGCCCGAGCCGCGAAAGACCCGGATCTTCAAGCGGGGCAACTACGAGACCCCGGGCGACACCGTGTCGCCCGGCCTGCCCAAGGTTCTTCATTCGCCGGCCGCCGATCTGCCCGCGAACCGCCTCGGCCTGGCCCGCTGGCTGGTCGATCCGTCGAATCCGCTCACTGCCCGCGTCACGGTCAACCGGATCTGGGCCGAACTCTTCGGGGCAGGTCTCGTGCGGACGCCCGAGGACTTCGGCACGCAGGGGGAGCGGCCCACGCATCCGGAACTGCTCGACTGGTTGGCGGTGGAATTCGTCGAACAGGGCTGGTCGATCAAGCGACTGCTGAGGCGGGTCGTCCTTTCGGCCACGTATGGCCAATCGTCGAGCGTGACGGCCGATGCGGTCGCCGCGGATCCCGACAATCGCTGGCTCGCGCGGGCCCCGCGGCTGCGGCTCCCGGCGGAAGGCGTTCGCGACAACGCGCTCGCGATCGCCGGCCTCCTCTCACCGGCGATTGGCGGGCCGCCGGTCTATCCTCCGCAGCCCGACGATCTGTGGTGGATCCGCGACGAGAAGTCGCCGAAGTATCTCACCTCCGGGGGTGAAGAGCGAAACCGGCGGACGCTCTACACCGTCTGGCGGCGGACGTATCTCCATCCGACGCTGGCCGTCTTCGACGCCCCGGACCGCGTCACCTGCGCCGTGGCCCGCGGCCGGACCAACACGCCGCTCCAGGCGCTCACGCTCTGGAACGACCCGATCTTTACCGAAGCCGCCTTTGCGATGGCACGGAAGCTCGTCGTCCCTTCCGATCCAGACGGCGCCGAGGGAAGGGTCGCCTCGGCTTTCCGCATGGCGACCGCCCGATATCCGACGTCTTCCGAGAGGGCGAAACTGGTCTCGCTCTATCGTGGGCGGCGGGAGAATTTCACGTCCGACCCGGTCGCCGCCCGAAGACTCATCGAGTCGGTCCGCGGCGACCAGCCGTCGGGCCTGCTTGCCACCGACGATCTCGGGGCCGTCGATCTGGCCGCCTCGTATCTCGTGGCCACGGCGATCCTGAGCCTCGACGAGACGATCACCAGGGAGTGATGGCACCAGGGAGTGATGGCGATGCACCACCCAAGCAACCTCGCGAGACGGTCCCCCGCGGCCGGCGCGCCCGCGTCGCCGTGCGGCATCGCGCGACGCGCGGCCCTGGCCGACATGGGGCTCTCGCTCGGCGGCATCGCCCTGGCCGGCCTGCTCGGCGGGGCATCACGGGCCCGCGGGGAAGTTCCGGTCGCCAATCTGTTGGCCCCGCGGCGGCCGCATTTCGCCCCGCGTGCCAAGAGCGTGATCCTGCTGTTTGCCAGCGGCGGCGTGTCGCAGCTCGATCTCTTTGAACCCAAGCCCGCGCTCGTGGCCCACGATGGCCAGCCCGTGCCCGCGGAGCTCGTCGCGGGCCAGCGGTTCGCCTTCATCAGCGGCCGGCCCAACCTGCTGGCGAGCCCCTACCGCTTCGCCCGGCACGGCGAGTGCGGCATGGAGGTTTCGGAGCTGCTCCCCAACCTCGCCCGCGTGGCCGACAAGTCGGTCGTCATCCGCAGCATGCACACCACGAACGTGAACCACACGCCGGCACAGTTCATGTTCACCACCGGCCACGAGTTGCCGGGCAGGCCGTCGTTGGGAGCGTGGGCGGTGTATGGCCTCGGGTGCGAGACGGCCGACCTGCCGGCCTTCGTGCAGCTCTCCAGCGGCGAGGGGGCGAACCGAAAGCACCTTGCGACCGCGGGATTCCTGCCCGGGATCTACCAGGGCGTGGCCTTCCAGGACCGCGGCGCGCCGATCTTCCATCTCGCCGACCCCGCCGGCATGAGCCGAGCCGACCGCCGGGCTGCGGTTGACACGATCAACGGCCTCAACGCCGACCACTTCGCCGCGGTGGGCGATCCGGAGATCGCGGCCCGCATCGCGCAGTACGAGATGGCCTTTCGCATGCAGGCGACCGCGCCGGAGCTCATCGACCTGGCCGCCGAGTCGCCCGCCAACCTCGCCCGCTACGGGGCCGAGCCGGGCAAGCCGTCGCTGGCGGCCAACCTGCTTCTGTCGCGGCGGCTCGTGGAGCGGGGCGTGCGGTTCGTGCAGCTCATCGACGGCGGCTGGGACCACCACTCAAAGCTCTACGCCGATCTGCCGACCAAGTGTGCCGAGATGGACCGGAGCCTGGCGGCCCTGGTCGAGGATCTCGAGCAACGCGGGCTGCTCGACGAGACGCTCGTGATCTGGGCGGGCGAGTTCGGCCGCACGCCGATGCTCGAGGGGAAGCCCGACCCGAAACTCGTCGGCCGCGACCACCACAAGGACGCCTTCACGATCTGGATGGCCGGCGGCGG
>JBBAVU010000308.1:0-2547 GCA_040397565.1 Pirellulales bacterium | reverse complement strand
ATCGCTCATCACCAACGCCCTGCCCAACGGCACGGAGTTCGACCTCTTCGCATTCAGTTCGGGCTCGTCGTCGGGATCGTTCTCGTCGATCACGACGGTGAGCGACGGTTCGTGGTATGGCAACCTCACGTTCACGAACTCCGGCGGCACGTGGACGGCCGAGAAGGATTCCCAGCGGCTCGAGTTCACGCAGTCCACGGGCAACCTCGTGATCGTGCCCGAGCCGAGAGCGATCGCGATTGCGGGCATCGGCATCGCCGCCGCGGCCTGGGCGCGAGCTAAGCGCGGGTTCAAGCCTTCGCGACGGTCGCGCGGTAGAGCGAGAGGTATTCGCGGGCGGCGTGGTCCCACGACCAGTCCTGCCGCATGACGCGGCGGACGAGGGCGGCCCAGCCTTCGCGGTCGGCGTAGGCCTCGAGCGCGCGGTCGAGGGCCTGCTCGAGGGCCGCCGATTCGAACGGCTCGAAGACGAAGCCGCTGGCCACGCCGTCGCGGATGGTCTCCGGATTCGAGTCGACGACCGTATCGGCGAGGCCGCCGGTCGCCCGCACGACCGGAATCGTGCCGTAGGCGAGCGCGTAGAGCTGCGTCAGGCCGCACGGTTCGTAGAGGCTCGGCACGAGCATGATGTCGCTCGCCGCCTGCACGAGGTGCGCGAGCCCCTCGTCAAAACCGATGACGACGTCCACCGACTCGGGAAACGTCGCCGCCACCCGTCGGAGCGCGTGCTCGATCTCGCCGTCGCCAGTGCCGAGCACGAGGAACCGGGCCCGTCCGCCCGCATGGTTGCCGGCCATGCGGCCGATCATCTCGAGCACGAGGTTCACGCCCTTCTGGGAGACGAGACGGCCGACGAAGGCGACGAGGGGGCGAGGGTCGGGCGAAGCATGGCCGAGCCGGGCCGCGAGCGCCACGCGGGCGGCGTACTTGCCGTCGGCGAAGTCGTCCTCGCCGTAGGGCCGCGGGATGTGGCGGTCGGTCCGCGGGTTCCACGACGAGGCGTCGATCCCGTTGACGATGCCCACCACGGGATCGGGCCGCCCCGTGAGCACCCCCTCGAGGCCGCAGCCCCCCGGGGGCTCGAGGATCTCACGGGCGTACGTCGGGCTGACGGTGCTGACCGCGTCGGCGAAGACGAGGCCGGTCTTGAGGAAGTTGAGCTGGCCGTAGAACTCCATCTGCTGCCAGTTGAAGTACTTCCAGTCGAGCCCGGTGAGCAGCATGTCCCAGTGCCAGAACGTCCCCTGGTAGGCCATGTTGTGGATCGTCTGGATCGTCTTCGAGCGGGCGAGCGTCGGCCATTCGGCGTAGAGCGTCCGGCGGTAGATCGGCACGAGGCCCGACTGCCAGTCGTGGCAGTGGAGGATGTCGAAGGGGTGCGCGAGCCGTCCTGCGAGCTCCATCGCACCGCGGGAGAAGAGGATGAACCGCTCCGCGTTGTCCGGGTAGTCCTGGCCCTGGCCGTAGAGGCTCGGCCGGTCGAAGCAGGCGTCGTTGGCGATGAGGTAGACGGGGACGTCGGAGCCGGGCAGCCGGCTCTCGAGCACGTTGGCCGTCACCCGCCGCTGCCCCACCGGCACCTCGAGCGTCATGCCGGTCGACTTGATCGGAAGCCCCTTCGAGAAGACGTCGCGGTAGGCCGGCATGACGAGCGTCACGTCGCAGCCGAGCCGGGCGAGCGCCGTCGGCAGCGCCCCCGCGACGTCGGCAAGGCCGCCGGTCTTCGCGAAGGGCACCGCCTCGCTGGCAACCATCAGGATTCGCATGGCGTGAATTCCGGCTTCTTTCCTGCGATCGCACCCCTCCGCAGGGTCGCGAAGGGTGACGTTCAGAGTATAGTTTCGGGGTTTTCCGGCACCGTCTCACCGTCAGGCAGGCACACCCGTGAGCCCGCTCATCAATCCTGCCTCACTTTTCCGGTTCCGGCTTCCCTGCCGAAAATGCCGGAAAATCTGGCCGCCGGCTTCGTGGGATCTCGACGATACATGCCGCCTGCCGGCGCCGGCGGCGCTCGCCGGTGTGCCGGACCTGCTGGACCTTTGCCTCGGCTGGAACGACGACGGGCTCGCCGTCCGGGCGATCGCCAAGGGGGTCGGGCCGACTCGCTGGTGCCAGCCGACGAAGCCGGAGGACAGCGACGGCCTCCATCTCTGGATCGCGACCCGGCCCACCGGCGAGAGCCACCGGGCGGGCAGGTTCTGCCGCAGGCTCGCCCTGCTGCCCACCGGCGGCGGCCCGCGGGCCGACAAGCCGGTGGCGGTAGCCGCGGTCATCCCGCGGACGAGCGAGGTGCCGGCGGAGCTTCCCGCAGGCTCGATCCCGATCGAGGCGAAGCTCCTTCCCGACGGCTGGCAGATCGACGCCTTCATCTCCTCCCACTCGCTGCCCGGCTGGGATCCCGCGGAGATTCCCCGGCTCGGCTTCTTCGCCGCCATCATCGACCGCCGCCTCGGCCGCGTCCCCTTCTTCGGGCCGCCGGAGTTCCCCTGGGAGAGTGACCCGACGACCTGGGCCGAGCTGGAACTGCTGAACGACAAAAGATCGTGA
>JBBAVU010000307.1:0-2586 GCA_040397565.1 Pirellulales bacterium | reverse complement strand
TCGAGCCGCAGTCCCGTGATCCGCTCGAGGTCGGTGTCGATCTCGAGCGTGTGGACGTCCTTGTCGGCCGATGGCCCGGACGCAAGCACCGATCGATCGTCGAGCACCTCGAGCGTCGCCTTGCCCTCCGAGGCGACCGATGCCGGCACAAGCGTCTGCCACCGCGTTCCCAAGAAGCCCGTCGGCCCGAGGGCCGCCCACTCGACGAAGCTCTTGTCGTCGGTGCCGCGATGGACGACCTCGACGAGGATGCCACGGCCGTTGAACTTCGCAAGCGGCAGGACGAACGGCACCACCGTCGCCCCGGGCTTCCGCTCGGGCACGTCGGCCTCGGCCACCGCCTCGCCGTCGATGCGAATCTCGATCCGGCTCGGCGATGCGGCGGTGCGGCTCACCCCGACGACGAGGTGCGTCGTCTCGGGCGAAACCTCGAACCGACGGCGGAGCACGGTCTCGCCGCCGACGACGAGCGACTGTCGAATGGCCCCCGGCATCTCGGGGGCCGCGAGCGGATCGACCATCGTGCGGATCGTCGGCTGCCCGGCGAGCTCCCAATCCCGCCACGGAGCGATCGTGGCGGCGAGCCTCTCGCGGACCGCGGCGACGAGGCCCTCCGGTGCGAGCGACACGACGGGATCGAGCCAGTCGAAGATGTCGCGGATGTCGTGGATGTCGGCGTCCTTGGGGCGGCCTTCGTGGGCGGCGTCGGCCACGAGCACGAGCGAGCGAGGGGCGGCATCGGCCGCGGGCGGAAGCGGGAGGCTCCCGGTGTCCACAGGGGCGCGGGTGCCGACGAGCAGCTCACTCTGCCAGAGAGGCTTCGCCGACGCCGAGCCGGGATGGACCGACGCCTTCACGCAGCCGCCGCTGCCGGCCGCGTCGTCGAGGGCGACGCCGGCGCGAAACGCCGTCGCGAAGGCGGGCAGCTGAAACGCCATCACGGACGTGGCCTGCGTGCCGAATCCCCAGCCGTAGGCCAGCCCGTTGGCGGAAAGCGGCCCGCCCTGCACGTTGCGGTCGCGCTCCCAGGTCCAGCTGCCGCCGAAGGTCGCGGTCCGATCGACCGTCGCCGGCTCGATGAGCGAGAGCGGAACCTCCCCCACCGCGAACACGATCCGCCGCCGCACGCTCGCGTGCGGCAGCCAGAGCGGGTCGAGACTCCAGGCGGGCTGCGTCCGCAGGTGCCACGACCGCGGGTTGTTTCCATCGCCCGTGGCTTGGAGCGGATCGACGGACGTCGTGGCGACGAGGCCGTCGTCGGTCTCGGACCGCATGAGTCGGGCGGCGGCCGCCTCGGCCGGCGATCCCGCTGCCTGCGGCACGAGCCACGCGACCATCCGGAGATACGTCTCCCATGGATCGCGATCGGCCAGGCGGATCTCGGCGATCTCCGCGAAGGGGAGCCGCTGCGTGCCGTCGTCGCCGAGGATGATCACGCCATTGCCGCTAAACCGCAGCGAACGGAAGCCCACCTCGCGGCCGTCGCGTGTGAGGATCGTGGCCGGGGGCAGCGGCGGGCCGACCCGCGGCTCGAGCACGATCCTGCGCATGAAATCGCTCGCCACCCGCACGTATGCCCGCGGCGGTTTTCCGGGCAGGTCGACCGACGAGAGCGGCCGCACGAGCAGGTGGGGAGGCGTCGTGCGGCGCCAGTTCTCGAGACCGCTTGAGTGGCCCTCGACCAGTCCTGGGAGCCGGTCGCCGGATGCCAATTCCACGAAGGGCTGACGGGACGTGGTGGTGGGCGACGTGCGTGGCCCCTGCCGCACGACCCAACGCACGGGGTTGGCGGCGTCGAACATCGGCTTGCCGCCGATTTGAGGCTGCGAGGCCGGGGCGTTCCAGCCGGCGATCGGGCCGGAAACCCGGTTGCCATCGGCAAAGATGCCGTCCCAGAGCAGGTCGCTGGCGCGTGCCCGGGCTGGCATGGCCGCAACGGCCAGGCTGATAAATGCTGCCACCGCGGAGGTCAGGATGGTTCGCATGGTGCGGAGTGGGGCAGGCGGGTCGGGCGCACACGTGCCCGTAATAGATGACACAGTCTGCCGTTTCGGTAACGGGTGTCGAGAATTGCCCGGGAAATTACCCTGAAACCGGGGGGCTGCGGCAGCCGTGGGTCAGCCAGCGAAGATTCCGAGACGACCGCCCCCGAGGCCCAGGGACGCCGCGCGGGCCGAGAGCTCGCCAAGGGCCGTGGCCCCAGTGGGCCCGAGGTCGACAGTCCAGTCGTTCACGTAGAGTTCGACGTGCTGCATGAGAACACTGTCGTCGAACTCCTGTGCATGCTGCCGCATCGTCGCTAGCGGGGCGTCACGGTCGCGAAGGGCGAGCATGAGGGAATCGTGGATCACCCCCTGCACCGCCGCGATCGTCGCGTCGGGCAGCCGGCGGCTGGCCACGATCCCGCCGAGCGGCAGCGGACAGCCGGTCTCCGTTTCCCACCGCGTGCCGAGGTCTTCTACGAGCGCGAGGCCGTGCGACTGCCACGTGAACCGGCCTTCGTGGATGCAGACGCCGAAATCCGCCGTGCGGGCCTCGAGCCTCGGCATGATCTCGGAAAACACGACGTGCTCGACGCGGGACGAA
>JBBAVU010000306.1:0-2605 GCA_040397565.1 Pirellulales bacterium | reverse complement strand
GGGAGGCCCGCGGCGTCGAGCGGATACACGTCCACCGCCCCCGAGCCGTAATCGCAGCCGAGCAGGAATTTGCCCGCGCGATCGGTCGAGAGAGAGGCGTAGCCGCGGTCGAGCGAGACGGGCTTCGGCTCCCCCGGCAGTCCCGCCTCGTCGAGCGGCACGACGGCTGCGTTGTGGCCATGCTCGCCACGGCCACCCGAGACGTACAGCAGGGGCTGCGACGCATGGGCCGCGATCGTGCCCCCCGGGAAGCCGAGGTTCACCGTGCGGGCCATCTCCAGTTCGACGCCGTCCTTCGTCGGCCGGGCACGAACGACCAGCAGCCGCTGCTTCGAGCCACTCGGCGAGTAGAGCATGAAGTCGCCACCGATCGCGACAGGTGGCGCGGCCAGCCAGCCGCAGGCCAGCACCCAGCCGATCAGGAAACACCACGCCGCAGAACCTCGGTGCTCACACATGACCTCACTCCTTGAAATTAGACGACCACCACGACACCGTTGTCGAGGGCGCCGATCCCGTCGATCGTGATCGCGACGCGATCTCCGGCGGCGAGCGTGAACGACTCGTCGGGAACGACGCCCGTGCCCGTGAGCAGGACGACGCCGTGCGGAAACGACTGCGACCGCCAGAGGTAGCCGGCCAGTTCGTCGAACGACCGCTTGATCTGGTCGATCCCGGTTCGCCCGGAAAAGACCTCGCGGCCCGCGCGGTCGATCCTGATCGAGACCGTCCAGCCGCGGGCCTCCGCCTCGTCGCAGCCGAGCACGATCCATGGGCCCAGGCCACAGGAGCGGTCGTAGACCTTCGCCTGCGGCAGGTAGAGCAGGTTCTCCCCCTCGATGTCGCGGGAGCTCATGTCGTTGCCGATCGTGAAGCCCACGATGTCGCCCCGCGAGTTCATCACGACCGCAAGCTCCGGCTCCGGCACGTTCCACCTCGCGTCGCCCCGGATGCCCACGCCGTCGCCGGGGCCGACCACCTTCTCGGCCACCGACTTGAAGAAGATCTCCGGCCGCGGGGCGTCGTAGACGCGGTCATAGGCGGTGGCGCTGAAGTCGGATTCCTCCATCCGCGCGGTCTTGCTCCGCAGGTAGGTGACGCCGGCCGCCCAGACCTCCTGCCGCTCCACGGGCGCTAGCAACGCGACATCGGCGATCGGCAGCGGAGAACCCGCCGTTGCCCGGGCTTGCCGCACCATGGCAGCCGGGTCGGCCGCATCGAGCACGGCCGTGAGCGAAGTGATTCCCGCGGCCGAAAGGTCGACCACTCCCCCCTCGTTCACCGCCCCGATGCGAACCGGCCCCGTGTCATTGCGACGACGAAACCGGCAGACCCGTTCATGGCTCGCCCCACTCATCGATAGTTGCTCCTGCTTGACCGGACGCGCCCCAAGCCGCATAGTCGCGGCCATGACGCAGGGAACGGGCGAAAACACGCGGCCGACACGCACCCGGGGAATCGTGGTCGTGTTCGCCGTGACCCTCGCCGTGCTGCAGTATATCGACCGCGTGGCGATCTCGCAGGCCGCGCCGCTCGTGATGAGGGACCTCGCGCTCACGAAGGAACAGATGAGCTGGGTCTTCTCCGCCTTCACGCTCGCCTACGCCCTCTTCGAGATTCCCGGCGGCTACCTCGGCGACTGGATCGGACCGCGCAAGGTCCTCTTGCGGATCGTGCTCTGGTGGAGCTTCTTCACCGCCGCCACGGGCTGGGCCTGGAACCTCACCTCGCTCGCCGTCACGCGGTTTCTCTTCGGCGCGGGCGAGGCGGGCTGCTTTCCGAATCTCACGAAGGCGTTCAACCGTTGGCTCCCTTCGACGGAGCGGTCGCGGGCGCAGGGCATCATGTGGATGAGCGCCCGCTGGGGAGGCGCGGTCACGCCGCTGCTGGTCTACTTCTGTCTCACGACGATGGACTGGCGGCAGGCGTTCCTCGTCTTCGGGTTGGCCGGCGTCGCCTGGGCGGTCGTCTTCGCCTGGTGGTATCGCGACGACCCGCGGACGCACCCGGGCGTGAATGCCGCCGAGGCCGCGCTCCTCCCGCCGCCGCCGCCCCCCGGAGGCGACCACCTCCACGTGCCCTGGCGGCGGATGGCGACCTCGCGGACGGTCTGGTGCCTCTGCGGGCAGTACGCCGCGATGAGCTACGCCTGGTACTTCTTCGTGACCTGGTTCCCGACCTACCTGCTCGAGGTCTGGAAGTTCGACCTCAAGGCGAGCGCCGCCCTCGCCGGCCTGCCGCTCTTCCTGGGCGGATTCGGCTCGCTCGTGGCCGGCTGGCTCACGCCCCCGCTGGCCCGACGGATCGGCATCGGCCGCGCGCGAAGCTGGATCGGGGCCGGCGCGATGACGGCGGCCGCGGGCCTGCTCCTGGCCTCGACCTTCGCGACGAATCCCTACGTCGCCGTGATCCTCATCGCGCTCGTCAGCTTCGCGATGGATCTCACGATGCCCGGCTCCTGGACCACCTGCATGGACATCGGCGGCAGGGCCACCGGCACGCTCGGCGGCATGATGAACATGATGGGCCAGTTCGGCGGCTTCGTCTCGCCGATCGTGCTCGGCCTGATCGTCGGCCGCACCGGCAACTGGCCGCTCACGTTCCA
>JBBAVU010000305.1:0-2670 GCA_040397565.1 Pirellulales bacterium | reverse complement strand
CATCGACCTCAAGGGGGGCGTGATCCTCGTCTACGAGGTCGACACCGCGAAGCAGGCTGCGACGGCCCGTGAGTCCGCCGACGGCGAGGCGGGCGCCGCCGATGGCGAGGCGGGCGTGCCCGCAGGCCGGATCGATATGGACAAGCTCGTCGCCGCCGTGAGCCGCCGCGTGAATCCCGGCGGGCAGAAGGAAGTGACCGTCCGCCAGTACGGCCTCGACCAGATCGAGGTGATCGTTCCAGCCGTCGACCAGGCGGAGACCGACCTCATCAAGAGGGTGGTGTCGAGCGCCGGGGTGCTCGAGTTCCGGATCGCCGCCAACCCCGACGACCCGAGGCACAAGCAGGTCATCGAGGCGGGCACGCGGGCAACCGGCTCCACCGTGAGCGAAGCGGGCCGTCCGGTCGGCAGGTGGGTCGAACTCGACACGGGGAAGATGGGGCCGGCCGAGCAGCGGGGGCTCGTCACGCGTTCGACGCCCGACGGCCGCACCGAGGCGCTCGTGGTCCTCGACCGGTTCAACGTGACCGGCGGGTTTCTGACCCGGGCGCTTTCGAGCTACGACCAGAACCTCCAGCCCTGCGTCAACTTCAGCTTCAACTCGGCGGGCTCGTCGCTCTTCGGAGCCCTCACCGGCGCCAACCTGCCCGACCCGGCGAACCAGCTGACGAGCCGCCTCGGCATCGTGCTCGACGACGTCCTGCTCTCGGCCCCGACCATCCGCAGCGCCATCAGCTCGAGCGGCCAGATCACCGGCAGCTTCAAGCAGGAGGACGTCAATTTTCTGGTCGGCGTGCTCAACGCGGGGAGTTTGCCGGCGGCCCTCGTCAGCGAGCCGGTGAGCGAGCAGTCGATCAGCCCGCAGCTGGGCGTCGACACGATCCGTTCCGGCGCCCGCGCCATGCTGTTCGCGACGGCCGCCGTGCTCCTGTTCATGCTCGCCTACTACCGGTTCGCGGGGTTCGTGGCCGACCTCGCCGTGCTGCTCAACGTGGTGCTCGTGCTCGCGTTCGTGATCAGCCTCAAGGCAGCGCTCACGCTCGCCGGCCTCGCCGGCCTCGTCCTGTCGGTCGGCATGGCCGTCGATGCCAACGTGCTCATCTACGAACGGATACGCGAGGAGCTCGACCGCGGCGCGGCGCTCCGGATGGCGATCCGCAACGGCTTCCAGCGGGCCTTCTCCACGATCGTCGACTCCAATCTCACGACCCTCATCACGGGCATCGTGCTCTTCGCGATCGGCACGGATCAGCTCAAGGGCTTCGCCATCACACTCATCCTGGGCCTCACGCTCAACCTCTTCACCGCGGTCTTCTGCTCGCGTGTCCTGTTCGACCTCGCCGAGCGGTGCGGCTGGATCAAACAGCTCTCGATGGCCCGTCTCTTCGGCAAGACCGACATTCCGTTCGTCTCCTGGATGGGAACGGCGATGGCCTTCTCGCTGGCGCTGCTGGTGCTCGGCGGCGCTGCTGCCTACTACCGCGGCCAGGGGCTCTTCGACATCGACTTCACCGGGGGCAGCAGCGTGCAGGTGGAGTTCCGCGAAGGACAGGAGCTCGCGGCCGCCGACGTCCGAAAGGCCGTCTCAACGCTCCGCGACGCGGCCGTCAGTTCAATGCAGTCCCAGGGCGTGCCCGAGGGCAGCCGCTACAAGATCGACACGTCCGTCAAGGACCAGAAAGCGGTCGAGGAACTGCTCCGTGAGGTATTTCCCGGCCGGCTGAAGACGCAGTCGATGGGCTACGGCAAAATCGAGTCGTCCGCGGGCAAGCCGGCCGCAGAGAAGTCGGAGAAGACCGCCGAGGCGGCCGAGACCGGGCTCATGCCGACGACCGTCGTGCTCGATTTTCCGGAGCGGATAAGCCTTCCGCGGCTGCAGGCCGCCGTCGAGGCAGCGATGGCCGCCGAGGGGCTCGGGGGCTCCGCCTTCCAGCTCGAGGCGGAGGAGATGACGACGCGTTCGAAGCCCTACAGGACCTGGACGCTCTCCACGGCGGTCGAGCCCGAGCCGCTCGGCAAGGTCGTGGATCGGATGGCCAAGGAGATGGCCGACGTGCCGGTCTACCTCTCGTCGAACGCCATCGGCGGCAAGGTGGCCGGCAACACGCAGGTGACCGCGGTCTACGCCCTCGTCGCGAGCGTCGTCATGATCGTGCTCTACGTCTGGCTGCGGTTCCAGAACGTGGCCTTCGGCCTCGCGGCGGTCGTCGCGCTCGTGCACGACGTCCTCGTGACGGTCGCCCTGATCGCGATGAGCCAGTACCTCTCCCCGTTCCTCGGCTGGGCCCTGGTGGACGACTTCAAGATCAGCCTCGACGTCGTGGCGGCCCTGCTCACGATCGTCGGCTTCTCGATCAACGACACGATCGTGATCTTCGACAGGCTCCGCGAGATCCGCGGCAAGAGTCCCACGGTGAGCGCGGCGATGATCGACAAGGCGGTCAACCAGACGCTCAGCCGCACGATCCTCACGTCGGGAACGGCGTTCATCGCGACGCTCATCCTCTACCTGTTCGGGGGGCAGGGCATCCACGCCTTCGCCTTCACGATGCTCGTCGGCATCGTCACGGGCTCCTACAGCACGATCTTCATCGCGTCGCCGATCGTGCTCTGGCTGCAGCAGCGGTCCGCGGCCCCCGCGGGTCGGCCGTCGCTCACGCCGACCTGACG
>JBBAVU010000304.1:0-2734 GCA_040397565.1 Pirellulales bacterium | reverse complement strand
GCAGCCACCCGCACCTCGTGCACGAGTTCGTGACGGCGCTCGTCGAGGGCCGCGACCCCTATCCCAACGCGCGGCAGAGCGCGAACTGGACCTGCACGGGCCTGCTCGCCCACGAGAGCGCGATGCACGGCGGCGCGATCAAAAAGCTGCCCGAGTGGGCCTTTTCGTCCTGATGCAGGCCCGCTTCCCCGACCCGCGGTTCAATTTTTTGAGGTGTGTCCGGATGCATCGGCTCATTCGCACGGTCGCCCTGTTGGCCTGCGGCCTGCCGACAGTCCTGGCGTCAGCCGTGGAACCGTCCGGCGAGGTTCCGTCCCTCGGCGGTCAGGGGCGGCATTCGCCGGCCGACCTCGCCCCGTTCGAGTACCAGCCGGCGAAGGTGCCCTTCTACGACCCGGATTCGAAGCAGTGGGGCAAGACCCTCGAACCGCTCGCGACGATGCAGAAGCCGTTGCCCCCCGCGGAGTCGATGAAGCACGCGATCACGCCCGCAGGATTCCGCGTCGAACTCGTCGCCTCGGAACCGCTGCTGCAGGGCAAGCCGCTGGCGATCGCCTTCGATGGCGACGGCCGGCTGTTCGTCGCCGAGAGCGTCGATTATCCGAACGACCTCGTCGAGCCGGGCCAGGGCGAGGGGCACGACCGGATCGTCGTACTCGTCGACACCGACGGCGACGGGCGGGCCGACCGCCGTGATCTCTTCGCCGACAAGCTCTCGATACCCACCAGCATGCTGGCCCACGACAGGGGCCTCATCGTCGCCCAGGCGCCGCACATGCTCTCCCTCGCCGATACCGACGGCGACGGCCGGGCCGACGAGCGGAAGATCATCTTTTCCGGCTGGGGCATCGCCGACACGCATGCCGGTCCGAGCAACCTCACCTGGGGGCTCGACGGCTGGGTCTATGGCATCGTGGGCTACTCCGGCTTCAACGGGACAGTGGGCGGCGAGCCGCATCGGTTCGGGGCCGGCTTCTTCCGCTTCCTTCCCGACGGCTCGAAACTCGAGTTCCTGCGGAGCACCAACAACAATTCCTGGGGTGTCGGCTTCAGCGAAGAAGGGCTGCTCTTCGGCTCGACCGCCAACGGCAACCCCAGCGAGCACATGCCGCTACCGAATCGCGTGTACGAGCGGGTCCGCGGCTGGAGTGCGACCACGCTCGGTGGCATCGCAGGCAGCCCGAAGATGGATCTCGCCCCACGCGTCGCCGGAGGGACGGTGCCGATCCGCCAGGTCGATCATCATGGCCGTTTCACCGCCGCCGCCGGCCACCGTCTTTACACTGCGCGGTCGTACCCGCAGTCGTACTGGAACCGCGCGGCCTTCGTCACCGAGCCGACCGGGCACATCGTGGCGACGTTCGAGCTGACGCCGAGCGGTGCGGGCTTCTCCAGCCGCATGGGCGGGAACCTGCTGGCCAGTGACGACGAGTGGACCGCACCCATCCAGGCCGAAGTCGGTCCTGACGGCCAGGTCTGGGTCATCGACTGGTACAACTACATCGTCCAGCACAACCCCACGCCGGCGGGCTTCGAGACCGGCCGCCGCGGCGCCTACGTCACCCCCTTGCGCGACAAGACCCACGGCCGCATCTGGCGGGTGGTCTACGGTCAACCGGCCTCCCGGGTCCGCCCGCCGCTGGCCAAGGCGACGACGGACGAACTCGTCTCCCTGCTCCGCGACGACAACAAGTTCTGGCGCGACCGTGCCCAGCGGCGACTGGTCGAGCGTGCCGCCGGCCGAGGCGACGGCGGCCGCGACGCGGTGCCGGCGCTCGTCGAGCTGCTCCGCGACACGAGCGTCGATGCGATCGGTCTCAATGCCGCGGCGATCCATGCGGCCTGGACATTGCGGCAGCTCGGCGCGGTCGCGGGACCGCACGCAGACGCCTCGGCCGTTGATGCCGCCCGGGCCGCACTCGGCCACCCGTCACCCGGCGTGCGCATGAACGCCGTGAAGGTGCTGCCGCGGGACTCGGCGTCGCTCGACAGGCTCGTCGCGTCGGGGATTGCAAACGATCCCGCCCCGCTCGTCCGCCTCGCCGCGCTCGAGGCGCTCGGCGAGTTCGCCGCGGGAAGCAAGGCTGCGGCCATCGTCACCGCCATGATCAACGATCCCGCCACGCTCGCCGATCCCGTGCTCGCCGACGCCGCCACCGCGGCAGCGGCGACGCAGGCATCCGACGTGCTTCCCGCGGTGCTCGCTTGCAAGGCCCCAGTGAATCCCGTGCGCTGGTTGCGGCTCGTGGAGCGGGTAGCGGAGCACGTCGCCCGTGGTGCCGATGGCCAGGAGTTGGCACGAATCCTGGCAATGCTGCCGGAGACGACGCCGGAGCTGGCCGCCACGGCGATCACCGGCATGGCCCGCGGGTGGCCGAAGGACACGTCCGCCGCGTTCGACGCGGAGGCCGACGCGGCGATCGTCAGGCTCGTGGAGATGCTGCCCACCGCGGCCCAGAGCCAGCTTGTGACGCTCGTCCAGCACGCGGGCAGCAACGCGCTCGACGAAAAGATCGGGCAGATCGCGGCGGCACTGCTTGCGGATATCGACAGCCCCGACGCCTCCGACGACGAACGCGTGGCGGCCGCGGAGCGGTTCGTGACCCTCGATCCCGCCAACCCCAAGGCGGTGGACGCGGTGCTCTCCCGTGCCGTGGGCAGGTCGAGCCCGCAACTCTCCGCCGGCCTGATCGCCGCAGCGGGCCGCTCGACCGCGGCCGAGGCCGCGGCGGCG
>JBBAVU010000303.1:0-2742 GCA_040397565.1 Pirellulales bacterium | reverse complement strand
GCTCACGGATCGTAGCCGAGGTTCGGCGCCAGCCACTTTTCGACTTCGGCGACCGGCATCCGCTTGCGGGCCGCGTAGGCCTCGACCTGCTCGCGGGTGATCCGGTCCACCGCGAAATATCGGCTTTCCGGATGGGCGAAGTAGAGCCCGCTGACGCTCGCCGCCGGCAGCATCGCGCAACTCTCCGTGAGCGTCATTCCCGCCGCGTCCTCCGCATCCAGCCACGCGAAGATCGACCGCTTCTCCGTGTGGTCCGGGCAGGCCGGATAGCCCGGGGCCGGGCGGATGCCCCGATACTTCTCCTCGATCAGGTCCTCGGCCGTGAGCTGCTCGTGGCGGCCGTAGCCCCATTCCCCGCGGACCCGGGCGTGCAGCCACTCCGCGCAGGCCTCGGCCAGCCGGTCGGCCAGGGCCTTGGCCAGGATCGAGGAGTAGTCGTCGTGCTCGGCGTCGTAGCGGCGGCAGAGTTCCTCGCAGCCGTGGCCGGCCGTGCAGGCGAAGGCGCCGATGTAGTCCTGCCGCCCGCTCTCCACCGGGGCCACGAAGTCGGCCAGGGCGTGGTAGGCCTCTTGCCCCTTCCGCTCCCACTGCTGCCGTAGCGTGTGCACCCGGCCCCGCTCGGCCGTCCGCGACTCGTCGGTCCAGAGGATGATGTCGTCGCCGGTCGCGTTGGCGGGGAAGAACCCGTAGACCGCCTTCGAAACGAGCGCGTCGTCGCGGATGATCTCGTCGAGCATCCGCAGGGCGTCGGCGTGGAGCTTGCGGGCCTCCGTCCCCACGACCGGGTCGGCGAAGATCGCCGGGTGCTTCCCCTTCAGTTCCCAGGACATGAAGAACGGCGACCAGTCGATGAAGGGCACCAGTTCCCCGAGCGGGATCTTCGCCAGCGTCCGCACGCCGAGGAACTCGGGCACGTCGATCGGCGCGGCCGCCCAGTCGGTGGTCCAGCGCCGCGTGCGGGCGGTGGCGTAGGGGACGAGCTTCGTCTCCTGCCGCCGCTTGAAGTTCTCCACGTCGCGGGCCTGGGCCGCTCGGTTGGCCTGCGAGAACTCCTCCCGGGCCCCCACGTTCAGGAGCCGCTCCACGACGCCGGCGGCCCGCGAGGCGTCGTTCACGTGGACCACGTCGCCGGAATACTGGGGCGCGATCTTCACGGCCGTGTGCCGGGCGGAGGTCGTGGCGCCGCCGATGAGCAGCGGCATCTTCAGCCCCTCGTGCTCGAACTCCCGGGCCACCTGCACCATCTCGTCGAGGCTCGGCGTGATCAGGCCGGAGAGCCCGACCACGTCCACCTCGTTGCGGATCGCCTCCTCGATGATCTTCGTGCACGGGACCATCACGCCGAGGTCCACCACCTCGTAGCCGTTGCAGCCGAGCACGACGCCCACGATGTTCTTGCCGATGTCGTGGACGTCGCCCTTGACGGTGGCCATCAGCACCCGCCCCCGCTTCGCCTGGCTCGTGCCGGCGGCCTGCCGCTCCGCCTCCATGTAGGGGAGCAGGTGGTTCACGGCCCGCTTCATCACCCGGGCGCTCTTCACCACCTGCGGCAGGAACATCTTGCCCTCGCCGAACAGGTCGCCGACCGTCTGCATGCCCCGCATCAGCGGCCCCTCGATGATCTCGAGGCTCGTGGCATACGCGCCGCGGGCGGCCTCCACGTCCTCCTCGACGTGGTCCGCGATGCCCTTGATGAGCGCGTGGGCCAGCCGCCCCTCCACGTCGAGGCTCCGCCAGGCGTCGGCCTGGGCCGCCCCGCCCCCCTCCTGCTTCTTCACCGTCTCGGCGAACTCGACGAGCCGCTCGGTGGCGTCGGGCCGGCGGTCGAAGAGCACGTCCTCGATCCGCTCCTTCAGTTCCGGCTCGATCTCCTGGTAGACGGCGAGCTGGCCGGCGTTGACGATCCCCATCTCCATGCCCGCCTGGATGGCGTGGTACAGGAAGCAGGAGTGCATCGCCTCGCGGACGGGGTCGTTGCCGCGGAACGAGAACGAGATGTTGCTCACGCCTCCCGACACCTTCACCGCCGGCATCGCGGCCTTGATCCGCCGGGTGGCCTCGATGAAGTTCACCGCGTAGCGGTTGTGCTCCTCGATGCCCGTGGCCACGGTGAGGATGTTGGGGTCGAAGATGATGTCCTCGGGCGGGAAGCCGGCCCGCTCGGTGAGCAGCCGGTAGGCCCGCTCGCAGATCGCCACCCGCCGCTCGACGTCGGTCGCCTGCCCCTCCTCGTCGAAGGCCATGACCACGACGGCCGCCCCGTGGCTGCGGACGATCCGGGCCTGCTCGAGGAACTTCTCCTCCCCCTCCTTGAGGCTGATCGAGTTGACGATCCCCTTCCCCTGGACGCACTTCAGCCCCGCCTCGAGCACCTCGAACCGCGAGGAGTCGATCATGATCGGCACGCGGGAGATCTCGGGCTCGCTGGAGAGGAGCGTGAGGAACTTGGTCATCACCTTCACGCCGTCGAGCATCCCCTCGTCGACGTTGACGTCGATGATGTTGGCCCCGTTCTCCACCTGCTGCCGGGCGACGCCGAGAGCCTCCTCGTACCGCTCCTCCTTGACGAGCCGGGCGAAGGCCCGGGAGCCGGTCACGTTCGTCCGCTCGCCCACGATCGTGAAACTGCTTTCGGGGCGGATCTCGAGCATCTCGAGGCCCGAGTAGCGGCTCCGGCGCGGCGGCGCGGCGGGCGTCCGCGGCGGGTAGTTCCGCATCACGTCGGCGATCGCCCGGATGTGG
>JBBAVU010000302.1:0-2747 GCA_040397565.1 Pirellulales bacterium | reverse complement strand
TCGAGAACTGGAACAGGGGGGACAACGGCATCCTCTACCACTCGAAGGCCTACCGCCTCGAGCGGGGCACCGGCTGGCTCATCCCGCCGGGCGTGCTCCACGCGCCGGGCTCGCTTTTGACCTACGAGCCGCAGTGGGGCAGCGACGTCTTCGCGATGTTCCAGTCGCTCGTCGAGGGCCGCGCGGTGCCCTGGAGCCTGCTCGTGAAGGACATGCCGAAGGAGAAGCACCACGACCTCGACTTCATCATCGGCCAGCTCGACTGGGAAAAGAACGTCGACACGCACTACAAGGAGAGCAACTTCCTCTCGCCGATCGTGGACGAAAAGCGGAGCCTCCCCGGCGCCACCGACACCTGGATCGTGTACGGCCACGTGGACGGCCGGCAGCTCTTCAGCGCCAAGGAGCTCACGCTCGAGCCGGGCGCGAAGATCACCGTGAAGGACGCGGGCGCGAGCGGCTGGATCACGGTCCAGGGCGAGGGGAAGGTGGGCGTCCACGACGTCGCCACGCCCACGCTGATTCGATTTGGTGAGATGACCTCCGACGAGCTCTTCATCTCGGCCGACGCCGCGGCCGCCGGCTACACGGTGGAGAACACCGGCCCCGGCCCGCTCGTTTCGCTCCGCTACTTCGGTCCCGACGTCCACCCCGATCTCCCCAAGCATGGAAAGAAGCGTTGAGATGACGCACACCGCCCCGAAGCTTCATAACGCGATGTGGCCCGGCCTCGTCGGGAAGGGATCCGATCCCGGCCAGGAGCCGCCGATCTCGCTCGAGCGGATGCTCGAGCTGACGGCCGCGGCCAACGTGAACGGCCAGCGGTTCGACGGCATCGACTACTTCCTCTTCCTGCCCCACACGAATCCCGAGGCGAGCGACGCGGAGCTCGGGAGGATCGCCGACACGATCTGCGCCCACGGGTTCACCGTGGGGTCGCTCGTGGCGCCGGTCTGGCCGGGCACGGTGGGCGATTCGGCGATGGGCGATGCGGCTGCGAAGGAGAAGTTCCTCTCGGCCGTGAGGATGGCCTGCCGGATCGCGAAGGTGTTCGAGCGGCACGGCGTGCGGAAGTACGGCGTGATCCGGATCGACTCGGCCGAGTTCGGCGTCGGCAAGTGGCGGGAGAACCCCCAGGCCAACACGGCCAAGATCGCGGCGACCTTCCGCGAGGCGGCGAAGATCGCGCAGGACAACGGCCAGCGGCTGGCGGCCGAAGGGGAGATCTGCTGGGCCGGCATGCACTCCTGGAAGGACATGCTGGACCTCCTCGAGGAGGTCGGCATGCCGGAGACGCTCGGATTCCAGGCCGACCTCGCCCACACCTATCTCTATCTCCTCGGCTACAACGCGCCGGAGCACGCGCTCGTGCAGCCGGGCTACACGGAGGCGGAGTTCTGGCCCGCCTACGAGAAGATGGTCGCGAAGCTGCGGCCCTGGACGATCGACTTCCACGTCGCACAGAACGACGGCGAGGTCCACGGCGCGGGTTCCCACGACAAGACCGGCAAGCACTGCCCCGCCGACGATCCGAAGGGGAAACTCGACATCGTGAAGTGCTCGGGGCTCTGGCTCGAGGGCGCCGCCGATCGCGGCATCGAGCACATCTGCTGGGACGGCTGCATGTTCCCCAACGCCACGCTCGAAAACCCGAAGACCTGGAACACGATTTTGAAGACCATGATCGCCGTCCGCGACGCCCACGGCTGGAACTGACGAAAGGAAAACCATGGCAAAACCGCTTCGCATCGGCATGATCGGCTACGGCTTCATGGGCCGGGCCCACTCCAACGGCTACAACCGCGTGAAGGACTTCTTCGACCTGGAGTACCTGCCCGTGCTCCAGGCGGTGTCGGCCCGCGACGCCGCGAAGGCCAAGGACTTCGCCGACCGCTGGGGCTACTCGCGGGTCGAGCCCGACTGGCGGAAGCTCGTGGCGGCCGACGACATCGACGCCGTCGACATCTGCACGCCGAACAACCTCCACGCCGAGATCGCGATCGAAGCGGCGAAGCACGGCAAGGCGATCCTCTGCGAGAAGCCGCTGTCGATGGACACGGCCGAGGGGGAGAAGATGGTGGCGGCGGTCGAGAAGGCGGGCGTGCCCAACACCGTCTGGTACAACTACCGCCGCATCCCGGCGGTGACGTTCGCCAAGCAGATCATCGACTCCGGGAAGCTCGGCCGGGTGTTTCACTACCGGGCCGAGTTCCTCCAGGACTGGACGATCAACGCCGATCTGCCGCAGGGGGGCGCTGCCCTCTGGCGGCTCGACGCGAAGGCGGCCGGCAGCGGCGTGACGGGCGACCTGCTCGCCCACTGCATCGACACGGCGATCTGGCTCAACGGGTCGGTCGCCGACGTCACGGCCATGACCGAGACGTTCGTGAAGGAGCGGACCCACCAGCTCACCGGCAAGAAGGAACCGGTCGGCATCGACGACGCCTGTTCCTTCCTCTGCCACTTCAAGAACGGGTCCCTCGGCCTCTTCGAGAGCACCCGCTACGCCCGCGGCCACAAGGCGCTCTACACGTTCGAGATCAACGGCGAGAACATGAGCCTCAAGTGGGATCTCCACGACCTGCACCGGCTCCAGGTGTTCGACTACAAGGACGACGGGCCGATGCGGGGCTGGAAGAGCATCCACGTCACCGACGGCGACCATCCCTACATGGGGAAGTGGTGGGTGCCGGGCCTGGCGATCGGCTACGAGCACTCGTTCGTCCACCAGGTGGCCGACTTCCTCG
>JBBAVU010000301.1:0-2773 GCA_040397565.1 Pirellulales bacterium | reverse complement strand
TTCGCGATCCGGAAGCCCTCGAGGATGGCGCTGCCGAGCCCCCGCCTGCCCCGCCGCACGATCACGTGCAGCCGTGGCTCGCGCTCGGCGACCTCGAGCGCGAAGCGGCCCGTGCCGTCGGGCGAATCGTCGTCGATCACGAGGAACTGGATCTCGGGCGACGCCGCGAGCACTGCCTCGATGAGCGGGCCGATGTTCTCCCGCTCGTTGTACGTCGCCGCCTGGACAAGCACCCGTCCTGCGGGCCAGTCGTCGCGGGAATGGAGGTCGCTCACGCCGGGGAGTCTACCGGCCCGACTCGCTGCCGTCGCCCCGCCGCAGCCGCGCGAACAGGCTGCGGTAGTCACCCGGCCGCACCGCGAAGATCGACCGCTTCGTGTCGTCGGCCGCGACGTATTCGTCCTCCTCGATCACGACCATGTCGGAATCGTCGATCGCGACGAGGGAGTCGGCCGAAGGGGCCGTCTCGATCGCAGCCGTCGGGGCAGCCGCCATCCCTCCGCCTGCCGTCCGCACAGGCTCGCTCGCACGCCCCCGGCCGCCCGCCGATTCCCCCGCGGTTGCGACGACCGCCTCCGCCCGTTCCCACGCCTCGATCCGCCCGGCAAGGTCGGCGCCCTCGCGGCTGGCCACGTGGAGCCGATCCCGAAAATCGTCCGGCCCGCGGACGACGAGCCGTTCAGCCACCGGCTCCTCCGAATCAAAATATTCCTCGAAAGGATCGTCGGCGGGGTCGAACACGAGCTCCACCTCCGGGCCGGTCCAAGGATCGCCGGCGGCCTCCTCGAAGGCGACCACGTCGGTCGCCATCTCGGAGCCGGGAAGGTCGGAGGCGGGAACGTCGCCGGCGGGAACGTCGTGCCGCAGGAGGAGTTCGTCCTCGAGCGAGCAGAACTCGATCGCAGTTCCCCCATCGCCGCCGAAGCTGCCGCCGGCGACGACCCGTTCGCCCGACGCGGGCCCGGGCTCGTCGGAGACGTTCGCGGCCGGCGCGAACGATGCCGGAGAGGGGCTCGGCAGCTGCTGGATCTGCCGCCACGCCTCCTCGATCTCGCCCGTCTTGATCCGGCTGCGGCCCTGCTCCTGCGCCCGCACGAGCGCGTGGTCGCACAGCTGGTTGATGAGCCGCGGCACGCCGTCGGTGATCGTGAAGACGGCGTCGTCGCAGCCGGTCTCGAACGTGGAGTCCCAGTTCATCGACGCCGCCGCGCACTGCGAACGGAGGTAGGCGACCGTTTCAGCGTGGTCGAGCGGCTCGAGGTAGGCCCGCACCGCGATCCGCTGCGCGAGCGCCTCCATCCGCGGCGAGGCGAGCCGCTCCTCGAGGTCGGTGGTGCCGGCGAGCACGACGTGCACCGCGGGGAGCGGCGTGGGGACGTTCGAGAGCAGCCGCAGCTCCTCGAGGAGGCGTATCGGAAGCGTGTGGGCCTCGTCGACGAGGATCACGAGCCCCGAGCCCGTCGCGGAGAGCCCGCGGATCCGCTCGAGCACTCCGATCCGGAGGTCGGCCTCGTCGATGCCGCGGTAGGGCTCGCCGAGCTCGGCGAGGATCGATTGCCAGAGCGCCCGCCGTGTGCAGATCCTCGCGCCGGTGAGCAGCGCGATGTCGAAGTCGTCGCGGACCTGTTCGGCGATCACCGAGAGCAGGAGCGACTTGCCCGTGCCCGGCCCGCCGACCACCATGCCGATCCCCTCGCTGCGGCGGATCGCCCGCTCGAGGTTGCCTCGGGCCGCGTCGATTCCCCTCGCAGGGTAGTAGAAGGCCGTCCGCGGGGCGGCGAGGAAGGGGCGGGTGGAACGCGGTCGCGCAGGTGAGGGCATGAAGGTACGTCCGGAGGAATCGCGACGGGCGGGCAACGGCACCGCCCCGAAAGATCGTTTCGGCCTTTGGCCGCGGCTTCCTCCACCCGGCGGGCGGCCCGTAGACTTTTCCGAACGGGAAAGAGGGCCACGGGCCGATCGGTGGCGAGGAGTGTGACGATGAAGGCGGTTGAACGGTGAACGACACGAGCCCGGAGCAGCCTCCGCTGTTTCGCGTGAAGATCTGCGGGATCACTTCGCCCGACGACGCCCGGTTCGTCGCGGAGGCTGCGCGGCATCACGCCGCCGGTCCCGGAACGATCGCCATCGGCATCAACTTCGTGCCCGGCTCCCCGAGGGCCGTGGGGCTCGATGCGGCCCGCGCGATCCGCGACGCCACGCCCGAGGCAATCGCGTGCGTCGGCGTCTTCGCCGGGGCCGACGTGTCGGCGATGAAGGAGACGGCGGTCGCCGTGGGCCTCGATGCGATCCAGCTGCATGGCCCGCTCGTTTCCGGCGAGCCGTGTGCGGCCGACCCGCCGGAGCGGTGCCGGGAGCTCTCGCCCACGCCCGTGATCCGCGCGGCGAGGCTCGAGGCCGACGGCCTTGTCGCGGCGAGGGCCTGGCTCGCCCTCGCGGTCGCCTCGGGCGCGGCCCCCGCGATGATGCTCGTGGACGCGGCCGTTGCGCGTGGAACGCCCGCCGGCCGGCTCGGCGGCAGCGGAGACACGGTGGACTGGACGGCGCTTGCCCGAGAGGAACCGTTTCGCGTGGCGGCGGCGCTTGCCGGCGGACTCACGGCCGACAACGTGGAACGGGCCGTCCGGGAGGCGTGCGGGGCGTTCACGATCGAGGCCGTCGATACGGCCAGTGGCGTGGAGCGGCGGCCCGGACTCAAGGACCCTGCCAAGGTCGGGGCCTTCCTCGCGGCCGCCCTGCGGGCCCTCGCGTCCGGTTAAAAAGGCGTTTTCCA
>JBBAVU010000300.1:0-2776 GCA_040397565.1 Pirellulales bacterium | reverse complement strand
AGTGCGTCCAGGGCAAGGGGATCGTCAACTCGATCAGCCTCAAGGAGGGGGAGGAGGAGTTCCTGCGGCAGGCGAGGCTCATCCGCCGCTATGGCGCCGCGGCCGTCGTGATGGCCTTCGACGAGAAGGGCCAGGCGACGGAGACGGACCACCGGTTCGCGATCTGCAAGCGGGCCTATGACCTGCTCGTCCGCGAGGCGGGCTTCCGCCCCGAGGACATCATCTTCGACCCCAACATCCTCACCGTCGCCACGGGGATCGAGGAGCACAACACCTACGCGATGAGCTTCATCGAGGCCGTCCGCCGGATCAAGGCGGAGCTGCCCGGGGCGAGGGTCTCGGGCGGGGTCAGCAACATCTCCTTCTCCTTCCGCGGCAACGACACCGTCCGCGAGGCGATGCACGCCGCGTTCCTCTACCACGCGATCCGGGCCGGCATGGACATGGGGATCGTCAACGCCGGCCAACTCGCCGTCTACGAGGAGATCGAGCCGGAACTGCTCTCCCGCATCGAGGACGTGCTCTTCAACCGCCGAGAGGACGCAACGGAGCGGCTCATCGAGCATGCCGAGCGAGTGAAGCGGAAGGACGGCGACGCCGTGGTCGCGGCCGACGCATGGAGGGCGCTGCCGGTCGAGGAGCGGCTCGCCCACTCGCTCGTGAAGGGGATCGCCGACCACATCGACGAGGACGTCGAGGCCGCCCGGCTGGCGTATGCGACGAGCCTCGAGGTGATCGAGGGGCCGCTCATGCGCGGCATGCAGGTCGTCGGCGACCTCTTCGGCGAGGGGAAGATGTTCCTGCCGCAGGTGGTCAAGAGCGCGCGGGTCATGAAGAAGGCGGTGCAGTACCTGCTCCCGTTCATGGAGGAGGAGCGGAAGCGGAGCGGCCAGGCCCAGTCGTCCCGTGGGAAGGTGCTCATGGCGACCGTGAAGGGCGACGTGCACGACATCGGCAAGAACATCGTCGGCGTCGTGCTCGGCTGCAACGGCTACGAGGTGATCGACCTGGGCGTGATGGTCAACGCGACGAAGATCGTCGATGCCGCGAAGGAGCACAAGGTGGACGTCGTGGGCCTGAGCGGGCTCATCACGCCGAGCCTCGACGAGATGGTGCAGGTGGCCGAGGCCTTCGAGCACGAAGGCCTGAAGATGCCGATCCTGATCGGCGGCGCCACCACCTCCACGAAGCACACCGCAGTGCGGATCGCACCGAAATACTCCTCCGAAGTGGTGCACGTCTCCGATGCCTCGCGGGCGGCGGGCGTGGTCGAGAAGCTCGTGAATCCCGCGAGCCGCCAGGCGTATGCCGCCGAGGTCCGCGAGCAGCAGCGTCGCGAGGTCGAGGCATTCTCCCGCCGGCAGCAGGTGGCGCTCGTGCCCTACGCCCGTGCCGTCGCCGCGAAATGGACCTGCGACTGGCGGCAGGCCGACATCGAGAAGCCGGAGTTCCTCGGGCTTCGCACGCTCGATGACGTGCCGCTCTCGACGCTCGTGCCCTACATCGACTGGTCCCCCTTCTTCATGGCCTGGGAGCTCAGGGGGAAGTATCCGGCGATCTTTCAGGACCCGCGGGTGGGCGTCGAGGCGAAGAAGCTGTTCGACGACGCGCAGGCGATGCTCGGCCGGATCGAGCGGGAGAAGCTGCTCAAGGCCCGCGGCGTCTACGGGTTCTTCCCGGCCAACGCGGTCGGTGACGACATCGCCCTCTATGCCGACGACGGCCGCACGATCGAGGTCGGCCGCGTCCACACGCTCCGCCAGCAGTGGGAACGCAAGGGGCAGGACGTCTTCCACGCCCTGGCCGATTTCGTGGCGCCGGTGGAGAGCGGCCGCAAGGACTACGTCGGCGGCTTCGCGGTCACGGCGGGCCACGGCTGCGACGAGCTCTGCCGCGAGTACGACGCGAAGCACGACGACTACTCCTCCATCCTCGTGAAGGCGATCGCCGACCGGCTCGCGGAGGCATTCGCCGAGTGGCTTCATGAGAAGGTGCGGAATGAGTGGGGCTACGGCCAGGACGAGCGTTTCACCAACGAGGACTTGATCGAGGAGCGGTACCGCGGCATCCGCCCCGCTCCGGGCTATCCGGCCTGCCCCGACCATACGGAGAAGGTGGCGCTCTTCAAGCTGCTCGAAGTCGAGAAGAGGGCCGGCATGCAGCTCACCGAGAACTGCGCCATGACGCCGGCGGCGAGCGTGAGCGGGCTCTACTTCGCCCATCCGGAGAGCCGCTACTTCGCGGTGGACCGGATCACGCTCGAGCAGGTGGAGAGCTACGCCGCCCGCAAGGGCATGAGCGTGAAGGAAATCGAGCGGTGGCTTGCGCCGAACCTCGGCTACGAGCCGAAGGCCTGACTCCGCCGTTCGGTTGCGGCCTCACCGACCCTCGGCCCACCAGCGGGAGCGTTTCACTTCCGGCACCGGTTCGAGATAGTCGCGGGGCCGGCTGCCGTCCATGAGCGGCAGGCGGAACTGGTAGGGGCCGATGTCGTCCTGCAGGTAGGGATCGAACTTCACCGCCCGCCGCCGTTGGAGTTCGGCGGGCCCCGGGTAGAGCCATTCGGGCCGAGCAAGCGTCGAGCATCCGACGAAGAGCGGCGTCGCACTCCAGGCGAGCATGGCTGCGGCGATACGGCCTCGGAGCAGGCGATCCATGCCGGGATCGTAGAAGGCCCGCCGCCGTTTCCCAACCCGGGTTTTTCACGGTGTTTCCCCAGTGCTGCGGTCTTTCGCGACGCCTTTTCGGCACGTCGAACGTGCTGGGTTCGGGGCTG
>JBBAVU010000299.1:0-2776 GCA_040397565.1 Pirellulales bacterium | reverse complement strand
AGGAGCGGATGAGCCTCAAGGACGTGGCCGAGATGTCGCCGCGCACGCTCATCAATCCGAAGAGCATCTCCGCGGCGATCGAGTATTTCTTCGGCCGCGGCGAGCTCTCGCAGGTGGTCGACCAGACCAACCCGCTGTCGATGCTCACGCACGAGCGGCGGCTGTCGGCGCTCGGCCCCGGCGGCTTGAACCGCAAGCGGGCCGGCTTCGAGGTCCGCGACGTCCACATCTCCCACTACGGCCGCATCTGCCCGATCGAGACGCCGGAAGGCACCAACATCGGCCTGATCTCCAGCATGGCGATCTACTCGGGCGTCGACTCCTACGGGTTCCTCGTCACGCCCTACCGCAAGGTGTCGAAGAGCCGGCTCACCGACGACGTGGTCTGGCTGCGGGCCGACGAGGAGCACGAGGCGCACCTGGCCCCCGCCGACGCGACCGTGGTCGATGGCAAGCTCGTGGGCGACAACATCATCGCCCGCTACCGCGGCGACTTCGTGCTCGTGCCGGCCGAGGACATCCAGTACATCGACGTGGCGCCGAGCCAGATGGTGGGCGTGTCGGCGGGCCTGATCCCGTTCCTCGAGCACGACGACGCCAACCGGGCCCTGATGGGCTCCAACATGCAGCGGCAGGCGGTGCCGCTGCTCGTCACCGAGCCGCCGGTGGTGGCCACCGGCATGGAGCGCGACGTGGCGGCCAACTCGGGCCTCATCGTCAGGGCCGCCCGCAAGGGCACCGTGACCTACGTCGACGCCGACTCGATCGAGATCGGGCCGGCGGCGGGGGGCGGGCAGGTCGATCGCTACGTGCTGAGGAAATACGTGGGCCTCAACGAGCGCACCTGCCAGAACCAGAAGCCGATCGTGGCGCTCGGCCAGAAGGTCGAGAAGGGCGACGTGATCGCCGACGGGGCCGCCACCTACAAGGGCGAACTGGCCCTGGGCCGCAACGTGCTCGTCGGGTTCATGGCCTGGGACGGTTTCAACTTCGAGGACGCGATCATCATCAGCGAGGAGCTGGTGGAGGACGACGTCTACACCTCGATCCACATCGAGGAATACGACATCGAAATCCGCGACACGAAGCTCGGCCGCGAGGAGTTCACCCGCGACATCCCCAACGTGGGCGAGCGGGCGCTGCACAACCTCGACGAAAGCGGCATCGTCCGCATCGGCACCTACGTGCGGCCGGGCGACATCCTCGTCGGCAAGGTCTCGCCGAAGAGCAAGACCGAGCTCACGCCCGAGGAGAAGCTGCTCCACGCGATCTTCGGCCGGGCGGGCGAGGACGTGAAGAACGACTCGCTGGAGGTGCCGTCGGGCGTCGAGGGCATCGTCACCGCCACCGAGAAGTTCTCGCGGCAGATGAGCCTGTCGGAGGACGAGCGGCGCGAGTTCCAAAAGCAGCTCAAGGATGCCGAGGCGGCGGGCAACCTGCAGATCGCCGAGGCCTTCGGGGCGCTCGTCTCGGAGGTCGAGAAGGTGCTGCAGAAGCCGCTGACCGCGGCCGACGGCAGCCCTCTGGTGCGGAACCAGGACCACAAGGTGGTGGCCGAGCGGGCCGGCTCGTTCCAGTGGGAGGCGCTCGAGATCCGCTCGCCGGAGCGGCGGGCGGCCGTCGACAAGCTCGTCAAGACCCTCTGGCCCGCCGTCGAGGAGGCGATCGACGCCCGCGACCGTCGGCTCAACAGCCTGAAGCGCGGCGACGAGCTGCGGCCGGGCGTGCTGCAGATGGTGAAGGTCTACGTGGCCGCCAAGCGGGTGATCTCGGTCGGCGACAAGATGGCCGGCCGGCACGGCAACAAGGGCGTGATCGCCAAGATCCTCCCCAAGGAGGACATGCCGTTCCTCAAGGACGGCACGCCCGTGCAGATCCTGCTCAATCCGCTCGGCGTGCCGAGCCGCATGAACGTGGGCCAGATCCTGGAGACCCACCTGGGCTGGGCCGGCAAGCTCCTCGGCTTCCAGGCGATCACGCCCGTGTTCGACGGCGCCAGCGAGGACGACATCAACAAGGTGCTCGCCGAGGCCGGCCTGCCCAAGCACGGCAAGGCGCAGCTCTACGACGGCCGCACCGGCGAGCCGCTCGAGCAGGAGACGACGGTGGGCTACATCTACATGCTCAAGCTCCACCACCTCGTCGACGACAAGGTCCACGCCCGGTCGACCGGCCCCTACTCGCTCATCACCCAGCAGCCGCTCGGCGGCAAGGCCCGCTTCGGCGGCCAGCGCTTCGGGGAGATGGAAGTCTGGGCGCTCGAGGCCTACGGGGCCGCCTACATCCTCCAGGAGCTGCTCACCGTGAAGAGCGACGACGTGGAGGGGCGGACGAAGATCTACGAGAGCATGGTGAAGGGGGAGAACACGCTCGAGGCCGGCACGCCCGCCAGCTTCGACGTGCTCACCAACGAGATCCGGGGCTTGGCCCTCAACATGCAACTGGAGAAGAGACGCATTTGAGTGAGTCGCCGGAGTCGGCGGAAGTCTCGTCGCTGAGGGCCGCGGCGGCCCAAGGCTCCTCGATCTTCCACCGACCCCGGCTCGCCCCGGCGACGGGGCGGTGGGTCGAGCGACACGGGCGGATTCGGATCGAAGTCAGTCGAGGTTGAAAACGCGGGCCGTCGACCGGGTTCAGAGAAAAAAAGGGAGATGACACGTGAGCATCGGTGAAGCCACCTACGATCGCGTCAACGACTACTCGGCCGTGAAGATCAGCCTCGCGCGGCCGCACGACATCCGCAGCTGGTCGTTCGGCGAGGTCAAGAAGCCCGAGA
>JBBAVU010000298.1:0-2791 GCA_040397565.1 Pirellulales bacterium | reverse complement strand
TCCCCTACATCTACACCGACAACGCGGCGATCGGCCGGCTCGGCGCCGAGCACCTCATTGCCTGCGGGTTCGAATCGCTCGCCTTCTACGGCTATCCGCGAACCGCGACGAGCGGCTGGTCGGAGGAGCGGGCCAAGGCCTTCGGCGAGGCTGCGAAGGCGTTCGGTCGTCCCTGCCGCGTCTTCACCGGCCGTCACGCGACGGCCCGACGCTGGGGGGATCTCCAGCGGGAACTCTCCGGCTGGATCGCCTCGCTCCCGAAGCCCGTGGGGCTCATGGCCTGCAACGACGTCCGGGCTCGGCACGTCCTCGAGGCCTGCCGCGCGCTCGGCTTGCGCGTCCCGCACGACGTCGCCGTGCTCGGCGTCGACAACGACCAGATGATCTGCGAGCTCACCGACCCGCCGCTCTCGAGCATCGACCAGGCGGCGAGGCGGATCGGCTACGAGGCCGCGGCCGCGCTCGATCGGCTCATGCGGCTCTCGGCCGGTCAATGGCGGAAGGCACGGTCCCGTTCGGCGCCGCCGACCGTGATTCCGCCGATCGGCGTCGTGGCCCGCATGAGCACCGACACGATGGCGACCCGGGACGAGGTGATCCTGCTCGCGCTCGAGCGGCTGCGGGCGAAGCCCTGGTCGAAGCCCGACGTCGTCGGCATCGCGAAAGAAGCCTGCATCTCCCGCTCCTCGCTGGAGCACCGGTTCCGAGCCGTCGTCGGCCGCTCGATCCACGACGAGTTCGTGCGGCTGCGGCTCGCGGGCTTGCGGCGGCTCGTGGCCGAGACCGAGTTGCCGCTGAAGTCGATCGCGAGCCGCACCGGCTTCCCCTCGGTGCAATACATGACGACGTTCCTCCGCCGCCACACCGGCCTCACACCAGCCCGCCTGCGGGCCGTCGAACGGGGTTCCACCGACCGCTCGCAGCGGACGCCGGGGTAAACCACGCCCTGAAAAACGTAACGGATTTGCACTGTCTGGGATCGAGGCCTGACCGGCCCTGGAGCTACAATTTTGGGTATGGCCATGCCAGTCCACGACCGTTCACGATCCCGCGGGGCATCGATCGTCGTCGTCGCGTGCGTGGTCGGCATGACGACCCTCGCGACCCCGCCGGCGGCCGGCGAGGGGATCGACTTCGCCGGACGGGTGGCACCGCTGCTGGCCGCCCGCTGCGGATCCTGCCACGGGCCGAACGAGGCCGAGAGCGGCTATCGGATCGACCTGCGGGAGAAGGCCTTTAAAGGCGGGGATTCAGCCGCTGTTGGCATCGTCGCGGGCAAGCCCGACGAGAGCGAACTCTTCGTCCGCATCACGACGAGCGACAAGGAGTCGCGGATGCCGGCCGAAGGCGAGCCGCTCACCGCCGAGGAACAGGCCCTTCTGAAGCAGTGGATCACGGCTGGCGCCCCCTGGCCCGACGACCTCGCGACGCTGCCCGAGTCGCTCATGCCCGAGGGAGGGGCCAAGCCCGCCAAGGGGGCCGATCACTGGGCGTTCCAGCCGCTTGCGCGGCCCGAGCCTCCGAGCCTTTCGGGCGGACAGCCGGCCAACCCGATCGATGCCTTCATCGCCGCGAAGCTTTCCGAGAAGGGGCTCGGCTTCAATCCCGAGGCCGATCCGAGATCGCTCATCCGCCGCGTGTCGTTTGACCTCGTCGGGCTGCCCCCATCACCCGAGGAGATCACGGCCTTCGAGGAGGCCTGCCGCCGGAACGGCAGCGCCGACACGCCCTACCGAGAGCTCGTGAATCGGTTGCTCGCCTCGCCGCGTCACGGGGAGCGGTGGGCGAGGCACTGGCTCGACGTCGTGCGGTTTGCCGAGAGCCATGGCTTCGAGATGAACCAGCATCGACCCAACGCCTGGCCCTATCGCGACTGGGTCATCCAGGCGTTCAACGACGACAAGCCGTTCGACCAGTTCGTGAAGTCCCAAATCGCCGGCGATGCCTGCGGCGAGGACGTGGCCACCGGCTTTCTCGTCGGCGGCCCGACGGACAAGGTCAAGTCGCCCGACATCGTGCTCACGTCGAACCAGCGAGCGGACGAACTGCACGACATGGTGGGCACGACGGCCTCGGCGTTCCTCGGGCTCACGGTGGGCTGCGCCCGCTGCCACGACCACAAGTTCGACCCGGTGCCGCAGACCGACTACTACCGGATCAAGGCGGTGTTCGAGGGAGTGCAGCACGGTGAGCGGCCGATCCCCAACCCGAAGGAAGACGCCGAGCGGCAGCGTGCCATCGCGTCGCTCGAGCGGCAGATCGCCTCGGCGAGCGGCCGGCTGGCCGAACTGCTTCCGCAGGCAGACTCGCCCGGCGGTTCCCCGGCCCTGCGGCCGCAGGTCTCGCCGCAGGAGAACGTCGATGCGTTCCCGGCGGTGAAGGCACGGTTCCTCCGGTTCACGGTGCTCGAGACCACGGGAAACAGCCAGCCGTGCATCGACGAACTCGAGGTCTTCGCGACCGACGGCACGAACGTGGCGATCGGGGCGAAGCCGACCGCGTCGAGCACGCTGCCGGGCTACGCCATTCACAAGCTCGAGCACGTCAACGACGGGCGGTATGGCGACGAGCGGTCCTGGATCTCGAACGAGCGAGGCACGGGCTGGGTGCGGCTCGAGTTCGCGGAGCCTGCGGAGATCCACCGGATCGCCTGGAGCCGCGACCGCAGCCCCTCGCCGAAGTACTCCGATCGGCTCGCCACCCGGTACGAGGTGGCCGTGTCGAGCGACGGCACGGCATGGCAGACCGTGGCGAGCGACAAAGATCGCATTCCCCACGGTGACAACATTCC
>JBBAVU010000297.1:0-2817 GCA_040397565.1 Pirellulales bacterium | reverse complement strand
GGCACGCTCCTCGTCTGCGCGATCGTCGCGGGATGGCTGTGGAAGCAGCCGCTTTTTGCCGCTCTGCCGGCAATGGCCGCGATCCTGCTCCTGGCCGGGCCGCTGGTGGCGTCGGCCGCGGGCGACCTCCTCCGCGGCAAGGCGGGGATGAACGCGCTCGTAGCCCTCGCCGTCATCGGCGCGATGTCCACTGGAAAATACGTCGAGGCGGCGGCGGTCGCCTTCTTCATGATCGTCTCCTCGCTCATCGAGCGGCGGACCGCCGCGGGCGCCGAGGCGAGCATCGAGTCGCTGATTCGACTCGCGCCCACGAAGGCAAGCCGGCTCGTGGCGGCGGGGGTGGGCGGAAGCTCGACCGAAGCGTTTCGCGAGGAGCAGGTCGAGGCGACGACGCTACGGCCTGGAGACACGGTCCGCGTGAGGCCTGGCGACACGGTTCCCGCCGACGGCCGCGTCACCCGCGGCGCGAGCACGGTCAACCAGGCGAGCGTGACCGGCGAATCGGTGCCCGCGGAGAAGGCGGCGGGCGACGACGTCTACGGCGGCACGATCAACCTCACCGGCGTGCTCGACATCGAGGTCACGAAGGCCGGCGCCGACACGCTGCTCGGCCGGGTCAAGGATCTCATCCTCGAGGCCGAGCGGACGCGGACGCCCATCATGCGGCTCATCGACCAGTACGCCGCCTGGTACACGCCCACGATCCTCATGATCGTCGGCGTCGTGCTCTTCTTCGCCCTCAAGAACCAGCCCGATACCGCCTTCAACCGGGCGATCGCCATGCTCGTGATCGCCTGCCCGAGCGCCCTGATTCTCTCGACGCCGACGGCGATGGTGGCGGGCCTCTCGGCCGCCGCCCGGCTCGGCGTGCTCATCAAGAGCGTGGCCACGCTCGAAGCGGCACGCGGCCTCACCGCGATCGTCTTCGACAAGACGGGCACGCTCACCACCGGCGTGCTCGAGGTCACCCGGCTTTCACCCGCGGAGGGTGTCGAGCCGGCGACGCTCCTTGCCGTGGCGGCGTCGGCCGAGCAGAACAGCCGCCATCCGGTGGCCCGCGCCGTCACCGCCATGGCCCGCCGTGCCCGCGTCGAACTCGCTTCGTGCGACAGCTTCGAGGAGGTGGCGGGCCGGGGCGTCGTCGCGGGATTCGGCGATGGCTCGACCGTGATGGTGGGCCGGGCCTCCTGGATCGCTGAGCGACTGGGCGAACGGGGCGAGCCCGTGCCCGAGCAACTCGCGGCGGACCGTTCGGCGGCCGACACCGAGGGGCTCTCGGTGCTGCATGTCGTTCGCGACGGCCGGCTCCTGGGGTGGATCGGGCTCGAGGACAACGCCCGGCCCGAGGCGGCGGGCGCCGTGGACCGGCTCCGCGGCATGGGCATCTCGCGGCTCGTGCTGCTGACCGGCGACCGCACGAGCGTGGCCCGTCGCGTGGCGGGGCAGATGCACTTCGAGGAGTTCAAGGCGGAGGTGCTGCCGCACGAGAAGCTGGAGATGGTCGATGCCCTCAAGCAGGCCGGCCACCGCGTGGCCGTCGTCGGCGACGGCGTCAACGACGCCCCAGCCCTCGCCGCCGGCGACGTCTCGATCGCGATGGGAGCGGCCGGCAGCGACGTCGCGATCCACTCGGCGTCGATCGCGCTGCTCAACAGCAACCTCGACCGGATCCCCTTCCTCGTGGACCTCTCGCGGCGGACGATCGCCGTCATGCGTCAGAACATGGTGATCGGAGGGCTGTTCATCGTCGTCTTCATGTCACTCGCCGGCGCGGGCCTCGTCTCCCCCGTGCTGGCGGCCCTGCTGCACGTCGTGAGCGGCCTGGCAGTTGTGTTCAACTCGGCGCGGCTCATCCGCTGCGGCGAGGAGATCGAGCAGGTGGAGGCGGCCCGGCTGCCGGCCGCGGACACCGCCGAAGCCGCCGCGTGAATACCGCAGTATTCCTGCGAAATTCTCAGCCCACGATGCTTAGCCCACGTCGCGGCCCTGGAAGAGCAGCACCGCCAGGGCGAGGGCCGACGCCGAGAGCACCACCGCGTAGCCGCTCACCAGGCCGAGGTGCGAAAGCGGAATCGGCTGCCCCTGGGTGAGCGCATCGGCCGGCCAGAAGAACTGGAAGTTTGGCACGACGGCGGCGACCGCCGGGAGCAGCCGCCGGCCCGCCGCCGTGAGCGACAGGAAATACTCCCCCACCAGGCCGGCGAGAAACACGGCGATGCAGACGACGAGCGTCGCGACCCGGCCGAGCCGCGTGGAGGCCGCCACCGCGATGGCCGAGAGGACGACGATCGCCTCGAACACCATCGCAAGCCCGATCCAGAGCTGCGGATTGAAGTCGGTCGCCGGATCCTGCAGCGACCAGGCGCGGTCGATGCACGACACGATGGCCCAGGTGACGGTCGCGGCGATCGCCGACGTGATCGCGAAGATGGAGGGGAACGGCCGTCGATAGAGATAGTTGGCTCCGGCCGCGACGAGGACCGCCGCGAGCGTCGCGAGCAGGCCGAAGGCGATCACCGGGCCGTCGTAGGTGTCCTCCGCCCGCACCGTGCTCTGCACGCGATGCCGGACCGTGAGCAGGAAGACGACGGCGAGCAGCCAGTAGGCCGTCGCGAGCGCCGCCACGATCCCCAGGAACTTGCCCGCCACGACGAGCCAGCGGGGCACCGGCTTGCTCACGACCGTGACGACGGTCTTGTTCTCGATCTCGCGGGAGAGGCTCGAGGTGGCCGTGAATGCGGCCATGAGGAGGCCGGAGAGGAAGAGCGTGCTCAAGCCCAGGTCGACCAGGAGCTTGTTGTCGTCCTCGAGCGTGTA
>JBBAVU010000296.1:0-2824 GCA_040397565.1 Pirellulales bacterium | reverse complement strand
TGCCCGTGATGTCGGAGGGCATGAGGTCGGGGGTGAACTGCACCCGCTTGAAGCCCACGTCGAGGATCCGGGCGAGCGTCGAGACCATGAGGGTCTTCGCGAGGCCGGGAACGCCCTCGAGGAGGCAGTGCCCCCGCGTGAAGATCGCCGCGAAGAGCTGCTCGATCACGTCGGACTGCCCGACGATCACCTTCTGGAGCTCCTCCTGCATGAGCCGGCGGTGCTGCGCGAACTCCTGGAGCACGTCGTCGATCGTCTTGGGTCGTGCGGTGGACACGTGGGAGGTCGCCTGAGGTTCGATGCTGCCGAGAGCCCTTCAGTATCGACGAGCCGGCCGAAACCGGCAAACGAGCGGCGACGGGGGTGGGCCAAAGGCTCGTCGTCGAGCCCGGGGTGTAAACTGAATCGATGCCCATCGGCCGCTCCCGATTCCGCGGTTTTCTCCCGATCGCCCTGGTCGTGGCGGTGTTGCGCGGCGGCGTGGCGCAGGCGGCCGACGCCCCGCCCGCCTCGACGCTGATCCAGCAATCGATCGAGCGATCGACGGCATGGCTCCTCTCGCAGCAGCGGCAGAACGGCTTCTGGGAGTGCTCCTTCCGCACGGACGAGACCCGCGTCGGCGCGACGGCGCTCGTGACGCTCGCCCTGCTCAACGCCGGGGTGCCGGCGAAGCACGACGGCATGAGGCGGTCGCTCGACTGGCTGCGGACCCAGGTCCCCGACGAGACCTACTCGGTGTCGCTCCAGACGATGGTGCTCGCGATGGCCCGCGCTCCGGCCGACCGCGTGCTCCTCGAGCGGAACGTGAAGTGGCTCGAGCTGAGCCAGATCTCCGAGGGAGCGGCGACGGGGTCGTGGTCGTACGGCCCCGGCAGGGGGTCGGGCGACAACTCCAACTCGCAGTTCGCGCTGCTCGCGCTCCACGAGGCCGACCGGGCGGGCGTGAAGGTGAAACAGGAGGTTTGGAGCCGCGCCCACAACTACTGGGTGGCCTGCGGCAACGAGAACGGCTCGTGGGGCTACCAGATGGAGCTCGACGCCCGCAACGAGATCACGGGCAGCCGGGCCCCGTCGGGCAGCATGACCTGCGCGGGGATTGCGAGCGTCTGGATCACCTCCCAGCACATCGGCAGCCCGGCCGCGAGGGCCGGCGGCGAAGCGGTGCGGTGCTGCGGGGGCTCGAGCTCGCCGCAGCCGATCGAGAAGGGGCTCGACTGGCTCGCATCCAACTTCACGGTGACGCAGAACCCCGCCTACGGCCCGACCTGGCACTACTACTATCTCTACGGCCTCGAGCGGGTGGGCCGGTTCACCGCGAGGCGGTATATCGGCGAGCACGACTGGTTCATGGAAGGATCGAAGTTCTTCCTGGCCAGCCAGGACGGGATCACCGGCTCCTTCCGCCCGGGAAGGATCGAGGACCCGATCGTCGCGACGAGCTTCGCGTTGCTCTTCCTCGCGAAGGGCCGTCGGCCGGTGATCGTGGGGAAGAGCCGACACCTCCCGGAGGCCGACTGGAACCGGCACGGCCACGACATCGCCAACCTCGTCGAGCACCTCGAGTCGCTCGAGACCTGGCGGACCGACTATCCCGCCGGTCTTTCCTGGCACGTGGTCGAAACGCCCTCGGCGGGCCTCGACGACCTCATGCAGGCACCGGTGCTCTGGATCTCGGGGAAGGATCGCTTCGACCTCGGTCCGGCCGCCGCGAAGCGGGTGCGGGAATACATCGACGAGGGAGGATTCGTGTTCGCCGAGGCCTGCTGCCCCAAAAGCCAGGAGTTCGACACGCGTTTCCGCGAGTTTCTCACGGAAGTCTTCCCGGAGCCGGAGTACGGACTCCATCTCCTGCCCCCCGAGCACCCGGCCTGGCACGCCGAGACGATCGTGAGGCCGGAATTCCAGCGGCCGCTCATGGGCATCGACTACGGCTGTCGCACCTGCGTCGTCTACGCCCCGCCGGATGGCGCCGCGGATGCCGCGGGCGTGAGCCTCTCCTGCCTCTGGGAGCTTCGCGGCAACGCGGCGGCGCTGAAGGCGGCCCGCGTGAAGGAGGAGGTCGATGCGGCGCTCGCGATCGGCGCGAACGTGCTCGCCTACGCCACCAACCGGGAGGTGAAGCGGAAGGACGAGCTCTTCGCGATCGACCGGGGCGACTCGAAGCCGCAGGCCCGCTTCGAGCGGGGCCACGTGGCGATCGGCAAGCTCAAGCATTCCGGGATGTGCGACGCGGCGCCGGCGGCAGTCGCCAACATCCTGCGGGCCGCCGCCCGGGAGCTCGGCGTCCGGGTCGATACGACCCCCTCCCGGGTCGAACCCGGCGATCCGAAGATCCTCGACTACCACCTCCTCTTCATGCACGGACGCCAGGGCTTCGCCTTCGACGAGCGGGGGCGGCAGGGCCTCCGCGAATTCCTCGCCCGCGGCGGCATGCTGCTGGCCGACAGCGTCTGTGGCTCACCGGGCTTCACCACATCGTTCCGCTCGGAGATCGAGCAGGCGATGAAGGGGGCGAAGCTCGAGCCGATACCCGCCGACGACCCGATCTTCACCTCGGCGGAATACGGCGGCTACGACATCCGCGAGGTCACGCTGCGGGTGCCCGCGGGCGGCGACGGTCCTCTCGCGGCGAGAACCCGGCGGACCGCACCGAGACTCGAAGGGATCCGCCAGGGCGACCGCTGGGCCGTGATCTTCTCCCCCTACGACATCTCCTGCGCCCTCGAGAAGCAGAACTCGCTCGAGTGCACCGGCTACGAGCGGGCCGACGCCGAGAAGATCGCCCTCAACGTCCTGCTCTACTCGCTCCACCACTGACCGCCGG
>JBBAVU010000295.1:0-2826 GCA_040397565.1 Pirellulales bacterium | reverse complement strand
GGGAGTCGGAGTCGCCGAGCATGTCCCACTGCCAGACCACGCATCCCATCCGGGCCAGCTGGACGCACATTGACTGGAAGCGGCTCCGCCCACCGTCTTCGAATCGCTCGGCACCGGTCGCTATCTCGAGTCGTACGGCATCGGGAGGTTGGTCGGAGAGCCGGGCGTCCTTCCAATGGCCGTGGGCGAAGAGCACGCCGGGAACCTTTCCCTTCGTGCCGACCGGGCGGTAGAGATTGCCGGTGACGAAGAACCCGGGCAGGCTCTCGAAATAGACCTTCGACACGGTGTAGCCGTCCCGCTCGACCGTGCCGTGGATCACCGGCTCGATCGGTCCCTTCGTCGGCGCAGGCCAGAGCCCTTGCGAGACGAGCACGCGGCGACGCACCGCGGCCGCCCGCTTTTCCCACGCCTCGCGCGAGGCTGGGGGCTCGAAGGGAAAGTATCCGTCGAGGTCCTTCGGAGGGCCGAGTCGAGCATCGGCGGCGAGGGCGGACGGAACGATGCACGAGGCCAGGATCGCCGCAGCGACCACGGCGGCGGCTAGCCGAAATGCGAGCTGTGCGTATGGCATCTCGACAGTATAGAGCCGCCAACCGGTCCGCCCGAAGGGCGGCCGTGATTCGTCGTAAGCCGGGGCAGGGTACATTGCGATCATGCTTTCCCCCGAAGACTTCCTCGCGCCCGGCGGTCGTTTCTCCGCGAGGCTGCCCGGCTGGGAGTCGCGGCCGCAGCAGCTCGAGATGGCGGCGATCGTGGCGATGGCGCTCCGCGAGCGGAAGCACGCGATCGTGGAGGCGGGCACGGGCGTGGGGAAGAGCCTCGCCTATCTCGTGCCGGCCGTGCTCGCTGCGACGGCCGACCAGGAGGAGGGGCAGGGGGGGCCGGACGGCATCGACGCCGACGACGACTTCGGGGAGCCGGAGGCGGCCGCGGGAAGGCGGCCGAGGCGGATCGTGATCTCGACCCACACGATCGCGCTGCAGGAGCAGCTCGTGGGGAAGGACATTCCTCTCGTCGCCTCGGTCATGCCGCGGGAGTTCTCGGCGGTGCTCGTGAAGGGGCGGGGCAACTACGTGAGCCTGCGGCGCACGGCCCTGGCGGTGGAGCGGGCCGGAAGCCTCTTCACAGACGACGAGGAGGTGAAGGAGTTGCACGAACTGGCGGCCTGGGCGCGGAGCACGGCCGACGGCTCGCTTTCCGACCTCGCGACGCTGCCTCGCACCGCGGTGTGGGACGAGATCCAGAGCGACTCCGGCAACTGCATGGGGCGGGCCTGCCCGAGCCACCAGCGGTGTCACTACTACGCGGCCCGTCGGAGGATGGGCAACGCCCAGATCCTCGTCGTGAACCACGCCCTCTTCTTCTCCGACCTTGCGGTGAGGCAAGGGGGCGGGAGCCTGCTGCCGGCCTACGACGCCGTCATCTTCGACGAGGCCCACATGGTCGAGGGGGTGGCGAGCGAACACCTCGGCGTCGGCCTCTCGAGCGGCTCGGTCGACCGCGTGCTCTCGAAGCTCTACAACGAACGGACCCACCGCGGCCTCATCGTCCACTACCGGATGCGAGATCTCGAGCCCGACGTGCTGCGGTGCCGCCGTGCCGCGGAGGACTTCTTCGACGGCCTCCTGCAGACGCTCCTCCCCCGCGGCGAACCGCCGTGGAGGATCGCCGATTCCTTCGTCGTGCCCGACACGCTCGGCGACGCGATGCTCTCGCTCGCCCGCAAGCTGCGAAACGCCGCCGACGGCATCTCCGCGGAGGCGGAGCGGCACGACTTTCATTCCCTTTCCGACCGGCTCACGGCGCTCGCCGGGAGCCTCAGGAGCTGGCTCGAGCAGAACGTGCCGGGAAGCGTCTGGTGGGTGGAGTCGCACCGCAGCCGTCGCGGTCGCGAGCGGCTCACGCTCTCGAGCGCACCGGTCGACGTGGGCGACACACTGCGGCGGACGCTCTTCGAAAAGGTGGGAACGGTCGTGCTGGCGAGCGCCACGCTCGCCGTCGGCGCGGCTTCACGACGGGACGACGAGCCGTTCGAGCATCCCGACGACGAAGCTGCGGATGCAACCCCGCGGGACGCCGCCTTCGCCTACCTCGAGAAGCGGCTCGGGCTCGAACGGCTTCACGACCGTGTCGTCTCGAAGCGGCTCGGAAGCCCCTTCGACTACGCACGGCAGGCGAAGCTCGTCCTCCTCGAGGGGCTGCCCGATCCGACCGCCCGCGACGCGTTCGACGCGGCCTCGATCGAGGCGATCAAGCGGCACGTCGACCGGAGCGGAGGCCGGGCGATGGTGCTCTTCACGAGCATCCAGTCGCTCGCAAAGGTGGCCCGGGCGATCGGCGGCTGGTGCGCGGCGAGGAACTACCGGCTCGTGAGCCAGTCCGACGGCCTCTCGCGGCAGCAGATGCTCGCCGACTTTCGCGACGGGCCCGGGAGCGTGCTCCTCGGCACCGACGGCTTCTGGCAGGGCATCGACCTGCCGGGTGACTGCCTCGTCACCGTGATCATCACGAAGCTCCCCTTCGCCGTTCCAGACCGGCCGCTCGTCGCCGCGCGGATCGAGGCGATCAAGGCCGCCGGCGGCAACGCCTTCGCCGAGTACCAGCTCCCCGAGGCCGTCCTCAAGCTCAAGCAGGGCTTCGGCCGGCTCATCCGCACGCGGGACGACGAGGGCACGGTGGTGATCCTCGACCCGAGGATGCTCACGAAGCCCTACGGCCGGATCTTCCTCGAGAACCTCCCGCCGGCTCGCGTCGAGATCGAGTCGTTCGCCGACGCGTGATCGCTCGCGGGCGGGTCAACTTGCTGGGTTCGGGGCTGCCCGT
>JBBAVU010000294.1:0-2830 GCA_040397565.1 Pirellulales bacterium | reverse complement strand
GTCGAGCGTGCCGGTGTCGCATGCCACGCCGGCCTGTGCCTACGCCAACAACGTCTCCCGCGACGACTACCAGGACATCTCCCGCGATCTTCTCGGGGAGCCGTCGATCGCCCACCCCGATCCCCTGCCCGGGCTCGACGTCCTCGTCGGCGGCGGATTCGGCGTGACGAAGGCGGCGGAGGCCGACCAGGGCCGCAACTTCGAGCCGGGCAACAAGTACGTCGCCGACTCCACGCTCGCGGCGATCGACGCGGCAAACGGCGGCCGCTACCGCGTGGCGGCGCGGACGGCTGGCCGACGCGGCGCCGACCTGCTCGCCGAGGCGGCCCGCGACGCGATCGAAAAAAAGCTCCGGCTCTTTGGGTTCTTCGGCACGGCGGAGGGCAACCTCCCGTTCCAGACGACCGACGGCGGCTACGATCCGGGCGAGAGCCGCTCCGAGAAAAGCGGCGAGATCGACCCGCTGCACCAAAAGTACGGTGGCACGATCCGCTACACGCCGGCCGACGTCTCCGAGAACCCGACGCTTGCCGAGATGGCGACGGCGGCGATGGACGTGCTCTCGGCGAAGGGGCCGTTCTGGCTCATGGTCGAGGCGGGCGACGTCGACTGGGCATCGCACGCCAACAACATCGACACCTGCATCGGCGCGATCGAGAGCGGCGACGAGGCCTTCCGTGCGGTGGTCGGGTGGATCGAGCGGCACGAGGCGTGGGACGAGGCCGTCGTGATCGTCACGGCCGACCACGGCCATCCGTTCGTGCTCGTCGACCCGCGGGCGTTCACCGACGACGGCTGCCCGGGCCCGGCGGCAGCCGAGCCGCCGGCAAGCCCGCCCGCCGACAACGATCCCCGGTAGGTACACTGTCGACACGGAGAAAAACACCATGTTGAAAGCCCGCTTTCGCCCGCGATGGATCGCATCGCTCACGGTCGCCTGCACCTTGGTCGGCTCCATGCTCGGTTCCGCCCGCGGCGAGAACTGGCCGCAGTGGCGGGGCCCGCGGGGCGACGGCATCTCGAAGGAGAAGGGCCTGCCGGCCACCTGGTCGAAGTCGAAGAACGTCGCCTGGCGGACGCCGCTTCCGGGGCGGGCCGGCGCCACGCCGTGCGGCTGGGACGATCGGATCTACCTCACGAGCAACGAGGGGGACGATCTCGTGCTCCTCTGCGTCGCCGCACGCGACGGAAAGGTTCTCTGGAAGAGGAAGGTGACCGGGGGCAACGAGGACGCGCGATCGGGCGAGGGCAACTCCGCCTCCCCTTCCCCTTCCACCGACGGCAAGCACGTCTGGGTCTTCTTCAGCACGGGCGTGCTCGCCTGCTACTCGCGGGATGGCGACGAGGTCTGGAAGTTCGACGTGGCCGACCGCTTCGGCAGGATCGACATCCAGTTCGGGATGACCTCGACGCCGGTGCTCGACGGCGACGCGATCTACCTGCAGCTCATCCACGGCGCGATGAAGCTCGACGACCAGAGCCGCACCGGCAAGGTGGTGAAGCTCGACAAGGCGACCGGCCGCACGATCTGGGCGGTGGACCGCGTCACCGACGCCCAATTCGAGTGCAAGCAGTCCTACGCCTCGCCCGTCCTTTATCGACACGATGGCCGCGAGTTCCTCGTCGTGCACGGGGCCGACTGCACGACCGGCCACGCGCTCGACGACGGCCGCGAGCTCTGGCGGTTCGGCGGGCTCAACGGGCCGACCTCCACGAACCCGAAGGCCAACGACAACACGTTCCGGTTCGTCGCCTCGCCGGCGGTCGCCCCCGGCACGATCGTGATCCCGACGGCCAAGGGCGGCCCGACGGTCGCGATCCGGGTCGGCGACGAGCTGCGGGGAGACTGCTCCGGGAAGGCGGCGGTCGTCCGCTGGGTCAACCCGCTCACGCCCGACGTGAGCATCCCGCTCGTCGCCGACGGCCTCGTCTACCTGCTGCACAAGGACGGCAAGCTGCAGTGCGTCGATCTCGAGACGGGCAAGGACGTCTATCTCCAGCGGACCCACACCGGGCAGCATCGCACGAGCCCGCTGCTCGTCGAGGGACGGATCTACTTCGGCTCCAACGACGGATGGGTGTCGGCGGTGAAGGCCGGCCGGGAGTTCGAACTGCTCGACTCCATCGATCTCGGCGGCGAGTCGGTCACCGCCTCGCTCTTCACCGCCAACGGCACACTCTACGTGCGGAGCTACGAGGCGCTCTATGCCATCCGGCAAGAGTGACCCCGCGGCCGTCTCGCTCTCCTCCTTCGACGCTGAGACGGCGTGGCGGCGCGTCGCAGAGTCGCTCACCGCCGCGGCGGGCTCATCGCGGCATCCCTTCCACCTGCTCTCGGTGGCGACGGTGGACGCGGCGGGCGCAGCAGAAGCGCGGACGGTCGTGCTCCGCGGCTTCGATGAAGTGAACCGCGAGGTCCGTTTCCACACCGACCTCCGCAGCGGCAAGGCGGCGGCGATCCGCCGCGACGCCCGCGTCGGCCTCCACTGGTACGACCCCGAAACGAGGCTCCAGATCCGGATTCCCGCGACCGCCTCGCTCCACCATGCCGACGACGTCGCCCGCCGGGGCTGGGAGCACTCCCAGCCGATGAGCCGCGCCTGCTACACGACCAGCCACGCACCGGGCGCGGAACTCGCATCGTTTCTGCCGGCACCATTGGCCCCGATGGATGAAGACGACGCGGGCCTCGCCAACTTCTGCGTCGTGCGGTGCCGATTCGACTCGATCGAACTGCTCGCCCTCCACGCCGCGGGCCACGAGCGGGTGCGAATCGACGTCACGTCGAACCCTGTCACGTGGAAGATCCTCGCCCCGTGAGGGGCTGCCC
>JBBAVU010000293.1:0-2837 GCA_040397565.1 Pirellulales bacterium | reverse complement strand
CCCGTGATCTCCGTCCGCGGCGCCCAGCAGCACAACCTCAAGTCGGTGGACGCCGAGATCCCGCGGAACGCGATGACCGTCTGCTGCGGGCCGAGCGGTTCGGGGAAGACCTCGCTCGCCTTCGACACGCTCTACGCCGAGGGGCAGAGAAGGTACGTCGAGAGCCTCTCGCCGTATGCGAGGCAGTTCGTCGGGCAGGTTCCAAAGCCCGTCTTCGAACGGATCGACGGGCTCTCGCCGGCCGTCGCGATCGAGCAGCGAAACACCGGTGCGACCCCCCGCTCCACCGTCGGCACGCTCACGGAGATGTACGACTACTTCCGCGTCATGGCGGCCCGGCTCGGGAAGATGCACTGCCCCGACTGCCGGGTTCCGGTTGGGGCTCAGAGCGTCGATGCGGTCGTGGAGCGGTTGCTCGAGGAGTCGGCAGGAGCGCGGCTCTTGTTGCTCGCGCCCGTCGAGATGAAGGTGACGCAGACGCCCGAGAGCTTCCTCGCGGCTCTCCAGGCGGCGGGCTACGTGCGGCTGCGGATCGACGGCCAGACCTTCCGCATCGACGAGAAGCCGCCGATCGACCGGAAGCGAAAGAGCCGCATGGAGATCGTGATCGACCGGGTGACGGCGACGCCGGGAGAACGGAGCCGCCTGGCGCAGAGCGTCGAGGCGGCCTTTGATGCCGGTGGCGGCACGATGCTCGTGGCGAAGGCGATCGACGGCCCCGATGGGAAGCCGCTCGCGGAGCCCGACTGGCCGACCGAGGTGCACAGCCGCCGGCTCGCCTGCACGCAGTGCGGCCGGGGCTTCAAGCCGCTCGAGCCGCGGCAGTTCTCGTTCAACAGCCCGCTCGGCTGGTGCCCCAGCTGCGACGGCCTCGGCACGCGGGTGGGCATCGAACACCGCTCGATCCTCCGCGATCCCTCGGCGACGCTCGCCGACGGCGCCCTCGATCTCTGGCCGAGCCTCGCGCTGCCGATGAGCCGCGCGATGCTCGAGGCGGTCGCAAAGGCGACGGGGCTGCCGATGGACGTGCCGCTCTCGGAGATTCCGGGGCTGGCGCTCCGGCCGCTCTTCGAGGGCACGGGCGAGAAGTGGATCGAGGTGCCGAAGTTCCGCTTCGCGTTCCAGTTCAAGGGGCTCGAGGCGGCCTGCGAGGAGGCGGCGAGGCTCGTCGTCGGCCTTCGCGGGAAGGTGGATGCCGTGATGGGGGAGGTGCCCTGCTCGGAGTGCGGCGGCAGCCGGCTCGAGGAGGTGGCCGCGGCGACGACGCTCTTCGGCCGGCCGCTCGACGTCTGGTGCCGGATGCCGCTCGGCCGACTGCAGGAGGCGATCCGGGGTATTCACCTGGAGCCGCAGGAGAAGGAACTCGCGGCCGATCTCCTGCGGGAACTCAAAAGCCGCGTCGAGTTCCTCGTGGACGTCGGCCTCGACTACCTCGACATGGACCGGCCCGCGGCGAGCCTCTCGGGGGGCGAACTACAGCGGATTCGATTGGCGGCGCAGGTTGGCAGCGGACTGACGGGCGTGCTCTACGTGCTCGACGAGCCGACGATCGGCCTCCACCCGCGCGACACGTCGCGGCTCATCCGCGCGATGGGGAAGCTCCGCGATCTCGGCAACACGCTCGTCGTCGTGGAGCACGACCGCGAGGTCGTGAGCTCGGCCGACTGTGCCCTCGACTTCGGCCCCGGCAGCGGGAAGGAGGGTGGGCGTATCGTGGCGAAGGCCGCCCCCGCGAAGCTCGCGCAATCGAAGGAAAGCGTCACCGGCCCGTACCTCGGAAAGAAGCGGGCCAACGACGCCGTGATGGCCCGTGTGGCTCGGGATGGCCGCCGCGAGCCGAGGGAGTGGCTCGAGATCCGCAACATCCGCCACCGCACGCTCCGGGGCGTGACCGCCTCGATCCCGCTCGGCGTGCTCGCCGCCGTGACCGGCCCGAGCGGCAGCGGAAAGACGTCGCTCGTGCTCGAGGTGCTCTGGAAGGCGCTCGCCCGCCGGCTCCACGCGGCGAGGGAGCAGCCGGGGGCCCACGACGCGATCAAGGGGATCGAGCGGATCGACCGGGTGATCCTCGTCGACCAGCAGCCGATCGGCTCGACCCCGGGCTCGACGCCGGCGACCTACACGGGCGTCTTCGACCACATCCGCTCGCTCTACGCGAAGCTGCCGGAGGCGAAGCGGCGGGGCCTCACGCCGCGTCACTTCAGCTTCAACGTGGCCGGCGGACGCTGCGACGCCTGCGAGGGACTGGGACAACGCCGCGTGGAGATGCACTTTTTGCCCGACGTCTGGGTCGAGTGCGAGAGCTGCCGCGGCACTCGGTACGCGCTCGACACGCTCGCCGCAAAGTGGCACGGCAAGTCGATCGCCGACGTGCTCGCGATGAGCGTGGCCGACGCGGCGCAGCTGTTCGACACCGTGCCGCCGGTCTCGAAGATCCTGAGGACGCTCGTGGACGTCGGGCTCGGCTACGTCGGCCTCGGCCAGCCCGCGCCGCAGCTCTCGGGCGGCGAGGCCCAGCGGGTGAAGCTCTCGCGGGAGCTCGCGAAGACCGACACGGGCAACACGCTCTACATCCTCGACGAGCCGACGACGGGCCTCCACTTCTCCGACATCGAGAAGCTCCTCCACGTGCTCGAGCGGCTCGTGGAGGCGGGCAACACGGTGCTCGTCGTCGAGCACAACCTCGAGGTGATCGCCGCGGCCGACTGGGTGATCGACATGGGCCCCGAGGCGGGCGACGGCGGCGGCCGGATCGTCGCATCCGGCCCGCCCGAGGACATCGCGATCCACGCGAGGCAGTGGCGGAAGCAGAAGGATGACCTGCTGCGGAGCCACAC
>JBBAVU010000292.1:0-2850 GCA_040397565.1 Pirellulales bacterium | reverse complement strand
ATCCTCACCGTAGCGACGATGCGTCCGCTCCCCCGGCGGCAATGCGGCCTCCATCGAAGGCGCCGGAGCGGTTTCCCAACCGGCGAACCGATCCGGTCTCCTGCTAGAGACCGGAGAGAAAATCGCGACTGGGGCTTCTGTGGCGTTCGGGCTTCGGTAGTATCATTTCCAAGATGTCCAATTCTTCCACCACGCAGCTTTCGCTCGTCCGGCAGCTGCGGTTCTGCGCCGGGCACCGGCTCCACCGGCACGAGAGCAAGTGCGCCTTTTTTCATGGGCACAACTACCGGGTGGACGTCGAGGTCGTCGGGGCCGGCGGCGGCTCGGAGGTCGATGCGGTCGGCCGCGTCGTCGATTTCTCGCTCATCAAGAAGCGGCTGCTCGGATGGCTCGACGACCACTGGGACCATGCGTTTCTCGTCTTCGAGGAGGACGAGAACGCCCTCGCCGCGATCCGCAGCGTCGAGCCCACCAAGTATTTCGTGATGCCCTGGAACCCGACGGCGGAGAACATGGCCCGCTACCTGCTCGAGGTCGTGTGCCCGAGCGTGCTCGGCGATCTCGGCGTCGTGGCACGCCGGGTGTCGGTGTGGGAGACCGAGGAGTCGTGCGCCGTGGCGACGCTCGTCGGCGAACCTGCTGAGTCACCGGTGGCGATCGAATCGGCCGTGCTCGTGGACGGCCGGGCCTAGGGAACGATCGAGAAGCAACCGATCGAGGGCATGATGCATTTCGGATCGTTCCCCACGACGCGACTCCGCCGCCTGCGACAGCACGAATGGCTCCGCCGGGCGGTGGCGGAGACCTCGCTCTCGCCGTCCGACCTCGTCTGGCCGCTCTTCGTGCACGGCCACGCCGCGAGCCAGCCTGTGCCGAGCATGCCGGGCGTCGATCGACTGTCGGTCGAGTCGGCCGTGCGGGCGGCGGCCGAGGCGGCGTCGCTCGGCATACCCGCGGTGGCGATCTTTCCGGTCACCGACCCGGCCGACAAGTCCGAGGACGGCCGCCATGCCCTCGATCCCGACAACCTCGCCTGCCGTGCCGTCCGCGCGATCCGCCGCGAGTGTGCCGACGTGATCGGCGTCGTGTGCGACGTGGCGCTCGACCCCTACACCACCCACGGCCACGACGGACTGCTGCGGGATGGAAGAATCCTCAACGACGAGACGGTGGAGGTGCTCTGCCGGCAGGCGGTCGTGCTCGCCGAAGCTGGCTGCCAGGTCGTCGCGCCCTCCGACATGATGGATGGCCGGGTGGGCAGGATCCGCGCCGCGCTCGACGCCGCCGGCCACCAGGACGTCTGCATCCTGTCCTATGCCGCGAAGTACGCCTCGGCCTTCTACGGGCCCTTCCGCGACGCGGTCGGCAGCCGTGCGTCGCTCGGCACGGCGGCCTCGCTCGGCGTCGCCGACAAGAAGACCTACCAGATGGACCCCGCCAACGCCCTCGAGGCGATCCGCGAGGTGGCCCTCGACGTCGCGGAAGGGGCCGACATGGTGATGGTGAAGCCGGCGATCACCTCGCTCGACATCATCCACCGCGTGAAGCGGGAGTTCGGCCTGCCCACGTTCGCCTACCAGGTCAGCGGCGAGTACGCGATGATCAAGGCGGCGGCGGCCAACGGCTGGCTCGACGGCGAAAAGGCGGCGATCGAGAGCCTGCTCGTGATCAAGCGGGCGGGCGCCGACGGGATCCTCACCTACTTCGCCCCCGAGGTCGCCGGGTGGCTCCGCGGCTGAGGACCCTACTCCTCCTCGGGCTCCTCGATCGCGGGCCCACGGCTCCGGGCGTCGAGGCTTCCGGGCCCGGCGCCGTTGGCGATCAGGAACACCATCGTGCCGGCGAGCGCGAGATTCTTCATGAAGGCGATCATCTGCTCCTTGAACTGCTCCGGCTCCGCCTTGACGTCGATCTTCCAGAAGGCGTGGAAGTAGTAGGTGGCCGCAGCGAGGAAGGCGAGCAGGAGGAGCGCGCCGAACCGGGCCTTGTAGCCGAGGGCGACCGAGAGCCCGCCGATGAGCAGGAACGCGATGGCGCCGATGAGCATGATCTGCGGCTGTGGGACGCCGACCGCGTCCATCGTCTTCACGACCTCGGCGAACTTCGGGATCTTGTTGCCCGCGGCGCTCATCAGGAAGATCGTGGCGATCATGAAACGGCCGAGCAGCGCCAGCAGGCCCCGGATGAAACCCATCGCGAAACTCCTTCGATGCGGACGTTCAAAATCCAATCGACATCGTCCGACCCGTTCCTCCGCCGGGAGGGTCGGCCCGAAAAGCGTAACGGGCGGGGGCGTGCGGGCAACAGCCTAGTTTTTCGGGCGGAAGGCCACGAGCCGTTCCGGCCGCGTCTCGAGCCGCGGCGGTGAGGGACAGCCCGTGTGGACGAGATCGACACAGTAGGGGATCGCCGGAAAGACGGCGTCGAGGCACTCGCGGATGCTCTTGGGCCGCCCGGGCAGGTTCACCACCACCGCTAGACCGCAGACGCCGGCCGTCTGCCTCGAGAGGATCGCGGTCGGCACGAATTTCAGCGACACCTGCCGCATGAGCTCCCCGAAGCCCGGCAGCAATTTCGTGCAGACCAGTTCGGTCGCCTCGGGCGTGACGTCCCGCGGCGCGGGGCCCGTGCCGCCGGTCGTGACGACGAGGCAGCAGCCGAGATCCGCAAGCTCCTTGATCGTCGCGGCGATCCGCTCGAGGTCGTCCGGCACGATTCGCTCGATCGCCTGCCACGGGCTCGCGAGCACCTCCTCGAGGTACGCACGGATCGCGGGCCCCCCTTCGTCGACATACTCGCCGCGGCTGGCCCGGTCGGAGACGGTGAGGATGCCGATGATCGCGGTCGTGG
>JBBAVU010000291.1:0-2888 GCA_040397565.1 Pirellulales bacterium | reverse complement strand
AGCACATCGAGATCATCGTGTCGCAGATGCTGCGGAAGGTGAAGATCGAGACCGTCGGCGACACGAACCTCCTGCCCGGCAGCGTGATGGACAGGTTCGAGTTCCGGGCGATCAACGACAACGTCGCCAACTGCCTGCGGATCACCGAGAAGGGCGACAGCGAGTACGCCGAGGGGAGCGTCGTTCCCAAGGACGTGCTCACCCAGATGAACTCGCAGATCGAGGCGCTCGGCGGCACGCCTGCCAAGGGCGTCAAGCCGAAGCCTGCGACGGCGAGCACGCAGCTGCTCGGCATCACGAAGGCGAGCGTCCAGAGCTCGAGCTTCATCTCGGCGGCGAGCTTCCAGGAAACGACGAAGGTACTCACCGAGGCGGCCCTGGCCGGCAAGACCGACCGGCTCGTCGGGCTCAAGGAGAACGTCATCCTCGGCCACCTCATTCCGGCCGGAACAGGATTCAACACCTTCCAGTCGGCCGAGGTTCGCGTCCGGCCGGAGGCTCTCGAGTCGCTCCGCATCGACCGCGAGAACCTGCTCACGAGGCAGTTCCCGCTGCTGGAGGCTCCCACCGAGGAGGAGGTCAGGATGGCCCTCGAAGGCGGCGGCGACGTCGCAACACTCGAGGGTGGCTCCGAGGTCGGCAGCCTCTGAAACCACGGCCACAGCCGGACTGCGTGATTCTTTTTTCGCCCTCGACACGCCGTTAGACTCCGTTCGGCCGTCGACCAGGTGGAGCGTCCACCCGGCCGCCGCCGGCTTTGGCTCACGCCCGGACGGACGGGTCTGCGATGACGCTCTCCGCACGATGGATGGTCGCCGACGGACCGGACTCTCAGGCCCGCTCCGTGGCCGACCGCATCGTCCGCCACCGTCTCGCGACGGTCTGGGAGCTCCTGGAAAGGGTCGCTGAAGAGCGGAGCCTGCGGAGCGAGGACGTGCACCAGCTGCGGGTCGCGACTCGGCGGTCGCTCGTCGCGATCGAGCTTTTTGGCGACATCGTGGATGCCCGGGAACGGGATTGGTTCGAGCGGCAGCTGCGACGGATCCGGAAGTCGGCCGGCGAGGCGAGAGACCTCGACGTCCTGATCGAGCGGCTCGGCCGCGACCTCGCGGCAGCGAAGCCTACGGCGGCGGGCGGCGGGCGATCGGGGGCGACCGAGGAGGCGAAGGAGAGGAAAAGTCTGAAGCGGCTGCTCGCGATGCTCGGACGCCAGCGGGAGTCGTCGAGGCGTCCGATCCGCGTGCTGCACCGGAAACTGGTCGACAACGACTGGGCGTCGCGCGCTGATCGCCTCGTCAAGCCGCTTTCGTCCGGCGGCAAGCGGTCCTTCGGCAGGCATGCTCGGCGGCGTTTCGCGCCGGTCATGAGGCGTTTTTTCCGGACCGCAGACCGGCGGCATCGCGACGCCGAGGACCTGCACGAACTGCGGATCGAGGGAAAAAAGCTGCGGTACGCCCTCGAAATCTGCGGCGTGGTCTTCGACGCCAGGCAGCGGACCAGGTGCCTGGAGGCGATCGAGGAACTGCAGGAGCGTCTCGGCGACTTCACCGACCATGCCGCCGCGGCCGACCGGTTCGGCCGCTGGAGGCGGCAGAAGGCAGCCCGGGCCTGCCGTGACGAACTCTCGAAGCTCCACCGTCGGGAGTCGAAGCTCGCCGACGAGGCTCGGCGGGCGTTCACAAAGTGGTGGACGCACCGCCGGCGGCGGGAGCTTGGCCGGAGGTTCGAGCGGTCGCTCGGCAGGGAATGATGTGGCTCCACCGATGAAATTTCCGCGGGAAACCTCGGCCATGCGAGTGTCCGCCGTTCTGGTCTCGGCGTGGCTGGTCGCCGTTCTGGCGTCCGCGAGAGAGCCGGCGGATACCGTGATTCCGCTCGCGTCGTTCGACTCGTTCCAGGCGGCTGTCGGGGCCTTCCTGCCCGATGCGATCAGGGAAGACCGCAAGCTGTCGCGACAGATCGCTCCGTCGGTGCGATGGACGCTCGTCGATCATGCCGACGCGATCGGGCGACTCCCGCAGGATCGGCAGCGGCGGTCGATCGGCGAACTCGCGGCGTTCATCGTCGAGGCCCGAAGAAAACACGCCGCGACCGTCGTGATCGGGCCGGGGCGTCCGATCACGGCGCTTCTCGATCCCGACCAGGGGCTCGACCCGAAGCAGATCACCGCCTTGGCGGCGGCCTACCGGACCACGGCCGACGTGCTCAAGCTGCACGGCAAACAGACGCTCGCCGACGTGTCCGACGCGTTCCTGGGGGCCATCGCCGACCGTGCCTCCGCCGAGCAGCCCGCGACCATCGTCGTGGTGGGACACGGGCTCCCAAAGGAGATCCAGAGCTATGCGATTCCGGTAGACCGTGTCGCGTCCGCGCTCGTGGACGGCGCGATCCGCCGCGTGAAGGCCGGGAATTCGGAGGGCGGGGCGTCCGTCGATCTCTCCCACCTCGTGCTGCTCTTCGACGACTGCTTCAGCGCCGACTTCTGCCTCAACCTCGCCCGCGGCATCCGCAGCGGTGCCGAGCGACGGGGGGCCTCGCTCCGTTCGCTGCCGGTGCTCATCGCCGGCGCCAACCGCGACCGCTACGGACTGGTGAACATCGGCGAGAAGTTCGTCACCCACTACTGGGAAAGCGTCATCGAACTCTACTTCGTGAGAAAGCCCCACCCCGCCGCCGTCACGCTCGGCGACTTCCAGGGCCATGTCGACAACTTCATGTACGGCTACGGCCGTGCCCCGGTGTTCGAGGGCACCCGCATCGTCTCGCACCGCCTCGTCGACCCCGATCTCGTGCAGGACCCCGTCTGCTTCCTGCCTCTGACTGCCGACGAGGTCGAGCGGCTCCGATCGATCCTGGGGCTCGCGGGGCAGGACGACCTCCTGCCGCTC
>JBBAVU010000290.1:0-2895 GCA_040397565.1 Pirellulales bacterium | reverse complement strand
GCCGCGAGCGACTGCCGCAGCTCGAATCCGGTGCGGACGAAGAACGAGTAGGCGTCATCGGCGTTCTGCAACTGCCCCACGAGAACCTCGTAGAGCCTCGCCGCCACCCGGCTGCGGGCCTCGTCGGCCGGCGCCGCCGCGATCACCCGCTTGAAGAGGGAGGCGGCGGACTGGAGGTCGCCGGCGGCCAGGGCCGTGTCGGCGGCCGCAAGCAGCACGGCCGGCGATGGCGACGGATGGCGGGCGAGCCAGGCCTTGAGAGCGATCTGGGCGGAGAAGGCGTCGCCCGACCCGAGGGACTGCGTGAGAAACTCCGTCACCTGCGGCTCGGCCGCGTCGGGGGAGAGCTTCGCCGGCTCTGCCGCACGGGCAGCGTGCGTCGTGAAGAGGCAGGCGGCAGCCGCGAAGCGAAGGATGGTGTTGTTCATGGATCGTGATTCCTCCACGGTAGTTCGTGATCGGTGGTTCGTGATCAATTCCCGCCGCCGGCTTGGGCGGTGTCTGCGCCGCCGGCCGGCTTCAGCTTGGCCTCGATCTTGGGCATGATCGCGCGGCCGCGTTCGGCGTAGGGGCTCGCCGGATATTCGAAGAGCAACTGCGTGCACTTGTCGTGGGCCTTCTGCACGTCGCCCATCCGGTAGGCGACCATCACCCACTTCAGGAGCATCGCGTCGAGGAACTGCGCGTCGGGGTAGTCCTGGAAGACCTGGTCGAGCAGCTCGCTGGCGGCGGCGTTGTCCTTCTTCTCGATGTGGTAGTCGATCAGCTTGCCGAGCGACTCGCCCGCGAAGGGACTGTCGGGGTAGCGTTCGGCGCAGGTCTTGTATTCGACGATCGCCCGCTCGGCCGCCCCGGGCAGGGGTTCGCCGTTCGGGGTCTCCTGCGACTCCAGCGCCCGCGCGATCCGGTACTGTGCCTCGGGCTTGATCTGCGAGGACTTGAGCCCGAGGATCCGCTTGTAGACGGCGATCGCACCGGTGGAATCCCGCTGCTCCTCCTTGATGCGGCCGATCTGGAGAAGGGCCTGGTCGACGAACGGAGACTCGGGGTAGAGCTTGTTGAAGAGCTCGCAGGTCTTGATGGCCGCCTCGTAATCGCCGGCCGTGATGTGGAGATCCCACTTTGCGCGGAACGCCTGCTCCGTGAGCCCGGCGGGAATGGCCCCCGACCGGCGGATGATCGGCTCGACCCGCGTCAGCCCCTCGTCGACCTTCTCCTTGGCCCCCTTGGCCAGGCCCATCGCGCGGAAGATGCGGCCGAGCTCCAGGAAGGCCTCGGCCTCGACGAGGCTCTTCTTCGCCGCGACGACGGGATCGGCCACCTCGTACTGCACGGCCCGCGGCCGGCTGTCGATCTCGCTGGCGACCGGGATCGTGGCACTGGCCGTGCGCGGCGTGGTGCCGCCGATGTGCCGCTCGTCGACGAACGTGGCCACGACCTCGTCGCCGATCGCGACGGTGAGGAGCTGGTCGGCCCGGTCCACCGGCTGGTCCTCGACGAATTTTCCGAGCGAGAACTGCCCTCGGAACCGTCCCGAGTGCACCGGGCCGGACGGCGGGGCCTCGCCATCGGCCGCCGGCAGGAACTCGGTGAGCGGAACGGTGATCTCGTCGCGGGTCCGCCAGCGGTCTTCCTCGCTCTTGAGGAGTCGCTCGAGATCGACCCCGGTGGCCGGCGAGCCATCGGCCTCTTCCTCCTCCTTGAATCGTGCGATCACCCGCACGGTGGCCGTGTCGGCGGCGTCGGAGAGATCGAGGTCGGCGTCGGAGAGGGCGACGAACACCGGCTGGCCCGGGAAGGCGGCGTCGGCGGGCGACTCGAAATCGCCGCGGGTGAAGGAGACGGCGGCCGTGCCCACCACCTTCACCTGCCGCGACCGGGCGACGTCTTTCTTGCCCGCGAGCGTGTTGCCATCGACGTACGACGTGCTGATCGTGTCGCCGCCGATCACCTGCAGCGTGCCGTCACCGGGCACGGCCTTGCCGAGCGTCGTGGCGACCGAGCCGAGCGACGCATGCTCGTCGCCAGGGAGCGGCACGAGCGACACGGTCTCCGAGTCGCCGCTCCCGGAGGCGATCGTCACCTTCACCTCCTCGCCGAGCTTCTCGAGCACCGGCAGGTCCGTGTCGTGGATCTTCACGTAGAACCGGCGGCCCGCCTCGGCGAATTCCAGCTCGTTGCCGGCGTCGTCCACGAACGTGCCGACGAGCCCGAGCGCCTCGATCGCCTTGTTCCAGTTGCCCTGGGCGAAGTGGCACATGCCGATGTAGTAGTAGGACTGGTTGGCCCAGACGGTGTTGGGGAAGTCGTTGGTGATCCGCCGCAGCAGCGGGAAGGCCTGGGCGTACTGCCGCGTCTGGAAGAAGGCCATGCCCTGGAGGTAGAGCGATTCGAGGAAGAGGTCGCGGTCTTCCCCTTCCAGTTCCTTGCCCGGCTGCTCGAGGGCCTTGAGGTTGCGGAGGTAGCCGATCGCCTCCATCTGCTGGCTGCGGGAGAGGGCGTGCTTGCCGAGGGCGAGGTAGGCCTTGAAGCGGATCGGGTCGGCGGGGTACTGCTCGACGATCGTTTCGAGGATCTTCGCGCCGCGGTCGTGCTCGCCCGAGTCGAGCAGCTCCTGCCCCTTGCGGAGCAGCTGGAAGGCGGCGTAGTTGCCTCCATCGCCCTTCTTCTCCCCGTCCGCCTCGCCCTGCCCCTGCTGCGGCTGACCCTGCTGCGGCTGGGCCTGGTTCGACTGGCCACGGGTTTTCCGCTGACGCTGCGCCTCTGCCGCCTGCGGCAGGAACAGTGTCGCCCCCACCACGATCACCAGCATGCTTGCACGGGTAGTCACTTCATTCATCCGCATCGACGCCGCCTCCGATCGGGAGCCCCATTTCCTCCAGCCGCTGGTGCGCC
>JBBAVU010000289.1:0-2909 GCA_040397565.1 Pirellulales bacterium | reverse complement strand
TTCCTGACGGTGTTCATCGACCTGCTCGGCTTCGGCATCGTGCTCCCGGTGATGCCCCGGCAGGCCGAGCCGTACCTCGCGGCGCTGGAGCTTCCGACCGCCCTCCGCGGGGCGACGATCGGACTGCTGTTCTCCTCGTTCTCGCTCATGCAGTTTCTCTTCAGCCCCGTGTGGGGCCGCCTTTCCGACCGCATCGGCCGCCGTCCGATCCTCATCCTGAGCCTCGCCGGATCGGTGGTCTTCTACGCCCTCTACGGGCTGGCCGTGACGTTCCCGGCCGAGCAGGCGGCGGCGGCCATCGCGGTCATGTTCCTGTCGCGGATCGGGGCGGGGATCGCCGGGGCGAGCGTCGGCACCGCCGCCGCCGTGATCGCCGACTGCACGCCGCCGGAGAACCGGGCCCGGGGCATGGCCCTGATCGGGATCGCGTTCGGCGCGGGGTTCACGCTCGGGCCGCTCATCGCCTACTTCGGCCTCGCCATCTTCGACCGTCGGCCGTGGGGCGTTGGAGTGCTCGCGTCGCTGTTGTCGCTCGTGGCCCTCCTGATCGCGGTCGCCGTCTTCCGCGAGACCCGCAACCCGGCGAACAAGGCGGGAAGGGAGTTCTTCAGCATCGGCCGCACCGCGTCGGTGCTCGCGATGCCCGCCGTCGGAACGTGCGTGCTCGTCTACTTCCTGTCGATCTTCTCGTTCGCCAATTTCGAGGCCACGCTCGCGCTCTTCACGCGGCACGCCTTCGGCATGACCGACGACGACAACTTTCTCGTGTTCGCGATGATCGGCGTCGTGCTCGTGATCGCCGGCGGCGGATACCGCGCGATTGCCAAACGTTGGAGCGAAGCGAGCCTCCTGAGGGCGGGGCTCGTGCTGATGGTTGCCGGTCTCGGCGGCGTGGGGCTCGTCGCCTGGCGGATCCATGCGGCCGCGGCTTCCGCATCCGGGCCGGCCGGCGGCCTTTCGTCGGCGGCGCTGCCGTGGTTCTACGCCGCCGCGGCCGCCGCCGTGGTCGGTTTCGCCTGCGTGAATCCGTCGATCTCGGCCATCATCTCGCGGTCCGCCGATCCGGCCCGTCAGGGGGAGGTGCTCGGCGTCAACCAGTCGTTCGCGTCGCTCGGCCGCATCCTCGGCCCCTTCGTCGGATCGGTGCTCTTCACGGCCCATGCGTCGCACGCCATGCCCTATGCCGTCGCGGTCGCCACGCTGGTTTTCGCCCTGCTGCTCGCGGGCCGTCGTGCTTCGTGGGCCGCCGGGAGCGGATAGACTGTTCGCATGCGCGAGCCGGTTTCCACGAAGGGCGTCCTGATCGTCGGCCATGGCACGACCAGCGGCGTCGGCGCGGAGGAGTGCCGCCGGGTCGCGGCGATGGCCGCGGAACTCCTCCCCGGGCACCGCGTCGAGCTCGGATTCCTGGAGCTGATCGAGCCGTCGATCGACGAGGCGGTGGCCGCCCTGGCGGCGGCCGGGTGCCGCGAGGCGGTCGTGGTGCCCATCCTGCTGTTCGCGGCGGGGCATGCGAGGCGGGACGTTCCGGAGGCCGTGCTCCGGGCGGTCGAGGCGCGCGGCATCGCCGTGCGTCAGGCGGACGTCATCGGCTGCCACGAGGCGGTGGTGGAACTCGCACGGCTGCGGCATCGCGAGGCGGTCGCGGGCCGGCCGCCGGCCGCACGGACGCGGATCATGGTGGTCGGCCGAGGCTCGAGCGATCCCACCGCGGAGTCGCAGCTGCGGGGGTTCGCCGAGTCGGCGTTCGCCGACGCTGCCGGCGGGGCGGCGGCGATCGGGCTGGGGTTCGTCGCCGCCGCCAGGCCGACGCTCGACGAGGCGATCACCGCCGCCGCGGAGGGCGGCGAGGGCCGCGTCGTCGTGCATCCCCATCTCCTCTTCCACGGCCACGTCGAGACGCAGGTGGCCGAGCGGGTGGAGCGAGCGAGGCGCGAGCATCCGTCGATCGACTGGGTCGTGGTGGGGCGGCTCGGGGCCGACCACCGTGTGGCGACGGCACTCGTGGAGCGGGCACGGGAGGCGCTCGCGGGGGCCGGCTGAAGACCGAGGCCCGTCACCGGATTTCCGCGGCGGCGTGGCCCGGATGATTCGGCCTCGCACGAAACCCGACAAGCTGTCAGGATGGGAGATGCCGGTCCCGGATTTTCGTCTCCTGCGCGTGCCGAAAGGCTTCGAGCCGCGTAGACTTTCCGGAAGCCGGCATGGCAGGCACGAGCGGTCCTGGGTCAGGAGGTGCGACGTGGATTGGATCAGGCAGCACGGTGGCGTCGGTGGAGCAGTCGCGGCGTGGGCCGCCTTCATGGTCTGCCTAATGGAGCCGATGACGACGAGGGTCGCCTTGGCGGCGCCGGCAGCCAACGTCGTCACGCCCGGTCCGAACGACCGCCAGATCGCCCTGGCCGTGCGGAGCTACCTCGAGCGGGAGCATCTCACCCGCCGGTCGATCGACGACGAGATCGCCGCGAGGTGGTTCAAGATGTTCATCGAGGCGCTCGACCCGATAAAGGTCTACTTCCTGCAGGGGGACATCGACGGTTTCACGGCGAGGGTCGGCGGCCTCGACGACATGGTCAGGCGGGGCGACGTCACGTTCGCGTACGACGTCTTCGGCCGGTTCCTCGACCGCGTCGACCAGCGGCTGCCGATGATCGAGCGGCTCATCGAGTCGCCCCAGGATTTCACGGTGCCCGAGTCGATCGTGGTGGACCGGAAGGAAACGACATGGGCCGCCAATGACGCCGAGGCCGAGGCGATCTGGCGGCGGAGGATCAAGTACGACCTGCTCGTGCAGAAGATGGAGAAGACCCCGGAAAAGGAGGCGAAGGAGAAGCTCCTGCGGCGGTACCGCAGCTTCGCCAAGCGGATGCACCAGATGACGGCCGACGAGCTGCTCGAGACCTACCTCT
>JBBAVU010000288.1:0-2957 GCA_040397565.1 Pirellulales bacterium | reverse complement strand
CGCAGTCGCTGCCGGTGTCGCCGCCGCCGATCACGATCACGTCCTTGCCCTCGGCCGAGATCTGACCGTGCACGTCGTCGCCGGCGTTCCGCTTGTTCTGCTGCGGCAGGAAATCCATCGCGAAGTGGACCCCCTCGAGCTGGCGGCCGGGGATCGGCAGGTCGCGGCCGAGCGTCGCGCCGCCGGTGAGCACGATCGCGTCGTAGTCGTCGACGAGCGACTGCGTGGGAACGTCCTTGCCGACGTTCGCCCCGCAGCGAAACTCGACGCCCTCCGCCTCCATCTGCTCGACGCGACGCCAGACCCGCCACTTCTCGAGCTTGAAGTCGGGGATGCCGTACATCAGGAGCCCACCCGGTCGATCGGACCGCTCGAACACCGTCACGAGATGCCCGGCGCGGTTGAGCTGCTGCGCGCAGGCGAGCCCCGCCGGCCCGCTCCCCACGACGGCCACCCGCTTCCCGCTCCGCTCGAGCGGTGGCTCGGGATTCACCCAGCCCTCGTCGAAGGCCCGGTCGGCGATCGTCATCTCGATCTGCTTGATCGCGACGGGATCCTCGTTGATCCCCAGCACGCAGGCCGCCTCGCAGGGGGCGGGGCAGACGCGGCCGGTGAACTCGGGGAAGTTGTTCGTGGCATGAAGCCGCTGGCTCGCCTCGTGCCACTGCTCGCGGTACACGAGGTCGTTGAAGTCGGGAATGATGTTGCCGAGGGGGCAGCCGGTGTGGCAGAAGGGAACGCCGCAGTCCATGCAGCGGGCGCCCTGCGTCTTCACCTCCTCCGGCGGGAGGATCGTGAGAAACTCGTTGTAGTTCTTCAGCCGCTCCTCCACCGGCTGGTAACCGGAGACCTTGCGACCGTACTTCATGAATCCGCGTGGCTCACCCATCGACCTTGGCCTCCACCTGCTTGGCTTCCATCTGATCCTTCTCGGCGAGCTTGCGGAGTTCCGCGAGAGCCCGCTTGTAGTCGGTCGGCATGATCTTCACGAACCGCTCCTTCTCGACGTTCCAGCGGTCGAGGAGGGCCCGGCCGCGGCTGCTGTCGGTGAGTTCGACGTGCCGTTCGATCCGGCCCCGTACGTACTCGACGTCGCCGGCATCGAGCGGCTCGATCTCCACCATCTCGCGGTTCACCCGCGTCGGGAACGACCCGTCGGCATCCCAGACGTAGGCGATGCCGCCGCTCATCCCGGCGGCGAAATTTCGGCCCGTGCTTCCGAGAATCACCGCCCGACCGCCGGTCATGTATTCGCATCCGTGGTCGCCGACGCCCTCCGCCACCGCCTCGGCGCCGGAGTTGCGGACGCAGAACCGCTCGCCGCAGACGCCGCGGATGAAGACCTCGCCGGAGGTGGCGCCGTAGAGAACGACATTGCCGGCGATGACGTTGTCCTCGGCGACGAACGTCGCGTCGCGGGCCGGCCTCACGACCACACGGCCGCCGGAGAGCCCCTTGCCGCAGTAGTCGTTGACGTCTCCCTCAACGCGGACGGTCACGCCTGGAACGCCGAACGCCATGAGGCTCTGCCCGGCTGACCCCGTGAACGTGATGTCGATCGTTCCGTCGGGCAGGCCACCGGCGCCGAACCGGCGGGTCACCTCGCTCGAGAGGATCGTGCCGACGGTGCGGTTCACGTTGCGGATCGGGAGCCGGAGCCTCACCGGCTTCCGCTCCTCGAGCGCCGGCCGGCAGAGGTCGAGCAGCGTCGTCATGTCGAGCGACCGAGCGATGCCGTGGTCCTGGGATTCCTGGCAAAAGGTCTTCACGGACGGGGGCACTTCCGGCCGGTGGAGGATCGTCGAGAAGTCGAGTCCCTTCGCCTTCCAGTGGGCGATCGCCGCCCGGGTGTCGAGGCGGTCGACGCGGCCGACCATCTCGCTGATCGTGCGGAAGCCGAGCTTCGCCATGATCTCGCGGAGGTCCTCGGCAAGCATGAAGAAGAAATTGACGACGTGCTCCGGCTGTCCCGTGAACTTCTTCCGCAGCTCGGGATCCTGCGTCGCGATGCCGACCGGGCAGGTGTTGAGGTGGCACTTCCGCATCATGATGCAGCCCATCACCACGAGCGACGCCGTGGCGATGCCGTACTCCTCCGCCCCGAGCAGGGTCGCGATCGCGACGTCCTTCGCCGTGCGGATCATGCCGTCGGTCTGCACGACGATCCGCCCGCGGAGGTCGTTCATCACGAGCACCTGGTGGGCCTCGGCGAGGCCGAGTTCCCACGGGAGCCCGGCATGCATGATCGAGGTCTGGGGGCTCGCGCCCGTGCCGCCGTCGTGGCCCGAGATGAGCACGACGTCGGCCTTCCCCTTCGACACGCCCGCCGCGACCGTGCCCACGCCCACCTCCGCCACGAGCTTCACGCTGATCCGCGCGTGGTGGTTGGCGTTCTTGAGGTCGTGGATGAGTTGGGCCAGGTCCTCGATCGAGTAGATGTCATGATGGGGAGGGGGAGAGATGAGCCCGACGCCGGGGGTGCTGTGGCGGATCCGCGCGATCTCGCGGTCGACCTTGTGTCCCGGGAGCTGTCCTCCCTCGCCCGGCTTCGCACCCTGCGCCATCTTGATCTGCAGCTCCTTGGCGTTGACGAGGTAGAGGCTCGTCACGCCGAAGCGGCCGCTGGCCACCTGCTTGATCTTCGAGTTCTTGCTGTCGCCGTTGGGCTCGAGCTGGTAGCGGACCGGGTCCTCGCCCCCCTCGCCCGTGTTGCTCCAGCCGCCGAGCCGGTTCATCGCCACGGCGAGCGTCTCGTGGGCCTCCTTCGAGATCGACCCGTACGACATCGCGCCGGTCGCGAACCGCTTCACGATCTCCTTCGCCGGCTCCACCTCGTCGAGCGGGACCGCCTGCTCGGCCCACCTGAAGTCGAGCAGGCCGCGCAGGGTGAGCAGCTTCGTCTGCTGCTCGTCGATCAGCTTCTGATACTTCTTGAACTCCTCGCGGCTGTTGATCTG
>JBBAVU010000287.1:0-2979 GCA_040397565.1 Pirellulales bacterium | reverse complement strand
AGAACATCCGCTCCTCGGGCCGGATGCTGCTCGAGATGATCAACGACATCCTCGATCTCGCGAAAATCGAGGCGGGAAAGATGGAGGTCCGCCCGGCGGCCTTCCGCGTGGAGTCGGTCGTGTCGGCGCAGTGCGACATGGCGAGGCCGCTGGCGGAGAAGAAGCAGATCGACGTCGACTACCGCATCGCCCCGGAGGTGGGCGAGATCGTGCAGGATCAGGCGAAGGTGCAGCAGATCCTTGCGAACCTTCTTTCCAACGCGGTGAAGTTCACGCCCGACGGCGGGCGGATCGACGTCGAGGCCAGGCTCGAGCCGGCCGAGGCGGACCATCCGCTGGCCGAACTCGTGCTCGAGGTGGCCGACACGGGCGTCGGCATCGCCGAGGAGGAGCAGCAGGCGATCTTCGAGAAGTTCCGCCAGGGACGGGTGCTGCAGGCGGGCGAGGACGCGATGACCCGCGAGTATTCCGGGACGGGCCTGGGCCTCTCGATCGTCCGCGAACTCTGCAGGCTGCTCGGCGGCGACGTGTCGGTGGAGAGCCGGCTGGGGCAGGGGAGCCGCTTCACCGTCCGGCTGCCGGCCTTCTACGGGACGGCCTCCGCGGGCCAGGCCCAGCCGGCCGAGCCGCCGAAGCCGCTCGCCGCGGCCTCCTGACCCTCATCGCAACGCACAGGACTGCATGGAAGCTCCCAAGGCCTCGTCTTCGCGAACCGACTCGGAGGTGATCCTCTTCACCGACGGCGCCTGCAGCGGCAACCCCGGCCCGGGTGGCTGGGCCTACATCCTGCGTCACCCACAGACCGGCAAGGAGACGATCGACTCGGGAGCCGAGGTCGACACGACGAACAACCGGATGGAGCTGATCGCGGCCGTCCGCGGACTCTCGCAGCTGAAGCGGCCGACCCGTGTCGAGCTCGTCACCGACAGCGTCTACGTCGGCACCGGGCTGTCGGAGTGGCTGCCGAAGTGGAAGTCGCAGGGCTGGAAGCGGAAGGAGAAGGGCCGCCTCGTGCCGGTGAAGAACGAGGACCTCTGGCGGGAACTCGACCGGCTCGCCGCGACCCACACGGTCGTCTTCACGCAGGTCGCCGGCCATGCCGGCCACCCGGAAAACGAGGCCTGCGACCGATTGGCCGTCGAGGCCTACAAGCAGCTCAAGGCGAGGCTCGGCCTCCGCTGAACGGCCGCCGCGACCAATCGGCCGGCCGGGCTACACTCCGGGCATGGAAACTCCCCCTACCGCTCCATCACCCGAACCGAGCCTCTACGCACAGCCGCTCGAGCAGCTGCGGGGCATCGGGACGGCGAGGGCGGAGCGGCTGGCGGGGCTTGAACTCAAGACCGTCAGGCAAGCCCTCCTTCACTTTCCAAATGAATACAAGGACTTCAGCGGCGCCCACGCCTTCGCCGACCTCCGCGAGGGGGAGCATGCGTCCGTGGCCGGAACCGTAGTGGACATCGTGCAGCGGACGACCTTCGCCGGCCGGCAGCTGCTCACGGTCCTCCTGGAAGGGGAGGGGGGCAGCCTCCGGGCGATCTGGTTCAACATGCCGTTCATGGCGAGGCGTTTCTCCGCGGGGCAGCGGGTCGTCGTGGCGGGCACGCCGAAGCGGTCGGGGCTCGCCTGGGAGATGACGCACCCGGAGGTGCGATTCCTCGCGGCAGGAGAGGAGCCCCGCGCCGAGTATCTCCCGATCTACCCCCTCTCGGAATCCGTGCGGCAGTCGGACGTGCGGCTCGCAGTGCAGGCCGCGATCGAGCACGTCGGCGAGAAGCTGGAGGAGGCCTTTCCTCCGGAATGGCTCGAGCGAAAGTCGCTCATGCCGATCGGGGAGGCGTTCCGCGAGGTCCATTTCCCGAAAAGCCTCGAGACAATGGCGAGCGCGCGGCGGCGACTTATCTACCAGGAATTGCTGCTCTTGCAGCTCGGGCTCCGCATCCACCGGCGGGAGCAGCGGGAGCGAGGGGCGGCGCCGCCGATCGCGATCGACGCAAGGCTCGACTCGCGGATCCGCGCCAGATTTCCGTTCGAGTTCACGCCATCGCAGCGAAAAGTGATCTCGGAAATCGCAGCCGACATCGCTCAATCCTGCCCGATGAACCGGCTGCTCCAGGGGGATGTCGGCAGCGGCAAGACGGCGGTCGCGATCTACGCGATGCTCGCCGCGGTGGCCGCCGGCAGCCAGGCCGCGATCATGGCACCGACGGAGCTGCTGGCCCGGCAGCACATGGCCTCCCTCGAGCGGCTACTCGAGGGCTCGAAGATCGGCCTCGAACTGCTCGTCGGGGGCCAGTCGCCGGCGAAGCGGGAAAAGGCCCTCACGCGGATCGAAGCGGGCCAGTCGCAGATCGTCGTCGGCACGCAGGCCCTCGTCGCAGGCTCAGCCACGTTCAAGAAGCTCGGGCTCGTCGTCATCGACGAGCAGCACCGCTTCGGCGTGATCCAGCGGTCGCAGCTGCAGAAGGGGGGCGTCGATCCCCACGTGCTCGTCATGACCGCGACGCCGATCCCGCGGACAATCGCCCTTGCGATCCACGGCGACCTCGACCAGTCGGTCATGAGGGAGGGCCCCGCGGGCCGCCAGCCCGTGCGGACCTACCGCGTCTCCCCGGGCGACGAGGAGCGGTGGTGGGAGCATTTCCGGAAGAAGCTCCGTGAGGGGCGGCAGGGCTACGTCGTCGTGCCGGCAGTCGAGGAGTCGAGCCGGGGCCTCGCGAGCGTGTCGACCGCGCTCGAGTCACTCGCCAACGGGCCGCTCGAGGCGTTTCGCTTGGGACTCGTCCATGGGCGGCTGAAGTCGAAGGAAAAACAGGCGGTCATGGAGAGCTTCCGCGGCGGGAACCTCGACGTGCTCGTCTGCACGAGCGTGATCGAAGTGGGGATCGACGTGCCCAACGCCACGCTCATGACGATCCTCGACGCCGAGAGCTTCGGCCTCGCCCAGCTCCACCAGCTCCGCGGCCGCGTGGCCCGCGG
>JBBAVU010000286.1:0-2992 GCA_040397565.1 Pirellulales bacterium | reverse complement strand
GGCGTGAAGATGGATCGACTGCGCCGGTCGTGCGGTCCGGCCTGCTTTTTCCCGAAAAAAATTCAAGTTTTCGGTGAACAAAGTCCTTGAATGCGGCGTCCATCCAATTAGTCTGGAGGGCATCGAATTTCTCCCCCCAGATCCCTCAGGGACCAGGAACATGCGTTCACACACCCTGCCTTCTCTCCTCCGCGTCGCCTTGGCCGCGGCCCTCGCGTGGGCCGCCGACGAGTCGCTGGCTGAATGTTGTGGTCAGGCTGCCGCCGCGCCGGTCGCGACGCAGACCTACAGGCTCGAGTACCGCACCGTCTACGACGAGCGTCAGGTCACGAGCTACCGGATCAGTTACGACACGGTCTATGAGCCGCGGACCTACACGGTGCAGAAGCCGGTGCTGGAGACGCAGACGACCGAGCGGCGGTACACCGTGCAGCGGCCCGTCTGGGAGACCCAGACCCGCGAGGAGCGGTTCACCGTCATGAAGCCGGTCTGGGAGACGCAGATCCAGGACCGCAGCTATGACGTCGCCCGCGACGTGGTCGAGACGAGCACCCGCGAGGAGCGGTTCACGGTGATGAAGCCGGTGTACGAGACCGCGATGCAGCAGCAGGTGAGCCTGGTTCGCAAGCCGGTGTACGAGACGAGCGAGCGGGAGGAGGCCTTCACGGTCGCCGAGCCCGTGACGACGATGCGGACCGCCTACTCCCCCCAGGCGAGCTACGTCGATCAGGTCACGCCCGTCGTGACGCCGGGCGTGACGAGCCTCGGCTACGTGCAGGGCGGGTGGGTCGTCGATCCCTACAACGGCCTGCCGGTCTGGCAGCGGGGCGGCTACACCTGGATGACGACTCCGGGCGCGACCGGATACCAGGTCAACCGCGTCATGCAGACCAACTACATGCCGGTGCAGGTTCCGGAGACGACCCTCGTGAACCGGGTGATGACCCGGAAGGTCCCGGTGCAGACGGTCCGCTATATCGACGAGCAGGTCGTCCAGCAGGTGCCCGTGCAGTCGATGCGGATGGTGGCCGAGGAGCAGGTCCGCCAGGTGCCCGTCCAGACCGTCCGCAAGGTCGTCGAGCGGGTCGACAACAAGGTTCCGGTGCAGGTCTGCCGCATGGTGCCCGAGGAGCAGGTCCGCCAGGTGCCGGTGCAGGTCTGCCGGATGGTGACCGAGGAGAAGGTGGAGCCCATCACGACCCAGGTCACCCGGATGGTGGCCGAGGAGCGGACGGTGCAGGTCGCCCGGCTCGTCGAGAAGCGGACCCCCGTCACCGAAACCGTCCGCACGCCGCGCACGGTCGTCATGAAGGTGCCGGTCGATCCGTGCGGTAACCCGATCCCCGCCGCGACGCAGGTTCCGGCCGCCGCCGCGAGGCCCGCCGCGGTCGCCCCGACGCCGGCCGCCCCGGCCGTTCCGACTGAGGCCGCGCAGCCCGCGCTCCCGAAGACCTTCGGCGAGAAGGCGGCCCCGCCGGCCCGCGGTCTCGAAGGATGGACCGGCTCCGAGCAGCCGCACGTCGATCCCTCGACGAAGTTTTCGCCGCCGGCCGCTGGGGCTTCGCCGCCGGCAGCTGGGAGCAGTCCGTTCCGCGTGGAGCGGCCCGCAGTCGAGTCGCAGGCAGTTCCGTCGCAGGCGGCGAAGACGATCGACGAAGTGCCGCTGCGATCGATCGAGACGATTCCCACGCCCGCATCCACTCCGCCCGCATCTCCTTCCACCGGCGGCCCGTCGGTCGAGGTTCCGACGCCGGCGAACGCAACGTCCCCGGCGGTCGAGCAGAAGGCCGCGGCCGAGAACAAGGTCGAGGAGAGCTCCACGCTCAAGCCGATCCGCCTCAACGCCGACGACCGCACGACCTGACTTCTCCGGGGATGAATCTTCCCGGGCCGATTTTTCCTGGCTGAAGCCGGCGGCGAATCGCGGCGGTGATCCAGGTCGCGACGCCGATGTCGCCGCGGCCTGTTCGACCGGCTGCCGATCGAGTACCCTGCCCCGCGAAACTCCTTCCTCCGCGGAGAGGTCGATGGCCGGCCCGGTCACGGATGGCGTCACGGATGGCCCGCTCTACACGGTCGGCTTGATGGCCGACGTGATCGGCGTGTCGCGGTCGGCCGTGCGGCACTGGATCCGCCACGGGCTCCTGGCGGCGACCCGCCGGTCCGGCTCGATCGAATGGTTCGACTTCGAGCAGCTCGTCATCGCGAGGAGGCTCGCGGGCCTGCTCTCCTCGGGGCTGTCGCTCCGCAAGCTCGATGCCCAGCTCGCCGCCCTCGGCCAGGGAGACGCGGCCGCGGCCGCCCGGGCCGATGGCCGGATCGTCCGTGAAGGCGACCGGCTATTGCTCTACTCGCAGGGCCGACTCGTCGGCGGCGAAGGACAGCTCCAGCTCGGATTCCTCGCGGATGCCGTCGGCCGCGAGGCTCCACGGCATCCGGAGCTCGATGCTCGGACCGTGCCGTTGCCCTCGACGGTCGCGGCCGATGCCGCTGGCATCGCCCCATTGACCTCCGATCCTGTGGCCGCCGACCCTGCCGGCGGCGAACTGCTCGACACCGATTCATTGCTCGATCTCGCCGCGGAGCTTTCCGCCGACGGACATCTCGACGACGCCTGCGAGGCGCTCCGGGCGATCCTGCAGGCGAACCCGCCGACGGCGGAGGTGGTCTTCACGCTCGCCGAGCTGCTCTATCGATCGGGCGACCTCACCGCCGCGAGGGAGCGGTTCTACATGGCGATCGAGCTCGATCCCGACCACCTCGCGGCGAGGGCGAGCCTCGGCTGCCTGCTCTGGGAGATGGGGGAGCACGAGCTCGCGATCGCGGCGCTCGATGGCGTCGTCCGCCAGCAGCCCGATTTCGCCGACGCCCACTGGCAGCTCGCCGGCATCCTCGAGGAGACCGGCCGCATCGACGAGGCGAAGCACCACCTCCGCGAGTTCCTGGCGCTGGCGCCCGAGAGTCCGTGGACCGACGCAGCCCGCGAGAAGCT
>JBBAVU010000285.1:0-3000 GCA_040397565.1 Pirellulales bacterium | reverse complement strand
TAATCTGCGCAGAACAGTTGACCGGCTTCTCCAGATTTGGTGGCTGGCACCATTAACATTGGGACGTGGTCGCATCGAACGCGTCGCCGAGCAGGCCTGCCAGCCCGCGGACGGCCTTCGAGGAACGGTGGGGCATTGCGAACATTCCAGCGACCCGACATCGGCATCAGCGGCCCCGGGCCGCTGCACGGTGACGTCTCCAGGCTCATGAACCTTCTCATCGATTCGGACGTCACCTGGCGGCCGCAAATTGTCGATTTTGCGATCGTCACCGATGATTCGTTTCGAGGGCATGCCTTCGCGGACCGCGAGTTATGGCGGGCGGGACAATAGGCAGTGAGAATCTCGACAGGGCACTCTCAGGCTTTGCGCGAACGCTCGTGATCGACGTGGCGCCCTACCCGGAATTCGTCCGCGACGTCATAGACAAAGGCCGCATCCAAAAGTTCGAGTATTGCTGTGAACTGTTCTGAAAGCATCTTCGCGGCTGCCTGCTGGTCGAGGGGCTCGACGTGCCGAACAGCCCGCGGGCAACGATCAAGGCGGGCCTCGACCGCGGCTTCGTCGCCGAGATGGAGTATCAAGCCGCGCTCAACCTCGTGGCCGACCGCAACACCCCCAGCCACTTCTACCGCCAGTCGCTGATCCCGACGATTCTCGCCCGGCTTTCCGAGCACTGCCGCACGATGCAGGCGGTGGTCGCCCGGCTGCTGCAGGAGCGGGAAACGGGGCGTCCGGATTCCTGAAACAGAGATCTTTTTCGGTCTCTTCGGGTCGGGAACCGTTTGCTGCCGGGCCGCATCCAAACACTGTGTTCCGCTCCTGGGCCCCACACCAATCGGAGACCATCATGGCCCTGACCGCTCGTCGTACCCGTTTTTGGCGTCGCGGTGTCGTCGCCGCCCTCCTGTTCATTCCGGCCTCGACAGGCCTCGGCGATTCGCTCGGCTTCGGCGACGAATTGCCCGCCGCCCTGCCCACGCAGCGGTCAGCACCGCTGGCGCTCACGATCGCGGAAGATGCTGCCACGCCGGTCCATCGAATCGTGATCCCGAAGGCGGTTCTCGCGACACTCGCCGGAGACCTCCCTGACGCGAGCACGATCGCGTCCGCTTCCCCCACCCGCAGCATCGTGGCCGCGCTCGCCGTCTCGGCGGCGGTGGCCTGCGGGCTCGTCGCCTCGCGCCGCGGCCGGCCCGGCCGGCTCGCGGCGGGCGTGATCGTGGGTCTCATGGCCGCGGGCCTGCTTCCGGGCATCGGGGCCTCGGCCGACCAGGCTCCGGCGAATGCGCCGCCACGGCCGATTGTCGGCCGTCCCATCGCGCCGCCGGCCGAAGCCGGGGGGGCCGACGCTGTCGTCGTCGCGCACGGGAGCAAGATGCTTCTCGAGATCGCTCCGGATGATGCAGAGGCGATCGTGCTCGTGGTCGGCAAGGCCGCGGCGAAATGATTTGCCCGTCCCGTGTGCCGGACGCAGTCGCTCCCACACTTCCCGTCCCGTGCGCCGGCGTCATGACTCCGTCGCCCGCATCCGAAGCCTGAACACGTGCCCCCCGACGCCGACACCCTGTGGTCCTTCCTTCTCCGGGGCTACCTGTTCACGGTCGCCGTGGAACTGCCCATGCTCCTCGTCGGCCTCGCGCCGCGGCACCCGATCCGCGACCGGATCGTCGCGGGGCTCGCGCTCACGGCGTTCACCTACCCGATCGTGATCTGCGTGCTGCCGCCGCTCGTCTGGCAATCGTGGGGTCGGGGTTGGTATCTCGTCGTCGCCGAAACCTTCGCGCCGCTCGCCGAATGCATCCTGTTTCGGCTCGTCTCGGGGGTCGGACCGGACCACCGACGGCGGTCCGCGACTGTGGCGCGATCGTGGTGGCCAACCTGCTCTCGTTCGGCCTCGGCGAGCTCACCGGCTGACGCGGCGACGCTGCCAGACCCGCAGACACGCGACCCCGGCTCCGACCACCGCCAGCAGGAATGCCGCCGGCTCGGGAACCTCCTGGATCAGGTCGCGGGTCGATACCTCCTCGCCGCTGTCGATGAAGCCGTCGTTGTTGGTGTCGAACTCCATGTAGCCGTCCATCCCGGGAGCCGGACTCATCGTCACCGCCTGAAACTCACCGAGCGTCGAGGCCATCTTCGACATGAAACCGGCATTGCTGTTGCCACCCTCGGCCCAGACGCGAAAGAAGAACGTGCTCGGGGCGGTCGTGATGACCTGCGGCGTGAAGCTCGCGCCGCTGAGCGTCACCGACGAGTAGCCGCTCGCCCCGTTGACGAACGACGAGTTCGGCGTCGTGACGGTCACGATCGCGTCCGCCAGCAGCGGGTTGTCGACCATCGGACCGGCCCAGAGCGAGGCCCGCAGCGTGTTCTCGGTGGCGGTGCTCTGCCGCAACTGCGCCGACAGTTTGACGCTGAAGGTGTCGAAGGTGGTCGAGCCGGAGGCGGTCAGCAGTTCGAACTGGTAGTCGCGAAAGGAAAGCGTGTTTCGCGCCGGCCAGGTCGCGGACCCGCCAGTGAGCGTGGTGCCGAAAATGTTCAGGTTCGACGTCGTGCCGACGGGATCGAGGTTCATCGTGATCGAATCGGCGGAGGCGATCCCGGCACCGACGAACAGGACGAGGATCATCGCGGCGATGAATCGGCGGGGGGCCATGACGGATCTCCGGAAACAATCGTTCGAATGCCGGAGCCTAGCGAACGGTCACGGGACCGGCAAGCGATGGGCACGAGCGGAATTCAGCCCGCCGGCCAGGGCAGATCGCCGCCAGCCGTAGCCGGGATCTCGTCGAGCGCCACGGCGTAGGCCGTCGCATGCGACCGGCAGTGCGAGATGCTCACGAGCATACAGCAGATGCCGAGCTTGTCGGCGACCTCTCGGGCACCGCCACGGAGCACGGCCTGCGGCCGCCCGCCGGGGGCGTTCATCACCTCGACGTCCCGCCAACTGATCCCGCGCCGCCAGCCCGTGCCGAGCGCCTTGAGCACCGCCTCCTT
>JBBAVU010000284.1:0-3022 GCA_040397565.1 Pirellulales bacterium | reverse complement strand
TTCGGGGCTACCGTGGAGGCCGCCCCTCACGGAGCGGCTTCGGACGGCGTTCACGGCGATGGCAACACGGCGACGTCTGCAAGCAAGGCGATGCCGCGCAACGCCGGAGGCTTTTGCACAACGCGGAATCCGCAGGCGAGCCGCCTCCTGCCGCTTTTTTTCAATGCCAGATCCTCAGGTAGGCTGTCGCCCTTTCAGGGAGACCTCCACGCCCATGGCCACCGATCCCATCTGCGGTATGACCGTCGACGAGCAGACCGCCACGACCGCGGTGCGTGACGGCGTCACCTCCTACTTCTGCTCCGAGGGCTGCCGCCGAAAATTCCTGAACGAAGCTCCGTCGTCCGCATCATCTTCTGCAGCGAGCTGCTGCGGGTCCCACGGTCCGACTGCCGCCCCCGCTGCCGTCGACCCGGCCGCCATCTACACCTGCCCGATGCACCCGGAGATCGAGCAGATCGGGCCGGGGTCCTGCCCGAAGTGCGGCATGGACCTGGAGCCAAAGACCATCAAGCTCGACGCGGGCGACGACGACCCGGAGCTGCGCGGCATGGTCCGGAGGTTCTGGATCGCCACCGCGCTGACCGTGCCGGTGTTCCTCATCTCGATGCTGCCGATGCTGGGCGTGCCGATCGATCGCTGGCTCGGGCCGACGGCGCACCCATGGCTGCAGCTCATCCTCGCCTCGCCAGTCGTGCTCTGGGCCGGCTGGCCGTTCTTCGAGCGGGGATTCCGGTCGCTCGTGACGGGCCACCTCAACATGTTCACCCTGATCGCCATCGGCACGGGCGCCGCATATCTCTACAGCGTCGTCGCCGTCCTGTTCCCGGCGCTCATTCCGCACCAGTTCCGGCACGACGGCGGTGTGCCGGTCTACTTCGAGGCGGCGGCGGTGATCATCACGCTCGTGCTGCTCGGGCAATTGCTCGAGTTGCGGGCCAGGCACCGCACAGGGGCCGCCATCCGCGAACTCCTCTCGCTCGCCCCGCCCGTGGCCCGGGTGGTTCGGCACGGGGAGGAGCGCGAGGTGCCGCTCGACGACGTGCATCAGGGCGACGTGCTGCGGGTGCGTCCCGGTGAGAAGATCCCCGTGGATGGCCGGCTGACGGAAGGCGCAAGCGCCGTGGAAGAGTCGATGATCACCGGCGAGCCCATGCCGGTGGAGAAGCGGGCCGGCGATGCGGTCATCGGCGGCACCCTCAACCAGACGGGCTCGTTCCTGATGGTGGCCGACAAGGTCGGCAAAGACACGGTGCTCTCGCGGATCATCGGCATGGTGGCCGATGCGCAGCGCAGTCGGGCGCCGATCCAAAAGGTCGCCGACGCGGTGGCGGGCTATTTCGTGCCCGCCGTGCTGGCGATCGCGGTCATCACGTTTCTGGTCTGGGCGATCGCGGCGCCGGAGCAGCCGCCGCTGGCCTGGGCCCTCGTCAACGCCGTCGCCGTGCTGATCATCGCCTGCCCCTGTGCGCTCGGGCTGGCGACGCCGATGTCGATCATGGTCGGCATCGGCCGCGGGGCCCGGGAAGGCGTGCTGGTCAAAAACGCGGAGGTGCTCGAGCGGCTCGAGAAGGTCGACACCGTGGTCATCGACAAGACGGGCACGCTGACGGCCGGCCGCCCGTCGCTGACCGAGTGCATCCCGATCGCGTCCATGACCGAAGCAGATCTCTTGCGGTTTGCCGCGAGCGTCGAGCAGCAGAGCGAACACCCGTTGGCCCGGGCGATTCTGGCCGGCGCCGCGGCGCGGAATATCGCGGTGCCGCCGGTGGCCCAGTTTGATTCCGTGACGGGCGGCGGCGCCCGCGGAAGCGTGGAGGGCAGGGCGGTACTCGTCGGCAAGCGCGGGTGGCTCGCCGAGGAGCAGGTGGCGGATCTGGAGGCCCTCGACGACCGCGCCGAGCCGCTCCAGCGCCAGGGCCGCACGGTGATGCACGTCGCCATCGACGGGCGGCTCGCCGGACTCATCGCGGTGTCGGATCCGATCAAGGCTTCGACGCCCGAGGCGGTGCGCAGTCTCCACGAGCTCGGTCTGCGGCTCATCATGCTCACCGGCGACAGCGAAGAGACGGCCCGCACCGTCGCGAGCGGGCTCGGGATCGACGAGTTTCGCGCCGGCGTGAAGCCGGAGGGAAAGCATGCGCTCGTCCGGGCCTTGCAGGCGGAGGGGCGGACGGTGGCGATGGCCGGTGACGGCATCAACGACGCGCCGGCGCTGGCCGCGGCCGACGTCGGCATCGCCATGGGCACAGGCTCCGACGCCGCCATCGAATCGGCGGGGGTCACGCTCGTGAAGGGCGACCTGCGGGGGATCGTGAAGGCGATCGACTTGAGCCGTCACACGATGCGCAACATCCGCCAGAACCTCTTCTTCGCGTTCGTCTACAACGCGGTGGGCGTTCCCATCGCGGCGGGGGCGCTGTATCCGCTCTCGAGCCACCTGCTGCTCAACCCGATGATTGCCGCGGCCGCCATGAGCCTCAGCTCCGTGTCGGTCGTGGCCAACGCGCTCCGGCTGCGGTCGATGAAGATGGGCTCCGCCGGAAGCGTCACATGGCGTACGAATTGAGTTTCTCGCCGACGGCATCCGAAGTCTCATGACCCAAGACTTGCCGCAGCCAGATTTCCATGCCGACCATGAGGAAAAGAAGGTCTGTGTCGTGCCTGAGATCATCGACGATGAATCCTGTCGTCGCCTTTGACCACCGCAACTGATCGGCCAGGAGTCCGCCAAGCAGGATCCGCTCGGTGCCGTTCGTGTAGGCGTGCGGGATCGGAAAGCCTTTTTTACGTGCAAAGACGACGTCGCGAGGGAGGCGATCGAGTGCGACTGTTTTCAACGCCCACTTCCCTTGGCCGCGCCGCAGTTTGACCGAGCGGGGAAGATGCATGCCGAAGTCAATGATGCGGTTCTCGAGAAATGGAACCCGCATTTCCACCGAGGCGGCCATGCTCATGTGATCGTGTCGGTGCAAAACCCACGACAGGTGTTCGACGAGGTCGGCGAGGCCAGAAACGACCA
>JBBAVU010000283.1:0-3028 GCA_040397565.1 Pirellulales bacterium | reverse complement strand
CGAACATGTGCCGGTCGATCTCGCCGCGGAGCTTCTTGACGATCGCCCGGCCGCGGCGGTCGGCGTCGCGGCGGTCGCAGATGATCGACAGGGCGTCGACCTTCTTGCCCCCCACGAGGATGTCGAGCCGCACGAGGTCGGCGGGGAAGTAGCCGACGAGCTCGTAGTCCATCGTGCCGTAGCCCCGCGTCACGCTCTTGAGCCTGTCGTGCATGTCGTAGATCACCTCGGCCAGGGGCAGGTCGAAGGTGAGCATGGCCCGGGTCGGCGACAGGTATTCCGTCTTGAGATACGTGCCCCGCCGGTCGGTGCACAGCTGCATGATCGGCCCGATGTGCTCGACGGGGACGAGGAAGTTCGTGCGGACGATGGGCTGACGGAACTCCTCGATCTGCCCGGAGTCGGGCACGTCCTGGGGGTTGGTGATCTCGATCGTCTCGCCGGTCGTCTTCTTGATCTGGTAGGTGACGTTGGGCGCCGTCTGCACGAGGTCGAGGTCCGCCTCCTGCTCGAGCCGCTGCTGGATGATCTCCATGTGGAGCAGGCCGAGGAACCCGCAGCGGAAGCCGAAGCCGAGGGCCTCGCTCGATTCCGGCTGGTACTCGAACGACGGGTCGTTGATGGCGAGCTTCTCGAGCGAGTCGCGCAGCTCCTCGAAGTTCTCCCCCTCGCTCGGATAGAGGCCGCAGTAGACCATCCGCTGCGGCGGCTTGTAGCCGGAGAGCGCCGCCGCCGCCTGGTCGCCCGGGATCGTGACGGTGTCGCCGATATGGACCTGCTTGACGTCCTTGATGTTGCAGACGAGGTAGCCCACCTGGCCGGCCACGAGCTCGTCGCAGGCCCGCCGCTGGGGAACGAACTGGCCGAGCTCGAGCACCTCGTGGGTCACGCCCGTCCGCAGGAAGCGGATCTTCTGCCCCTTCTTGACCGTGCCGTCGATGAGCCGCACGTAGGTGATCGCGCCGCGGTAGCTGTCGTAATGGCTGTCAAAGATCATCGCCCGCAGCGTGGCGTTGGGATCGCCCGTGGGCGGCGGCACCCGGTCCACGATCGCGGCCAAGAGCTCGTCGATACCGATGCCGGTCTTGGCGCTGGCCTTGATCACCTCCGTGGGGTCGATCGCCAGGCTCTGCTCCATCTCGGAGAGCACCTCGTCGACCCGGGCGTGGACGAGATCCACCTTGTTGATCACCGGCACGATCGCCAGGTCCTGGTTGATGGCCGCGTAGGCATTGGCCACCGTCTGGGCCTCGACCCCCTGGAAGGCGTCGACCAGGAGCACGGCCCCCTCGCAGCAGGCCAGGCTGCGGGAGACCTCGTAGTGGAAGTCGACGTGGCCCGGCGTGTCGATCAGGTTGAGCTCGTAGACCTCGCCGCCGTGGCGGTACTCCATCCGCACGGCCCGGGCCTTGATGGTGATGCCCCGCTGCCGCTCGAGCTCCATGTCGTCGAGCATCTGCTCCTTGAGCTGCCGCTTGTCGACGGTGCCGGTCCGCTCCAGCAGCCGGTCGGCCAGCGTGCTCTTGCCGTGGTCGATGTGGGCGATGATGGAGAAGTTGCGGATGTGCTTGCAGTCGATGGGCATGCGTCTAGTCTACCCGCCCCTGGCGGTGGTCGATCCGTGCGAGACCGGCGGCGCCGATCGAGCCGGCGTCGCCGCCGAGTTCGGCGTAGCGGATCACCGTGCGGTCCGCGGGCACGGGGAACGCACGGGAGCGGACCTCGGCCCGGACACGCTCGATGAAGGCCCGGCCGATGGGGTCGGCCTCGCCGCCGAAGGTCATCGCGCCGCCGAGGATCACGGCCTCGGGATCGATCGTGTGCATGAGCGAGACGACGCCGATGCCCAGCCAGCGGGCGGCGTCGAGGATCAGGCCCCGGGCCAGCTCGTCTCCCGCCGCCGCCACGCGGGCGATGACGATCGGCGTGAGCCGCTCGCCGCCGGCGACCGCGTCGGCCAGCGGGCCGCGGCCGCCCGCCGCGAGGGCCTCCCGGGCCGCGGCGACCAGCGCGGTGGCGCTGGCGTAGGCCTCGATGTCGCCGGAGTGGCCGAAGGGGCAGCGGCGGGCCGTGGGGGAGGTGTCGACGATGACGTGCCCGCACTCCGAGCCGTGGCTGTGGGCGCCCGCCACGTTCGTGTCGCCGATGATGATGCCGCCGCCGACGCCGGTCCCCAGGGTGAGGAGAATCAGGCTCGAATACTCCCGCCCCGAGCCGACCCAGAACTCGCCGTAGGCGGCCGCATTGGCGTCGTTGGCATGGGTGACCGCGTGGCCGCAGTGGGCCGCCACGCGGTCGCGGACCGGAAAGTTGTCCCAGCCGGGCAGGTTGCCGGAGCGGAGAATCAGCCCGCTCCGCAGGTCGTGCGGCCCGGGCGTGCCCAGGCCCACCCGGGCGATGTCGGCGGCCGCGATGCCGGCCGTCTCGGCGAGCACCCGCACCGTGCCGCCCATGCGGGCGGCGGTGTCCTCCGGGCCGCGGTCGGCGTGCGTCGGCTCGGTGTGGAAGGCGAGCAGGCGGCCCTCGTCGTCGACCAGCGCCGCCTTGATGTTGGTGCCGCCCAGGTCGATGCCCGCGTAGACGGGCAGGCGGGCGTCCGCCAACGGCACGAGTTTCCGCCCGGCGGTCACAGGTCGGCCGCTGCCGGCAGCCGATCAGTCTCAACCGGCGGGGTCGGCCCAGTGCAGGCCTTCATGAACTCGACCAGGTCGGCCCGCTCGCCGGCGGTGAGGTTCAGCGGCTTGATCTTGTCGCTGAGCTGGGGGTTGGGATGCCCGCCCTTGTCGTACCAGGCCACGACCTCCTCGAGCGTCTCCACCGAGCCGTCGTGCATGTAGGGGGCCGTGAGGGCCGCGTTCCGCACGGTCGGCGTCTTGAAGGCGCCCCGGTCCTTCTCGTCCTTGGTGACCACGAAGCGGCCGAGGTCCGGTTCCGCCTTGTCCATGCCGATGCCGATGTTGTGGTACTGCTCGTCGGCCAGGTTCGCCCCCACGTGGCAGGCGGTGCAGTTGGCCTTGCCGAAGAACAG
>JBBAVU010000282.1:0-3039 GCA_040397565.1 Pirellulales bacterium | reverse complement strand
ATCCTCCTCGCGCGGGCCGATCTCGACCGGGCGACGGCCGCCCTCGAGGCCGTCGGCTTCGTTCATTCCTTTACATTCGGCATCCACACCTTCGTCGATGGCCCGAACGGGAAGCCGCGCGAGGCGGTGCACATCCTTTTCGCCGGCGAGGAGGTGATGCCGAACGACCCCGTCGCCGCCCCTGATCTGTCGGCCACCGACGCCCACGACGGCTACCGAATCGTCGATCTCGACCGACTGATCACGATGAAACTTACCGCGTTCCGGCTCAAGGATCGCGTGCATCTTCTCGACATGATCGACGTCGGCCTGATCGACGCCTCCACGGTGGCCCGCGTGCCACCTGTCTTGCGGCCGAGGCTCGAGCAGTTGCTTGCCGACCCGAACGGGTGAGATGGGATTCCCCGTGGAGCCGGGGTTCCTGTGTAGCCGCAGAGTGGCACTCTGCGGAATGCGGTTGTCACGGCCGCGTCGATGGCCGTCTGGAACGCGGCACCGACGGATCGGTCACGGGGAGGGCTGCCTCACGAGCTGTCGCAATTCCGGCGTGAGGCTCGACCACAGCCGGGGGTGGGCCTCGACGAGCCTGACGATGTCGGTGAAGTCTTTCGCCTGCTTGCTCTGCCGTCGGGTGGGCTCGGACCAAGCCTTCATTTTGCCGGCGAGCGTATCGTCCAGCGACGCCACCCGCATGAGCACGCCATGCACGTCGGCCGGCACCGACCGGCCGGGAAAGTCGCGATAGAAATCCTCGGTCGATAGCTGGACCGAGACCGCGGACCGGCCTTTCAGATTCACCGACCAAGCGAATCGCTCGCTCTTGAATCCGGCCTCCTCCAGGAATCGCACGGCCCGATCCACCGCGTCAAGAGCGATCACGATATCGACGTCTCGGGTGACCATCTGTTGCTCGGCCCAGTGGTTGACGGCCACCCCGCCGATACAGCACCACGGCACGTCCGCCCGCTCCAGACAATCGACGAGCCGCATCACGTCATCGGTGCCACCCGACGTCTGCCAATCGAAGAACTGTTTGCCCGTCATCGGAAAAAGCCAGAGGATCCTTGGCGTGGTGCATGAGCGAAAACGGCGAAACGGATTATACGATGCCGAAAAATGCCGTGACGGCAGATTGGCAATCTGCCCCACAGAGCGATTCCGCGTGGCCTCGTCTCGGCGACGTCAACGTGGCGGGGCGGAGAAGATGCCGAGCTCGAAGCCGCGGGAGACGGCCTCGGCGCGGTCGCTCGCGCCGAGCTTCTCGAGGATCGTGGCGACGTGTCCCTTCGCCGTGCGCATCGAGATGCCTAGCCTGCGGCCGATCTCCTCGTTGCCGAAGCCCTGCCGCACGAGCGCGAGCACCTCAACCTCGCGGGCCGTAAGCCCGGCTCGTGTGGAGGGCGCCGCGGCGGCCACGGCCCGCACCCCCTTCGCGCCGCACGGATGCCCCGCGCGGACGTCGCGGATCGCGGCCATGATCTCGCCGGCGTCGATCTGCTTCGTGAGGTAGCCGCACGCGCCCGCCTTGATCGCCGCTGCGGCTTCGTCGGCCGAATCCGACGACGTCAGCACGATCACCTTCGCCGACGGGGCATGGCCCTTGAGCCAGAGGAGCGTTTCCAGGCCGCTCATGCCGGGCAGCCGCAGGTCGAGCAACACGACATTCGGCTGCAGCCGTGGCACCTCCTCGAGTGCCGCCTCGCCGCTGGCCACCTGCCCCACGATCGCGAGGTCGCCCTGCGAGGCGAGGAGGCTCGCCAGCCCCTCGCGAAAGACCGGATGGTCGTCCACAATCAGGATGCGGATCGTCGATTCCATCGGCACGCGGCCCGGAGCCCGCTCCCTGCGTTCATGAAGTCGCTTGCACCATCACCGACGATAGCCCGCGGGGACTCCCGCTTTCAACCTGGCCGTTCGGCTCCATGCCGCACCGCAATCGCGGTTTCCTACGTCGCGGCGGCCATGCTCCACGCGGGCCACCTGCGGGCCGACGGCCCGCCCCCGGAGAACGCGAGGCCGATCGCCGACGTGAAAGGGCTGGCCCCGCAGGAACCGCTCTCGCGACGGCCGATCCGGATCCGTGGCGTGGTCACCTGGCCGAACGAGCGCGAGGTCGCGAGCCGCCAGTTCATCGTTCAGGACGAGACCGCCGCGATCTACTGCCTCCGCGAGCCGCCCGCCGCAGAGGCCGCCCTCGATCCACTGATCGAGATGGGCATGGAGGTGGAGGTGGCGGGCACCGTCGAACGCGGTGGGTTCGGGCCGCGGCTGCGGGTCGAGGGCGTGCGGGTGCTCGGCCCCGGCAAAATGCCCGAGCCGCGGGACGTCGATCCCGTGAAGGCGATGGAAGGAGCCCACGACATCGAACTGGTGCAGATCACCGGCGTCGTGATGGGATCGAAGCCCGACGGCCCGGCCGTGGTGCTGCTCATGGAGGCGGAGGGGAGGGCGTTCACGGCGAGGTTTTTCCCGCACCAACTGCCATGTGATCCGGCCGACCTCGTCGATGCCATGGTGACCGTCTCGGGCATCGCGTGGCCGCGATCGAACATGCGGGGCGACAACATGGGGCTCGACGTCTCGTGTCACTCGGCAGACCGGCTACAGATCGTCGAGCCGCCGCCGGCCAAGCCGTTCGACTCGCCGCGGATGGGCATCGAGTCGATCGCGAGATACGCCTCGCTGAAACGGCCCGGCCGCATCATCCAGACGGAGGGAACGCTCATCCACGCCGTTCCCGGTGAGGCGATCTACCTGCAGGATGGCTCCAGCGGCATCACGGTGCAGAGCGACTCGAAAGAGACGTTCGCGCCCGGCGACCGAGTGGCGGTGGCCGGCTTCCCCGACCGCAGCGGCCCCGTCGTCGGCCTCAAGAACGCGCTCGTGAAGAAGGTGGCGGCAGGCCCGCCGCCCGCGCCGCTCTCCATCACGCCCGAAGCGATCTTGGAGGCGAACCTGGCGGCATGGAAGTCGCGGACGATGCTCGAAGACGGCGATTCCATCGGCTGCCTCGTGCGGTTTCCGGCGACGCTCGTCGAG
>JBBAVU010000281.1:0-3041 GCA_040397565.1 Pirellulales bacterium | reverse complement strand
AGATCACCTGCGAGTGCGAGCGGTCGAGCCAGCCGAGCCTCGTGCAGGTGCTCCACCTCTCCAACGGCACCACGCTCAACGACAAGCTCGCCGCGAAGGAGGGACGGATCACGCAGATCCTCGCGACCGACCCGAAACCGGCCGCGGTCGTCGAACAGGCGTGGGTAAGGACGCTCTCGCGGCCGCCGACCGACGCCGAGCGGAAGCCGTTCGAGGAGATGCTCGCGGCGGCCGCCCCGGAGGAAAAGCGGCAGATCGTGGAAGACATGTACTGGTCGCTGCTCACGAGCCGCGAATTCCTCTTCAGGCACTGAGATGAAACTCGCTTGGGCCCTGATGCTGTGTCTCGCTCCTGCGGCAGCTTTTGCGGCGCCGGTGTACGACCGTGAGATCGCGCCGATCCTGCGGACCTATTGCTCCGGCTGCCACAACGACCGCGAGGCGGAGTCGGAGTTTTCCGTGGAGCGGTTCGCGACGCTGCGGAAGGGGGGCGGGGGGGCCGGCGACCCGATCGTGCCGGGCGACGCCGCGGCATCGGTCCTCATCCAACGAATCAGGAGCACCGATTCCGACCACATGCCCCCCGACGACGAGCCGCAGGTGCCCGCGGCCGACCTCGCGACGCTGGAAGCCTGGATTGCGGCGGGCGCCCCCGGTCCCGCCACCGATGTCTCGATCCTCGAGACGCTCGTCGTGCCGCAGTTGCCCCCGTCGCGGGCGGCCCGGCCGGTAACCGCGATCGCCACGAGCCCCGACGGCAGCCGGCTCGCCGTGGCCCGCGGCCGCACGATCGACGTCGTCGCGCTGGAGCAGGGCTCCCCCGCGTCGGGCAAGCCGCTCCTCACGATCGCCGACCTGCCCGGCCCGGTCGCGGCCCTGCATTACTCGCGCGACGGCTCCCGGCTCGTGGTCGCAGGAGGCATCACCGGCCTCCGCGGCGTGGCCGAGATCCGCGACGCGGCGACGGGGAAACTGCTCCGGTCGTTCGGCGGCCACCGCGACCTCGTCTACGACGCCGAGTTCTCCCCCGATGAAACCATCCTCGCGACGGCCGGCTACGACCGTTCGATCAAGCTCTGGAACGCGGCCGACGGTTCGCTCCTGCGGTCGATCGACGTGCACAACGGCGCCGTCTTCGATCTCGCCTGGCACCCGTCGGGCAGCCTGCTGGCGTCGGCGAGCGCCGACGAGACGGTGAAGCTCTGGCGGGTGCGGGACGGCGTGCGGCTCGACACCCTGAGCCAGCCGCAGGGGGAGCTTGCGACCGTGGCCTTCACGCCGGACGGCAGGCACGTGATCGCGGCGGGACGCGACAGGCGGATCCATCTCTGGAAGCTCGTCTCGCTCGACACGCCGGCGATCAATCCGGCGGTGCACGCCCGGTTCGCCCACGAGTCGCCGATCGTGGCGATCGCCCTCTCGGCCGACGGCCGCAGGCTGCTGACGACGGCGGAAGACCGCACCGTGAAGGCCTGGAGCGTGCCCGATCTTTTGCTCGAGCAGGAACTGCCTCGGCAGGCCGACCTCGTGGCGGCGGCCGTGCCCGCTGGCGATGGCTTTCTCCTCGGTCGGATGGATGGCGGGATCGAGAAGCTGGCGGTCGGCGGGAGGGCGGCGGCCGCGGCTGCGGCGTCCGTGGCCGCCTCTTCCGTCGCGAAGCCGTCGTCGAACGGAAAAGAGCCCATTGCCGACGTCGCGGAGACCGAGCCGAATGACGCTGTGTCGCAGGCGACGGCCGTCGCCGTGCCGGTGGCGATGAAGGGGGCGATCGGCGGGCCCGGAGACGCCGACTGTGCGAGGTTCTCCGCGCGGGCCGGCGAGCCGCTCGTCGTGGAGGTGATCGCGCGGTCCGCGGAGCCGAAGTCGCGTGTCGATTCCCGGGTGGAGGTGCTCCACGCCGACGGCCGGCCGGTCGAGCAGGTTGTGCTCCAGGCCGTCCGCGACTCATGGTTCACGTTCCGCGGCAAGGACTCGAAGCAGTCGGGCGACTTCCGGCTCCAGAACTGGGAGGAGATGGAACTCGACCAGTATCTCTACGCCAACGGCGAGGTGGTGAAGCTCTGGCTGGCACCGCGTGGCGCCGACTCGGGCTTCGAGGTCTATCCCGGTTCCGGCAATCGCCATACGTACTTCCACACGACGGCGGTGACGCACGCCCTGGGCGAGCCGGCCTGGATCGTCGAGCCGCTGTCGCCGGGAGCGAAGCCGGTGCCCAACGGGCTGCCGGTGTTTCCGGTCTACTGCGAGAACGACGACGATGCGACGCGGCGGCTCGGCACCGATTCGCAGCTCATCTTCACGCCGCCGGCCGACGGCGACTACGTGGCCCGCGTGACCGACGTCCGCGGCTTCGGCGGCGAGCGGGATCACCACTACACGCTGCGAATCCGGTCTCCGCGGCCCGCCTTCGAGGTGAGTGTGGCCGGCAAGGATCCGAAGGTGAGCCCGGGCAGCGGCCGCGAACTCACGTTCACCGTCACCCGCACCGACGGCTTCGATGGGCCGGTGCGGATCGAGGTCGTGAACCTGCCGGAAGGATTCGCGTTTCACGGTCCGATCGAGATCGAGGCGGGCCAGCAGGAGGCCCGCGGCGTGCTCTCGGCGACGGCCGACGCCGCCGCGCTCGCCGAGGCGGCCGACAAGGCCGTGAAGGTGCGGGCCGTGGCGAACGTGGCAGGAGAGGAGATGGTCCGCGACCTCGGCACGCTCGGCGACATCCAGCTTGCCGACAAGCCGAAGATCACCGTCGAGATCGTCCCTGCCGAGTTCACGATCCGACCGGGCCAGACGATCACGGCGAAGGTGAAGGTGACGCGGCACGACTTCAAGGACCGCGTCGACTTCGGCACGATCAACGCCGGCCGCAACCTGCCGCACGGCGCGTTCATCGACAACCTCGGGCTCAACGGTCTCTTGATCGTCGAGGGGCAGGACGAGCGTGAGTTCTTCATCACCGCCGTCCCGAAGACCGCCCCCGGCCGCCGGCTCTTCCACCTGAGGGCCGGTCCCGATGGCGGGCAGGCATCGCTGCCGGCGGTGCT
>JBBAVU010000280.1:0-3044 GCA_040397565.1 Pirellulales bacterium | reverse complement strand
CTCGCAGGGGTGGTCGAGCGTCAACCGGCAGTAGCAGCGGATGCGCAGCCGCAGCAAGTGCCGGTGGTCGAAGACGCCCCCGCGAGGTCGCTCGAAGAGCGAGCCGAGCCAGGCACCGTCGCCGAGGGCGACTACGTCTCATGGGGCTCGTCTGGCGGGCGAGCTCGTGGACGCATCGACCACGTCATGGACTACGGGCGGCTCGACGTGCCCGGCACCGACTTCGCGATCGACGCGACCGAGGACGACCCGGCGGCGCTGATCACGGTCTACGAGGAAGTCAGCGGCGGGTGGCGGGCGACCGAGACGCAGGTCGGGCACAAGGTGAGCACGCTCACGAAGATCGACCCGCTGCCCGAGCCACCGCCTGCGGAGGAGCCACGGGCGAAGCCACGGAGGCGGAAGCGTGGCGGGTAAGTATGACCACATCGACTTCACGCCCCCGGCTGGCGTGCGTGAAGAGGCTGCGAAGGGTCTCGCGTGGCGAAGCGAATACGGCCGAGGAGGCACGGCAGTCGGCGTTGCCCGAGCGAGAGACCTGAGCAACGGAGTGAATATCAGCCCCGAGACTGCTCGGCGGATGAAGGCGTTCTTCGACCGGCATCAGACGAACGTCGGGACGACGGGCTGGAGCCCCGGCGAGGACGGTTTCCCATCCCCTTCTCGCATCGCTTGGGCGCTTTGGGGCTCGGACCCTGGCTGGGCATGGAGTCGGAAACTGGTGGAGCAGATGAACTCAGCGGACGAGAACGACAGGAGCCACACGATGAACATCGAGCGACGTTCCCTCGCGATTGACGAAGTCGAGTCGGCGGTCCCGCTGCTCGCGGTCGAGAGCCGTAGCGAGGACGGGGCCGAGCGTGAGTACATCGTCGGCTACGCGGCGAAGTTCGGCGTGTTGAGCCTCGATCTCGGCGACTTCGTCGAGCGGATCGATCCCGGTGCGTTCGGGATCGTCGCCGAGCGTCGCGGGCGACGAAAGCCGCTGGAGACGCGGGCGCTCTGGAATCACGACGCGAACTACCCGCTCGCGAGGTATCCCGGCACGCTGTCGATGAGCGTGGACGAGATCGGGCTGCGTTATGAGTTCCCCGTGCCCGACACGTCCTACGGGCGCGACATCGCGAGCAACATTCGTGCGGGCATCGTCAAGGGCTCGTCGTTCTCGTTCACGGTTCCGAGCGGCGGCGATGCCTGGAGCGTCGAGGACGGTCGCAGTGTGCGAGTCATCAGCCGCATCGACTCGCTCCTCGATGTCGGGCCGGTCACGTTCCCGGCGTACCCCGACGCCGACGTGAAAGTTGCCCAGCGGTCCTACGATGCCTTCCGCCGTCAGCGCGACGCCGAGGCTCATCGTCGCATGGCTGCGGCGTCCCGCGCCCGAGAACTCCGCGAGTACCTGACCCAGCATGGCCGCTAAGTCCGGCGACACGTGCGAGCGGTGCAAAGCCGCCCGGCTCAACGTCGCGTCGAGTCAGGCACGAGGCGAGTACCAGACTCGCTACCTGCGCTGCCCCCGCTGCGGGCACACCGACAAGCACGTCGTGCATTCGGAGCACGTGCGTCGCCGGGCTTTTACTGGATAGTAAAGAACCCGGCGTCGAACTGGATGGGTGCCGGTCTGGCTCCGTAGGTTCGTGGATAGGTGGCGTGAGCGCCGCCGCATCCCGACCAAGGAGTCACGCTCGTGGACAAGATCAAGGCACTGCTCGACGAACTCGCCGCTGTCGTCGCCGAGATGGAAGCGATGAGCGAGACCCCGGCTGAGGACGGCGCTGAGCCGATGACCGAGGAGCAGGAGGCTTCGCTCCGCTCGCTCGAAACCCGTGCCGACAAGCTCCGCGAGCAGATCGAGTTCCTGCAGCGCGTGCAGGCGAAGGAGCTCGAACTGCGTGCCGTTCTGGAGCGTGGTGCCCCTGCCAAGGCGGTCGAGAAGGCTGCCGTCACCGAGGAGAGCCCCGTGGAGAAGCGAACCGTCCCCGCGATCCCCGTGTCGCACGGACCGCTCAAGGCGTTCCGTTCGGCTGAGTCCGCGTACCGCGCTGGCATGCACCTGCGTGGCTACGTGTTCGGCGACGCCGAGGCCCGTCGGTGGTGCGTCGATCACGGCGTCGAGAGCCGCGCCCAGGCTGGCGGCGTCAACTCGCTCGGCGGTGTCCTGACTAGCCCCGAGCTTGCCCAAGAGCTCGTGAGATTGGTCGAGGAATTTGGGGTGTATCCCCAGTTCGCTCGTCGCGTGCCGATGTCGAGCGACACGCTCAACATCGCCCGTCGCACCGGCGGGCTCGCTGCTCGGCCGGTCGGCGAGAACGCCGAGGTGCTCGCGAGCGACGTGACGTTCGACAACATCGAGCTCGTGGCGAAGATCTGGGGCGTGGCGAATAGGCTTCCTAATTCGCTGCTCGAAGACTCCGTCATCGATCTCGCCGATCTAATGGCCGTGGAAACGGCACAGGCGTTCGCCGAAGCGGTGGACAACGCTGGCTTCGTCGGAGACGGCACCAGCACCTACCACGGTGTGCAGGGCATCACGAAGAAGATCCTCGAATCGAAGCACTCGGCGTCGGTCGTCAGCACGACCGCTGGCACCGAGGACACCTACGGCGAGCTCACGATGAAAAACTTCACCGACATGGTCGCGAAGTTGCCCATCTACGCCCGCCGGAATGCTCGGTTCTTCATCTCGCCCGCTGGTTGGGGCTCGGCGATGCTGCGGCTCGCGATGCTGCCCGGCGGTGCCTCTGGCCCCGGCGGCAACAGCACGAGCGACGTGGCCGCCGGATTCGGCGAGCGGTTCCTCGGCTACCCGGTGACGCTGGTTCACTCGATGCACTCCTCGCTCGATGATTCGAGCGGCGAGGTGGCGTGCCTCTTCGGCGACCTCTCGCAGGCCGCCGTCTACGGCGAGCGTCGGGCGATCCAGATCCGCACGGCGTCCGAGCGCTACGTCGAATACGACCAGGTTCTCACGTTCGCCACGACCCGCAACGCGATCGTCGTGCATGACGTGGGCTCGACCACGAAGGCTGGCCCGGTCGTGGCTC
>JBBAVU010000279.1:0-3055 GCA_040397565.1 Pirellulales bacterium | reverse complement strand
TGCGCAACGAGTGCCGCGACGATGCCGGTGAGCACGTCCCCTGCCCCGGCCGTGGCCATGCCGGGGTTGCCGGTCGTGTTGTGGGCGGCGGCATCGGCCGAAGCGATGAGCGTCCGTGGGCCCTTGAGCACGACGATACTGCCCGTTGCCGCGGCATAGTCGCGGGCAAGCAGCTCGAGTTCGCCGCGTGCGGGCCGGTCGTCGCGGTGGAGCAGTCGCCGCATCTCCCCTTCGTGGGGCGTGAGGATCCGCGGACCGGCGTGGGAGGCAAGCGACGCCGCGGGCTCGCTCGCGATCGCGAAGAGCGAGTCGGCGTCGAACACGCACGGCTTCGGACACTCCCGCCAGAGCGTCCTCGCGATATGTCCTGCCGCCTTGCTCCGGCCGAGGCCCGGCCCGCAGGCGACGGCGTCGGCCCGGGCCGCACGCGCGAGGATCTCCCCTGCCGCGGCGGCCGCGAAGCCGCCCTCGGCCGACGCCAGGCCGAGCGTCATGACGCACGGATCGAATCCGGCGGCGATCACCGCTACGGCCTCGGGCACGAGCAGCTCCGCGAGCCCCGCGCCGCTGCGCAGCGCCGCCATCGCCGCGAGGGCCGGCGCACCGGCCATCCCGGCGGAGCCGCCGACCACGACCACTCGGCCGTAGTCGAACTTGTGGCTCTCGGCGGGCCTCGGCGGGAGGCTCGGCAGGTCGTGCGGGCGGATGGAAGCCACGTTCGCTCCGGTTTCGCTGACAAAACCGCGATTCTACCCTTCGCGACGCCCCCGACGTCGCTTGACGCCCCGGCGATGGCACGGCTATCTTCCGGCCCTCGGAACGCCATTCGCGGCGTTTCGCCAACGGGATTCCTGGAGGGTCGATCCGCCGCAATGAGTGCCTCACACGGTCCTGGCGACATTTTCGAGCTGAAGAAGCTCCGTCGACTCATCGAGCTGATGAAGGAACACGACCTCTCCGAGGTCGATCTGAAGCAGGCGGATCAGCGGGTCCGCGTCCGCCGGGGGGGCGAGGCCCTGCCGGCGTCCGGCCCGTTCGTGGTCTCCGCTCCGCGAGCCGCTGCCGCCGCCCCTGCGGAGGCGGCCCCCGCGGCGTCGGCGGAGTCGTCGCGGCTGCAGGTCGTGAAGAGTCCGATGGTGGGCACGTTCTACTCCGCGAGCAGCCCGGAATCCCCTCCGTTCGTGAAGGTGGGTGATCGGATCGGTGCGGAGCAGACCGTCTGCATCATCGAGGCGATGAAGGTCTTCAACGAGATTCCTTCCGGCATCTCGGGGCAGGTGGTCGCCATCCTCGTCGACAACGGGGCGCCGGTCGAGTTTGGCCAACCGCTCGTGAAGATCGACCCGGGCGCCTGATCGCCGGATCCTGGCCGCCGAGTTTCCGGCCGCCCTGGTCGGGGAGAGGAAGTGAATGTTCAAGCGGATCCTGATTGCCAATCGTGGTGAGATCGCCCTGCGGGTGATCCGTGCCTGCCGCGAGCTCGGCGTCGAGACGGTCGCGATCTTCAGCGAGGCCGACCGCGGCGCCCCCTACCTCGAGCTCGCCGATCAGGCCGTCTGCGTCGGTCCGGCCCGCGCGGCCGACAGCTATCTCAGGATCGACCGGGTGATCAGCGCGGCCGAGATCGGCAACGTGCAGGCCATCCACCCCGGCTACGGCTTCCTTTCCGAGAATTCCAAGTTCGCGGAGGTCTGCCGCTCGTGCGACATCGGGTTCATCGGCCCGACGCCCGAGGCGATGCAGCGGGTCGGCGACAAGAACTCTGCCCGGGCCCTCGCCCGCGAGGCGGGCGTTCCCACGGTGCCGGGCAGCGAAGGCATCATCGCCAGCGAGCAGGAGGCGATCCGCGTCGCGAAGGAGATCGGCTTTCCGGTGCTCCTAAAGGCGACGGCCGGCGGCGGCGGCAAGGGGATGCGGGTGGCGGCCAACGACCTCTCCCTCGCGAGCGCCTGGCAGCAGGCCTCGGCCGAGGCCCAGGCCGCCTTCGGCAATCCCGGCATCTACATCGAGCGGTACATCGAGCGGCCCCGGCACGTCGAGATCCAAATCCTCGGCGACCAGCACGGCAACGTCTTCCACCTCTGGGAGCGTGACTGCTCGACCCAGCGGCGGCACCAGAAGCTGATCGAGGAGAGCCCTTCCCCGCGGCTGCCGCAGGCGACGAGGGAGAAGATGGCCGCGGCGGCCGTCCGGCTCGCGAAGACGGCCGGCTACTACTCGGCAGGCACGGTCGAATTCATCGTCGACCAGCAGGACAACTTCTACTTCATCGAGGTGAACGCCCGGATCCAGGTCGAGCACCCGGTGAGCGAGATGGTGACCGGGATCGACCTCGTGAAGGCCCAGATCCGCGTCGCCGCCGGAGAAAAGCTCGACCTTCGCCAGGAGGACATCAAGCCCCGCGGGCATGCGATCGAGTGCCGAATCAACGCGGAGGATCCGGCCCACAATTTCCGTCCCAACCCGGGCCGGATCGACCGCATCATCGCTCCCGGCGGCTTCGGCGTGCGGTGGGATTCCCACGCGACGACCGGCTACGTCGTCCCGCCAACCTATGACTCGCTCGTGGGCAAGCTGATCGTGCACCAGCCGACCCGCAAGGAGGCGATCGAGACGATGGTCCGCGCGCTGCAGGAATTGCGGGTCGAGGGGATCAAGACCACCGTTCCGATCCACCTCGAGATTTTGCGCAGCACCGCCTTCCACGAGGCGCAGATCGACACGACGTTCGTCGAGCGGGTGCTGCTCGCGAAGTGATCGCAGGGACTCGATTCCCTCGCGGAACAGAATCAAACCCCAGGAGGATTGTATGGTCGAGTCGCTCTCCCGCCCCCCGAAGGCCGCCCACCACTTCCGCCGCGTGGCCATCCTCTTCGCCGGCGGCCCGGCGCCGGGGGCCAACGCCGTGATCTCCACGGCGGCGACGTCGTTCATGCGGGAGGGCACGGAGGTGCTCGGCATGAAGCACGGCTACTCGTCGCTCGCCGACTACTCCCCTGCCAAGCCGCTCGCCGAGGGACGGGACTACATCAAGATCACGCCCGACTTCCTGAAG
>JBBAVU010000278.1:0-3074 GCA_040397565.1 Pirellulales bacterium | reverse complement strand
AGCAGTTCCGCCAGATGTACGGCGGCAACAACCGCGGTGCCCCGGGCGTCGTGTCGAGCAAGGTGGACATTGTCCCCATGCAGTCGAACACGATGGAACAAAGCCAGTACCAGGAGCTACGGGCCGCGATCCTGCCCGACGTGTGCCGACACTGGGGCGTTCCGTCAACATTGCTCGGTGACGCCAAGATGGCGCGGTACTCAAACGTCGAGCAAGAGCACCTGTCGGCGCAAGTATGGTGCTTGCTTCCGTGGCAGCACCGGATGGAAGGGCCGTTCGACATGGCCCTTCAGCCGGTCTACGGCGAAGACGTGTACGTCAAGCTCGACAGTCGCGGGCTCCTGCGTGGAGACAACGCGAGCCGTGCCGCCCTGTATCAGTCGATGTTCAACATGGGCAGCATCACGCCCAACGAAATCCGCGATCTGGAAGACTTCGACCTCATCGACGACGAGGCGGCCGACGAGACGTTCATGCAGCTTGGTTTCTCAACTCTGCACGCCGCGGCGTCTCAAGCCGAGGCGTCGTCGTCTGACCTGCTGGCGATGAACGAAGTTACCGATTCATCCTACGAGGACGTGCAGGAAGCCGGAGGGTTCGGCGTCGGTCAGCGCGTCTACTGGGACGGCGGCGAAGGCGTCATCGAGCATCTTATGGTCGACGGCGTGCTCGGCGTGGAAGGCTCGCCGTTTGCGATCACCGCGACCATGGACGAGCCGGCCGCGAGCGTCCGCGTCTACCAAGACGACCAGCCCACCGAGTTCACCGTTGGCAAGCGCGTTTCGGACCTGTCGGACGCGCCGGCCGAAATCGACGGAGACAGCGCATGAGCACGATTGAGACGCGATACCTGGCCCAGGCTGGCGACGCAGATGTTGAGCTCCGCGTGGAAACACGCGACGACGGACGCCCCGTGATCGTCGGTATGGCACCGCCATGGAACAAGTGGTCGGTCGACCTCGGCGGTTTCAAGGAGCGTTTCATGCCGGGGGCGTTCAAGAAGTACCTGGAACGGTCGCCGAGCGACCCGCGTGGCAAGGCCGACGTTGTTGCCAAGTACAACCACCAGGATTCCGCAGTTCTCGGCCGCACGACGAATGGCACGCTCGACATCCAAGAGACCGAAAAGGGGCTCGTGTTCCGTGCCACGCCGCCTGTCGGAACTCCGACGACGGCCGAGGTCGTGCCGCTGATTCGCGACCGATACATCTACGGCTCGTCGTTCGCGTTTTCGCTAGTGGACGCCAAGGGCGAACAGTGGGACGAAGACCCGGCCGGCAACGTCACGCGGACGATCACCGAGGCCGCGATCTATGACGTGTCGCCAGTGACGCACGCGGCCTACCCGAACAGCACCGTTGGCCTTCGATCCCTGTCCGCATGGCGTGAAGCCCGCGGGCTCGTCCAGCACAGGGCCGAGGGCCACGGGCTGCTGATCTCGTTGGACTATGACCGGACTTTCACGGCGGCCCCGGGCTTGTGGCGTTCGTTCGTCGCGATGGCGACCGACCGCGGCAACCGCGTAGTGTGCATCTCGCGGCGTGACGACACCGAGCCAAACCGCGAAGAGATCCGGTCGGCGTTCGCCGATCTCGACGTGTCGCGTGTCGTGCTCTGCGGGCCTGACACGCAGAAGCGATCTGCCGCCGCCGCGGCCGGGCTCGATATCGACATCTGGATTGACGACTACCCCGAGGGGATCACCGATCACGAGTTCCTCGCGCCGAAGTCTCGCGGCGTGATGTTCTCGACGCTGGCCGGGGCTCGGGCCGCAGCAGCCGCTGCGTCCGCACGTATGCGAATCGTCACCGGCTAGGAGGTCACCATGGTCAACGTGCCGGTGCCAGCCGTCGTCGCCGCGAAGCAGGCCGCTTCCGACGCATCCGATGGGCTCATCAACAAGGTCGCCGCGTTCATCGAGGCCGCGTCGCTTGCTGCCGCGGACGGGCTCACGTGGTCCGAGTTTGGCGAGCTCATGCTCTCGCTTCTGCGTCTGGTCATGACGAGCCTCGACATGGTGGCGAGCCTGACGGGGCCGCAGAAAAAAGCGCTTGCCGTGGACGCCGTGGCGCGCCTGTTCGACGCCGTCGCCGACCAAGCCGTGCCGGCCGCGGTCTACCCGCTATGGCTGCTCGTGCGGTCGCCGGTGCGGGCGCTGGTCGTGGCGATCGCGTCCGGTGCCATCGAGCAACTCCTGCCGCTTGTGAGGGCCGCAGCATGACGTGGGTGAGCGTGGCGCTCGTGGCCGCTGCCGCGTATGCGATGGCGGGGCCGCAGATTCTGGAGCAGATCAAGAGGGCCGCCGGCATCGTCGACCTGCCGCACCTCGACCGCCGGCACCTGGCCGGTGCTGCCCTTCTGCTCGCGGCCGCTCTCGTGTGGCGGTCGGGCGGATCGGCCGAGCCGACGCCATCGCCCAGCCCAGGCCCGAATGAGGCGATCGTGCTGCGTGGTGCGTTCGTCGGACCCGAGGCCGCGGTTGACGCCGCGACCGTGGCGGCGATGTTCGACGAGCTCGCGCTCGAGGTCGAGTGGGACGCCATGCAGGCCGAGCCGCTGATCCGTACAGGCGTCGCGTTCGACGACCTCCGCGTGCGTGCATTCGACCTGCGGCTCAGAGGCGTGTCGCTTGGCGAGCGATACCCGCGAGCACGTGCCACGATCAAGGACTACCTGGACCGCACGGCAGGCACGTCTGGCGGGCCGCTGACGCCCGCCCAGCGGTCGGCGTGGGTGTCGGCATACCGCGAAGTCGCGAGGGCCGCAGCCGATGCCACGCGCTAGCCTCGCACGCTGGGGCGTGTTCCTGCTTCTTCTCGGATTGGCGGCCGCGGCCGTCGTCCACGGCATCTACGGCAACCGCGTGCCGGCGGGCCAGTACGGCTACACGCCAGACCCGGACGGCGTCGAACGGTTCCTGTCAGAGCTCGACCAGCCGCTTTTCCGTGACGCCGGGGCCGAGACGATCCGCGAGGCGAAAGGCGTCGACACGTTCCTCTACCGTGCCGCGTACAAGGCGCACGCCGCGCTCTACGGGAAGCCGTGGATCGTCGAACGGCAGGGAATCGGCGACT
>JBBAVU010000277.1:0-3135 GCA_040397565.1 Pirellulales bacterium | reverse complement strand
ACGAGCCCGAAGTCGATCGCCCCGAGGCTCATGAGGCTCGCCGGGATGCCGACCGCCCACATGATGTTCGCGGCGAAGAGCATCGAGAGCGGGATCGCGAGCGACACGATGATGCCCGCCCGCACGTTGCCGAGCAGCACGAGCAGCACGGCGATGACGAGCAAGCCACCCTCCGCGAGGTTGTGGAGCACGGTATCGAGCGTGCGGGCGATCAAGTCGCTCCGGTCGTAAAGGATCTCGAGCTCCACGCCCGCGGGAAGCGTGCCGCGGATCTCCGCGAGCCGCTCCTTCGCCGCTTCGACCACCCGCCGGCTGTTCTCGCCACGGACCATCATCACCATGCCGGTCACGATCTCGCCGCGGCCGTCGCGTGTCGCGGCCCCCTGCCGCACGAGCGGCGCCACGGTGACCGCGGCGATGTTGCGGATGAGCACGGGCACGCCGCCGGCCGGGCTGCGGACCACGACTTTCTCGATGTCCTCCACGCCGCCGAGCAGGGCCTGCCCGCGGATGAACCGCTGCTCGCCGTTGCGGACGATGTAGCCGCCGCCGGTGCTGGCGTTGTTCCGCTCGAGGGCCGCGAGCACCTCGCCGAGCGAGATGCCGTGCGACGACATGCGGTCGGGATCGACCTGCACCTCGTAGCTCTTGGCGTAGCCGCCGTGGGAATTGATGTCGGTCACGCCCGACACTTCCCGCATGGCCGGAGCGATGTCCCATTCGAGGAGGCTCCGCAGGTCCATGAGGGCCCGCTCGCCCGCCCCGTCCTTCGACCGCACCTCGAACTGCAGGATCTCGCCGAGGGCCGTGCTGAGCGTGCCGAGCCGGGGCTCGACGCCGTCGAGCGGAATCGCCGATTTCGCCTCCGGCAGCCGCTCGGCCACGAGCTGCCGGGCGAGGAAGATGTCGGTGCCCTCGCGGAAGACGATCGTGACGAGCGAGATGCCCAGCCGCGACACGCTCCGGATCTCCTCGACGTTGGGCAGCCCGCTCACGGCGAGCTCCACCGGGTAGGTGACCGTCCGCTCCACCTCGAGCGGCGGCAGCGTGCCCGCCTCGGTGACGACCTGCACCTGGATGTTGACGAGATCCGGAACCGCATCGACGGGAATCTGCGTCGCCGCGTAGAGCCCACCGATCGCCATGAGGACGAAGAGCGCGATCACGAGCGCCCGGTTGGCGAGCGACCACTCGATGACACCGCTGAGCACCTGCTGCCTCCGTGGATCGCGTCAGCCGGCCTGCGGACCAACTTGCGGGAAAACCTGCGGCTCGGATGGTGCGGGCTCTTCATCCTGCTCGAGCAGCAGCTCGCTCTTCAGCAGAAACGCCCCGCGGGAGACGACCTGCTCGCCGGCCTCGAGCCCCCCCTTCACCTCGACGAAGCCGTCCCCCTCGAGCCCCGTCTTCACGGCCACGCGGCGAAAGCGGTCGGGGCCGTCGGGCACGAAGACGAACGATTCCCCTTCGTGCCGCATCACGGAAGCGGCCGGCACGGCGAGCGCCTCCCGCTCGCTCCCCTGCGGCAGGTCCACCCACACGAACATGCCGGGCTTGTAGTGGGCGTCGTCGTTTTGGAGCTCGGCCACGAGCGGCACGCTCCTCGACTCGGCCTCGACGGTGGCCCCGACGTGGTTGACCCGCGCGGTCGTGTCGTGGTCGGCGGCGCCCGGCACGTTCACGCGAACTTCCTGTCCCTCGCCGACCTCGACGGTCGTCCACTGCCGCTCGTGGATCTGGGCCCGCACCCAGAGGGTCCGGGTGTCGGCCACGACGAACAGCCGGTCGCCGGCCTTCACCCGCTCGCCGCGAGCGACGAAAATGTCCTCGACGAGCCCGTCGAACGGCGTACGGAGCACGAGCGCGCTCAAGGCCCGGGAGCCCGGTTCCAACGGGCGACCGCCGGCAGCCGTGCCATCCTCCTCCAGGTCGGTCACGCCCTCGGCCGCCCCCTTCCCGCCGGCATCGCTCTCCAGCTTGCTGCCGACGAGCGTCCGCAGGTGCTCCTTCGAGATCTGCACGAGCCGTTCGGCCTGCTCGAGCGAGGCTTTCGCCCTGGCCCGATCCTGGCGGGTCTGGAAGCTGGCCTCCTCGCAGGCGGCCGTGAAGCTCGCCTTCGCCACCTCGAGGTTGCTCGTCCGCTCCTCGATGATCCGGCCGGAGATGACCCCGCCCTCGCCGAGCTGCTTCGTGCTCGTATTGACCTTCTCGACGAAGAGCAGCCGCGAGTAGGCGCCCAGGATCTTCTCGCGATAGCTGCCGAGCACGCGGCTCTGGAACTGACGCTCGATCGACTCGAGCGGCGGGTTGTTGGAGAGCGAATCGAGCAACGCAGCGACGTTGTCGCCGATCTCGTTGGCCCAGTCGGCCTCCTTCTGCACGATCGCGAGCTCATCCTCCCGCTTGCGGACCTCGTCGCGGGCCATGCCGATGTTGGGGCTCGACACCTCCGCGAGGGAGTCGCCGCGGGCCACCTGCTGCCGCACCTTCACGAACACCTGAGAAACGATGCCGTCCACCGGCGAGGCGTAGTCGAGGCGGTAGCGGGCGTCGTAGTCGAGCCGCCCCGGCACGGTGAGATGCTCCCGGAGCCGACGCGTCTCGACCGCGGCCAGCCCGATCTCGTCGCGGCCGGTGCCTCGCGACAGCGTCACGACGTCGGCCTCGGCCTGCGGGCGGGTGGAAACAGCGGCATGGCCTGACCCAGGAGCTCTGCCCGATCCAGCGGCAGGCTCCGTGTGATCGCTCGAGCCGGTGAAGTGGTGCGTCGTCAGCCACCACCAGGCGAGTCCGCCCACGGCGAGCAGGAGACCGGCCGTGGCCCCCCTGCCGAGCCGCCGGGTCCACGGTGCCGCTGAACCCTCCGAATGCGCACGACCCGACGCCGGAACGGCGGCGGCGGCCTTGGCGGGCGTCGGGCGGGCGTGGGGCAGGGACGACACGTTTCGCTCCCCGGCGGGATGGAGTCTGCGACAACAAAGTGTACCCACAAACCCTCCGATCCCGGGAGTCGGTCCGCGGAGGATGCCGGCAGCCGCCGGTCACGGTACCATGGCGGGTTCCGAGACATTCCATCGCCATGCCCCGCCCGATCCGAATCTTCGACACCACGCTCCGCGACGGCGAGCAGTCGCC
>JBBAVU010000276.1:0-3155 GCA_040397565.1 Pirellulales bacterium | reverse complement strand
CGGGAGTTCGGCGAGCACACGCTCAAGGTGATCGACGAGGAGGTGACGCGGATCCTCGGCGAGTCGGCCGAGCGGGCCACGAGGCTCCTTTCTGAAAACCGCGGCAAGCTCGATGCGCTGGCGAACCAGCTCGAACAGTCCGAGATGCTCGACGAGGACGAGGTCGTCGCCGTGATCGGCCCGGCCGTGCCCAGATCGTCGAGCGAGTCGACCGGCTCCGGTGGCAGCTCCACCCAGGCCGCCCGCGGCTGATCACGCGAGGAACCTCCCGATGCTCTGCCACTCCGTCTTCTTCACGCTCCGCGACCGCTCCGACGCCGCGAAGCAGGCGCTCGTCGAGGGCTGTCGGACGCACCTCACCGGCCACCCCGGCACGGTCGCCTTCCACGTCGGCACCGTCGCCGACTACGACCGGCAGGTGAACGACCGCGACTTCGACGTCGCCCTCCACATCGTTTTCGAGTCGCACGCCGCGCACGACGCCTACCAGTCGGCCCCGCGACACGACGCCTTCATCGCCGAGCACGCGACGACGTGGGCGAAGGTCCGCGTCTTCGACGCCGACCTCCGCTAGGCGACCGGGATCCGCGAGAGCGTGATCGCCCCCGAGAAACAGCGATCGACGTCGTGGCCCGGCCGCCGCGGACGATCGTGGTAGCTCGCCTCGTACTTCCATCCCTCGTCGGTGAGCCGGTAGCCGAGATGCATCGGCGAGGGATCGACCGGGCACTCGACCAGGGGCGGCATCACGGGACCGCCCGGCGGCGGATCGTCTGGCGAAGAATCGACGTGGGGCAGGTTCACGTTCCAGAACTCACCCGGCAGAACCGCCCGACGAAACACGAACTCGTCGAGCAGCCTCGCGACCCATGCCCCGGCCGCCTCCCAGTCGATCGGCCGGCCGCGGCGGTGGTACTGCGAGAAGGCGACCGCCGGAAGCCCGTGGAAGGCCGACTCGCGTGCCGCGGCGACGGTGCCCGAGTGGTGGATGTCGACGCCGAGATTGCCCCCGGCGTTCACCCCGGCGAGCACGAGCGTGGCATCGCGGGCGAACGTCGCAAGCGCGATCCGCACGCAGTCGGCGGGAGTGCCGTCAATCGCGTGCCTTCCCGGGCCAGCCGCCTCCACCGCGAGCGGCCGGTCGGTCGTCACGCGGTGGCCGCAGCCCGAATGAGGCTCCTTCGGCGCGGCGACCACGAGCGATTCGATCCGCGAGCCGACGAGGCGGCCGACGACTTCCTCCAGGACGGTCAGGCCCGGGGCGTCGATCCCGTCGTCATTCGTGAGCAGAACTCGCTTCATCGCTCCCTGCGTCTTCCTTCCCAATCGTAGCCGCGACCGCCGAGAGGATTGCAAAAACGCCCTCCGCCGCGGCCTCGGCGGCCCGGCATACCTCCTCGGCGTCGGTCTTCTCGGGCGAATCCGGGCGGGCGACGTTCGTGACGATCGAGAGGCCGAGCACGCGGGCCCCGAGCAGCGCGGCCGCCACGGCCTCCGGCACCGTGCTCATCCCGACGACATCGGCGCCAATGCGGCGGAGCCATCGGTACTCGGCACGCGTCTCGTAGCTCGGCCCGGTGAGATGCGCGTAGACGCCGCGGCGGGCCGGAGCCGAGGCGGCCCTCGCGGCCTCGATCGCCACGTCGACGAGCCGCGGGTCGTAGGGCCCGCGGAAGAGCCGCCCGACCCGCTCCCGCGCGACGTCGGTTTGCGGAAGCTCCGCGGCGGCAAACGCCGCGGGCCGAATCCGTGCGAGATCGACATGGTCCTCGAGGACGACGATCTCGCCGGCGACGAGCGAAGGGGCGAGGCCCCCCGCCGCGTTCGTGAGCACGATCGCCTCGGCCCCGAGCGCGACGAGCAACTCGACGCCGCGGGCGAGCACGTCGCGGCCGAATCCCTCGTAGCCGTGGACGCGGCCCTGGAGCACGACCGCGGGCACGCCCCCGATCCGGCCGGTCACGAGCCGGCCCGCATGGCCCGTCGCCCGCGAAGGCGGCAGGGAGCCGGTTTCACTCGCCGGCATCCAGAAGCGGTCCTCGAGCCGGTCGGCGAGCCCGCCCAAGCCCGTGCCGAGCACGATGCCGAGCCGGCCCGGCGAACCACCTCGGGCCACGACCCGCCGCGCCGCGGCCGCCGCCTCGGGCGAAACGGGCCGGTCGAGCGGCGGGGACCCCCAGTCCGCAGGGCGTGGATTCGGGCTCGTTTCGAACGGTCTCATGCGGGAAAGAGCATAGATTCCCCGGCCGGTTTCCGGCGCCCCCTTTCCCGCCCGGAAGCCGCCGCCGTATCTTCCCTGCCATGAACAAACCCACCCGCGCCGAACGCTTCTCCGGTCTCTCCGTCGCCATCGTCACGCCGTTTCGCGACGGACGCGTCGATGAAAAACGCCTCGCCGAACAGGTCGGCTTTCAGGTCGCCTCGGGCGTGAAGTGCATCTGCCCCGTCGGCACGACGGGCGAGTCGCCGACGCTCACCCACGACGAGCACGAGCGGGTGATCGCCGAGAGCGTGCAGGCGGCCGCGGGCAAGATCCTCGTCATGCCCGGCACCGGCAGCAACTCCACCGCCGAGGCCCTCCGCCTCACGAAGCACGCGGCGAAGGCAGGAGCCGACGCGGCGCTCGTCGTCGGCCCCTACTACAACCGCCCCACGCAGCAGGGCATCTACGAGCACTTCAAGGCGATCGCCGAGGCGGTCGACATCCCGATCTGCGTCTACAACATCCCCACCCGGACCGGCCGCAACATCGAACCCGAGACGATCCTCCGCCTCGCGGAGATCCCTGGCATCGCGATGGTGAAGGAGGCGACCGGTTCGATGGACCAGGCCTCGCAGATCATCGCCGGCAGCGACCTCACCGTGCTCTCCGGCGACGACAGCATGACGCTCCCCCTGATGGCGATCGGCGGCCGCGGCGTGATCTCGGTCGTCGGGAACCTCGTGCCCGCCGACATGAAGTCGCTCATCGACGCCTTCGATGCGGGTGACCTGCCCCGCGCGCGGCAGCTGCACCACAAGCTCTTCACCCTCTGCCGCGACCTGCTCGGCCTCGCGAGCAACCCGATCCCGATCAAGGCGGCGCTCAGGCTCGTTGGCCGCGACACGGGGGAGGTGCGGCTGCCGCTGGTGCCACTCGAGCAACCGCTCGTCGA
>JBBAVU010000275.1:0-3171 GCA_040397565.1 Pirellulales bacterium | reverse complement strand
CGTCGATGAAGATCGTGTTGGCCCGCGGGATGTCGAGGCCGCTCTCGATGATCGTCGTGGCGAGCAGAATGTCGGTCCGCCCGGCGACGAAGTCGACCATCACCTCCTCGAGCTCCTTCTCCGAGAGCCGTCCGTGGCCGATGCCGATCCGGGCCTCCGGCACGATCCGGGCGAGCTTGCCCGCGACGAGGTGGATGTCGTGGATCCGGTTGTGGACGAAAAACACCTGCCCCTGCCGGGCGAGCTCCCGCTCGATCGCGGATCGGATGAGGGCCTCGTCCCAGCGGGCCACGCGGGTCTCCACCGGCTGCCGGTCGGGCGGGGGTGTCGCGAGGCTCGAGATGTCGCGGATGCCGAGCAGCGACATGTGGAGCGTTCGCGGGATCGGCGTCGCCGTCATCGTGAGCACGTCCACGGTCGATCGCAGCGCCTTGAGCCGCTCCTTGACGTCGACGCCGAACCGCTGCTCCTCGTCGATCACGAGCAGCCCGAGATTGCGGAAGGCGACGTCGTTCTGCGCGAGCCGGTGGGTGCCGACGACGATATCGACCTTGCCCGAGAGGATTCCCTCGAGCACGTCCCGCTCCTCCTGGAGCGTCGAGAAGCGGGAGAGCGAACGGATCGTGAAGGGAAACTCCGCGAACCTCGCCTGGAAGCTGCGGCAGTGCTGCTCGGCGAGCACGGTCGTCGGCACGAGCACCGCCACCTGGTAGCCCGCCTCGACCGCCTTGAAGGCGGCCCGCATCGCCATCTCCGTCTTGCCGAAGCCGACGTCGCCGCAGAGCAGCCGGTCCATCGGCCTGGGCCTCTCCATGTCGTCTCGGATCGCCTCGGCGGCGGTGAGCTGGTCGGGCGTCTCATCGAAGGGAAACGACTCCTCGAACTCCCGCTGCCAGGCCGTCGGCGGCGGGAAGGCGATGCCGGGGCGGCTCGCCCGCGTCGCCTGGAGGCGGATCATGTCGCTCGCCATGTCGGCGACCGCGTCGCGGACTGCCTGCTTCTGCTTCTCCCAGGTCTTGCCGCCGAGCTTGGCGAGCTTCGGGGCGAGCTTCGTGCCGCCGACGTACTTCTGCACGAGGTCAATGCAGGAGGCCGGCACGAAGATCTTCGTCGATTCGGCGAACTCGATCTCGAGGAACTCCTCCGTCCGCCCCTGCTTCTCGAGCAGCTTGAGCCCCTTGTAGCGGCCGATGCCGTGGCCGACGTGAACGACGTAGTCGCCGTCGTGCAGGTCGAGGAAGGTGTCGATGGCCCGCGAGAGCCGCCGTCGGGGTGCCCGCGCCGCCGCGGCGTCCTCGCGGCGAAAGAGCTCGCCCGAGCCGATGACCGCGAGCTTCTGCGGCACGAGCCGAAATCCCGCCGAGATCTTGCCGGGGGCGAAGTGGAGCCGGCCGGAGCGGGCGGGGGCCGTGTCGGCGAGCAGTTCGGTGAGCCGCTCGATCTCCGCGTCGGTCGGGCAGACGATCCAGACCTCCTGGTCGCGACCGACCGTCTCGAGCTCCTCCTTCACCCGATCCAGCACTCCCGTGAACCGCTCCACGCTCTCGACCGAGAGTTCCGCCGAGGCCTCGAGGCTCGACGGTGCGATGCAGGAGAGCGTCACCGACGGCGAGCGGTAGATCCGCGTGAAGACGTCGTCGGGCTCCGACGCGTCCTCGACGACGCCACGGATCCGCTCGAACGCGCGGCGGGCCTCCTCGGCGAGTTCGAGCGGCTCCACGAGCGCCCACCACGATCCTTGCGGCAGGATGTCGGAAAGCTGCGTTCGCCGCGAGACAGCCGCTCCTCGCGGCGGTCGGGACCCGCCCCTCGTTGGGCGGGCGACGGCGTCGTCGGGCTTCGGCTTCGGGCGGCTTACGAGCGCCGTGAGATCGATGGACTCGAGTGACGCGACGCTCCTCTGGCTCGCGATGTCGAACGTGCGGAGCGACTCTATCTCGTCGCCGAGCAGTTCCACCCGCACGGGCCTGTCCCAGTCGATCGCGAAGAGGTCGACGATGCCGCCGCGGCGGGCGAAGGTGCCCGGCTCCTCGACGGCGTCGGCCGCATGCCAGCCGCGGGCGACGAGCCAGTCGGCGAGCTCGGCGGGGTCGATCCGGCCGCCGACGCACAGCGACCGCGTGCTCTCCTCGATCTCCCGGGGGTCGGCGAGCGGCGTGAGCAGCGCCTGGATGCTCGTCACCAGAATCCTGGGCGGCGATCCGCCGGGCCGCGTCAGTGCCTTCACGATCGCGAGCCGCTCCGCCACGGCCGGCTCGTCGACCGCGGCGTCGTCGCCGAACGACTCGATCGCCGGCAGGACGGACACGGCGGCCTCGCTGAAGACCGCCAGGTCGTCGGCGAAGGCGTCGCAGTCGGCCGCGTGCGGCAGCACGACAACGAGCGCCCGCGGGCCATCGGCCGCCCGGGGGCCATCAGCCGGAAGGCCGCGTTCGATGGCCGCGGCGGCGAGCGCGCAGGCCGATCCCCAGGTTCCGCCCACCGCCCCGCCGTGCCCCTCGCGAAGGCTGGCGATGACGTCGGCGAACCCCTTGTGGGAATGAATTGTCGCGGCCAGTCCGAGCAGCCGCTCCGTCCGTTTGGCAGCCACCGGACGGAGTATAGAGGCTCGCCCCTGCGACGGAGCATCCGGCCCCGGCCGGCCATGCGGAGCCGGTTAGGAGCGAGGCCATTTTTGGTGTATTTTTGAAGGTCGGTCCGTCGTCCCGCCGTCCAACTCCCCAAGTCCAACTCCCCAAGGAAGCTCCCCCATGGCCACCGCCTCCCGACCCCGCGCCGCCGAAACCGTTCAGAACGGTGCCGACGTCGTCGTCGAGTCGCTCGTCCGTCATGGCGTGGAGGTGATCTTCGCCTATCCCGGCGGCGCGAGCATGCCGCTCCACCAGTCGCTCACGAAGTACGCCGACCGGATCCGCACGATCCTCCCACGGCACGAGCAGGGGGGCGGCTTCGCCGCGCAGGGCTACGCCCGCACGACCGGCAAGCCCGGAGTTTGCATGGCGACGAGCGGCCCGGGTGCCCTCAATCTCGTGACGGCGATCGCCGACGCGAAGATGGACAGCGTGCCCATGGTCGCCCTCACCGGGCAGGTCGGCACGAACGTCATCGGCACCGATGCCTTCCAGGAGACGCCGATCGTCGAGGTCTGCCGCGGCATCACGAAGCACCACT
>JBBAVU010000274.1:0-3215 GCA_040397565.1 Pirellulales bacterium | reverse complement strand
GACAGGCAGTAGACGCAGACCACGAGCCCCGCCTGGATCTTCGCCGTCCGCTCGAGGAACCGCTTGAAGTCGCCGGCGAAGGCGACGCGGGCGAGCACGAAGAGCGTTGCGTAGACCGGCAGGAAAACGCTGAATATGTCGTAGCGGTTCCAGGCGATGAGCACGTAGTGGGCCGGCATGAATGCGAAGAAAACCCAGAAGAGCGCGCGGTGGTCGCCGAGCCTCGTCGGCGTCAGCGTGATGAACTCGCGCAGCGCCCAGAACGAGACGAGGCCGAAGAGCACGACCGTGGCGTTCGTGCCGAGCCAGAAGGCGGCCGCCAGGACCGTGCACATGATCCACCAGCCGCGAAGGCGGGAGTTGAAGGTCCGCACGGCCGCGGGGTCGAGACCCCGGTCGGGGTGTCGGCGCAGGAACTGGCCCACGGCCGTCGCCACCGTCAGGATGGCGAGCACGCCCGACACGAGCGCCAGCGTCCGCACGTCATTCATGCGATCAGGCGTCCTTCAGCGCGAGGACGGCGCGTCGGGCGCGGGCCAGGAACTCCAGCTTCGCCTCGCCGCGCTCGAGCCACATCGGGGGGCCGAAGCTGATGCAGGAAAGCAGCGGCACCGGCAGGAACTCGCCGCGGGGGAGCACGCGATTGAGGTTGTCGATGTGCACGGGCACGAGCTCGATGTCGGGCCGCTTCTTCGCGAGGTAGTAGAGGCCGCTCTTGAACTCGCCAACCTCCCCGGTGACGCTGCGGCTTCCCTCGGGAAAGACGATCAGCGAACGGGTGTTGCCGATCTCGCGGAGCATGAGGTCGACCGGGCTCTGGTGGACCTTGATGTCGGTCCGGTCGATGAGGAGCGCGTCGAACACCTGCTGCGCGAGCCATCGCCGCACGGCGCCCCGCGACCAGTAGTCCTTCGCCGCCACGGGCCGCGTGAGCTCACGGATCGCCTGCGGCAGGCTCGACCAGATGAGCAGGGCGTCGAGGTGGCTGGTGTGGTTGGCGAAGTAGACCCTCTGGCAGGTGTCGGGCTGGCAGGAGATCCACCGGACGCTCGCGCCGCTCAGGAGCCTCGCGAGCGCGGCGAGCACGAGGCCGGCGGCGCGGCACAGCGGCGACCGCGTGCCGGGCAGCGGCTCGGCGGTTGGCGTGGCGTTCGCGGGGGCGTCGGCTGGGGAGAGCATGGGGAAGCGGGAGGGAGGGGCGTGTCCGCGTGCCTTTTGGGCGGGCGGCGTCAGGTGAATGGGCCAGTTTAGGTGAAGGGATTCGTGCGGCGCTCGTGGCCGATCGTCGTCGGATCGCCATGCCCGGGGAACACGAGCGTGTCGTCGGGGAGCGTGTACAGCCTCTCGCGGATGCCGCGGACGAGGGCGGCGTGGTCGCCGTCGGGAAAATCCGTGCGGCCGATCGAGCCGCGGAAGAGCACGTCGCCGCCGATCACGATCGCCGGTGGCCCGGCGAGGAGGAAGACGACGTGGCCGATCGAGTGGCCCGGAATCTCGGCCACGTCGAGCGTGAAGCCGGCCGCCTCGAACCGCTCGCCGTCGTCCAGGAGCCGGTCGGCGGGCGGGCTCGTCAGGGCGATGCCGAACGCGGCGGAGAGGTTCTTCCGCGGATCGACGAGCTTGTCGGCGTCGTGCCGGCCGATGGCGATCGGGGCGTCGGGCCAGCGGTCCTTCACGGCCCGGTTGCCGGCGATGTGGTCGCTGTGGCCGTGGGTCAGAAGGATCATCTCCGGCACCAGTCCCCGGGACTCCGCCGCCTCGATCACGGCCTGCGGCTCGAAGCCCGGATCGACGAGGAGGCAGCGGCCGGCCCGGCCGCCGAAGAGGCACCATGTGTTCTCGGCGAACGGGGCCGACTCGATGCACAGAACCTGCGCGGCCGTGCCGGTGTCGAAACTTCGAATCTCGGCCATGGAAGCCCAAGGGGGGCGGTGAGGGACTGAACCGATCATGTTCGGGGCTGCCGGAGAGGGCAAGCATCGCGGTTTTTCCCGGAGAAAATGCGATGGTTGGGCGGCTTTCCCGCCGCTACACTCCGGCCCTCGCCCGGCGGGGTATCCCCGGGCCACCGATCACAAGGAAGAAGGGTGTCATGGCCTATTCGTCGATTCCCCGATCGATCCGAACTGCTCTCATCGTCGCGGTCGCGGCCGTCCTGCCGCTCGCGATGCCCTCCATCCTGCTCGGCCAGGCCCCGGCCCCGCCGCCCGCCATCGGGCCCGCTCCCGCCGGCAACGCCGGCGCCCCCGAGGCCGTCGCCCCGGCGGCCGGAGCCCACCCGCTCGAGCCGGCGATCGAGATGGCCAAGAAGGCCATCGCCAGCTTCCGCACGACGGTCGTCGACTACTCCTGCACGATCGTCAAGCGGGAGCGGATCGACGGAAAGCTCGGCGAGCACGAGTACATGTTCGCGAAGATCCGCCAGCAGCCCTTCAGCGTCTACCTCTACTTCCTCGGGCCGGAGACGGTGAAGGGCCAGGAGGTGATCTGGGTGGATGGCCTCAACGACGGCAACATGTTCGCCCACGCGGGCAGCGGCGTCCGCGCCATGGTCGGAACCGTGTCGCTCAAGCCGTCGAGCATGCTCGCCATGCAGGGGCAGCGCTACCCGATCACCGAGATCGGCGTCGAGAACCTCGGCCGCCGTCTCCTCGAGGTGGCCGAGCACGACAAGCAATTCGGCGAGTGCGAGGTCAACTTCTTCCCCGCCGCGAAGGTGAACGGCCGCGTCTGCACCTGCATCCAGGTGGTGCACCCCGTCCCGCGACGCAACTTCCGCTTCCACCTCGCCCGCGTCTTCATGGACGACGAGCTGCAGATCCCGATCCGCTACGAGGCCTACGACTGGCCCCAGGAGCCGGGCGGTCAGCCGGTGCTCATGGAGGAATACACCTACATGAACGTGAAGGTGAACAACGGCTTCACCGACGCCGACTTCGACCCGCGGAACTCCGCCTACAAGTTCGGCATGAAGTAAGCGGGTCAAGCGTGCTGGGTTCGGGGCTGCCCGTATGCCGCTCGCCGGACGCTCGCTTCAGGCATCCTGCCTTCCGCTCGCTCGGATGCAGACGGCGCTCCGCAATCCTTGCTTCGCTTGTCTGCATACGCCGTCTCGGGCACACGGGCAGCCCCGAACGGTCAAACGTTGTGCTGGATGGGGCACACAGGCACTCTGATGCTGAACGCCGCGGGAGCGGACGTTGAGGAGCATCAGG
>JBBAVU010000273.1:0-3262 GCA_040397565.1 Pirellulales bacterium | reverse complement strand
CTCCAACTCTCCGCTCGCCTACGACCAGATCATCGTGGGAGGCAACCTCGACTTCACCGGCGCCACGAGCCTGAGCCTCGTCTTCACCGGCACGGGCAGTTCCGTCAACTGGAACGACCCCTTCTGGAGCAGCGATCAGACTTGGACGCTCTTCGACGTGGCGGGCACGACACAGAACTTCATCAACTTCTCGCTCACGAATAGCCCGGCCAGCTGGCTCGACACGAACGGCCTCGCATTCGCCTCCTCGACCCGCAAGGACAACACTTTCACCGTCTCGCAGCAGGGCAGCGACGTCCTGATCCAGTACACCGTGGTCGTGCCCGAGCCCGCCTCGCTCGCCCTGGCCGCGATCGGCATCGCCGCCGCGGCGTGGGCCGCCCGCCGAGGTCGGTAGGTGCAGACTGCCAGTCAACCGCCGGTTTCCGCGGCCGAAGGGTCGGCTCATCGACGACGGTATACTTCGGGCATGGATCGGTCACCGCTTCCCCACCATCGCCCTCGCCCCAGCGGCTGCATCGCACGCTCGCAAGAACTGGAGCGGGATCGAATCGCAAGGCTGTCGGTCGAGGAACGAATCCTGCTGGCACTCAGCCTGCGAGAACGGTTCGCAGGGCTTCTACCGTCCCCCCGAGCGAATCAGGCTCATGACGAACCCGGACGGCCTGCTCGCGACCGCTGAGCGAATCGCCTCCCTTCTCGCGGGCCAAGGCACCGATGCGGTGGTGATCGGCGCGTCGGCCCTCGCGGCCCACCGCTACGTCCGCCACACGGAAGACATCGATCTGGGCGTGAACGTGCCCATTCGCAGCCTGACTTCCGTGGCAGCCTGGCTTCGGCAAGCCGGCTATGAGGTTGCGGTCCGGGCGCCGGACGGCCAGGATCCTCCGGGCGGCGTGATCGACGTCACCGGCGAGTTCGGGCTGGTTCAGATCGTCAACTTCGGCGAGAGGTTTCCGGCCGTGATTGACAGCGGGCTTGCAGAGGCGACGCTTTGCGTGCGAGCCGACGCAGGCCTGCGCATCATCCCGCTGGCCCACCTGATCGCCCTGAAACTGTACGCCGGCGGCATGAAATCCAAGGCCGACATCGTCGAACTTCTGAAGCGGAATCCGGATGCCGACCGCGATGACATCCGTGCGCTCTGCCGTCGGTACCGCCTTCGCGGCCTCGAACCGCTGATTCGAGAAGCCGACGCCATGAGCGCGGACTAAAGATCACCGATCTGCGGCTACAAGATGCTCTTGAAGCCCGAGCCGAGAGGAAATCCGCCGGCCATGCAACCACGCGCATTCCCTCAGCTCACGCTTCGGGCTTCAAGTCCGTGATCTGAACTCGGCCACAGACCGGGCTTCCCGGCAGCGGATCTCAGCCCTTGGCCTTCTTGAGCCGCTCGGCCACAGCGTCCCAGTTGATGACGTTGAAGAACGCCGAGACGTAGTCGGGCCGCCTGTTCTGGTAGTGCAGGTAGTAGGCGTGCTCCCAGACGTCGAGGCCGAGGATCGGCGTGTTGCCGTGCATGAGGGGGCTGTCTTGGTTGGCCGTGCTCTCGACGACGAGCTTGCCCTTCGGATCGACCGAGAGCCACGCCCAGCCGCTGCCGAACCGGCCGATCGCCGCCTTCGTGAGGGCCTCCTTGAACGCCGCGAAGCCGCCGACATCGGTGCGGATCGCCTCGGCGAGGTGGCCCGAGGGCTCGCCGCCCTTGCCCTTGCCCATGATCTCCCAGAAGAGCGTGTGGTTCGCGTGGCCGCCGCCGTTGTTTCGAACGACCGTCCGGATCGCCTCGGGCACCTTCTCCAGGTTCGAGATCAGCTGCTCCACCGGCTGGTCGCCGAGCGGATTGCCTTCGAGGGCCTTGTTGACGTTCGTGACGTAGGCCGCATGGTGCTTGTCGTGGTGGATCTCCATCGTCCGGGCATCGATGTGGGGCTCGAGCGCGTCGAACGAGTAGGGCAGGGCGGGCAGCGTGTAGGCCATCGAGTCGGCTCCGTCGTGGCTGGAGGGATGGGAAAGGATTGCGATTGATCTGTGGCAGCAGGATAGCCGAGCGGTTCCCCCCGGGCAATCGACGGGCCAACCCCCGCTCCCCAGGCCGTTCCCCGGGAGGAACGTGCCGACCGTGACGAACCTGCGGCCCGCACCGCTTGGTGAGGCTGGGAACCCGCGACTGCACCCCGCCCGCCCCGCCGGCCGAATCCCTTCAATCAAGGGACGCGGCATGGACGCCGAAGAGCCCCTCGGGCCGATTCAGATTTGGCAGGGACGCGATGACGCTGCAAGGAAGCCAGCGCCGAGGATTTCGTCGCCGCATGCTGCAGGCGGGAGCAGCCGGGGGCCAGGAAACGCCTCCGGCCGATCCACAGCCGCGGCCCGACCGCTCTACGCCCTATTCGAAGGAGGCGCGGCCCGAAAACCATCCGGCGCTCGCCACCTGGCTGCCGACGCGTTCGCTCCAGCTCGCTGCCGCCTGCCTCGGAGTGCTCCTGCCGATCGCGGTCGTGATCGCGGCGGCCGCCACGATCGATCGATGGCTGCCGTCACCGGCCGCCGCCGGACGGTGGAGCCATGCGGTCACGCAGCTTCGCGAATGCCTCGACGTTTCGCCACGAAGCGGCCTGGCCGCCTGGATGGGGCAGTGCTCGCTCGTGGCGGCCGCGTGCGTCGCCGTGTCGATCCGACAGATGCGACGGTATCGGCTCGACGACTACCAGGGACGCTTCCGCGCCTGGGGATGGCTCGCGGTCCTCGCGGTCGTGGCCACCCTCGAACGCCAACTGCCCCTTTCCGACCTCGCCTCCGCGACGATCGCGAATGCCTCGGGAATCGTCCTCGGGCCACGCGCCGCCGGATGGTGGCTCTGCCTGGCGGCGCCCGCATGCCTTGCGGCCGGCCTCTGGGCCGTGCTGCCGATGCACGAGCGGCTCGCGACGGGGCTCGCGCTCGGCGCGACGGGGCTGGCGTGGGTGGCGGCGGCCGGCTGTGGCTGGCTCGGCGAGGGCGACACGGGCGGGAAACTCGACCTGCTCACCGGCTGCCTCATGCTCGCCGGCGACGGCCTGCTCGCCGTGTCGATGCTCATCGCGGCCAGGAGCGTTCTCCGCGAGGTGCGAGGGGAGGCGGCGAAGCCCGCGCGGCAGGCGAAGGCCGAGCCGCGCCGTACCGAGCCGGTCAAGCCTCTGGAAGAGCCGACCCCGGCCCAGCCCGCCGAGAGCCTCACGGCCTGGAGCGACGGCAGCGACCTCGACGACGAGGATGGCGA
>JBBAVU010000272.1:0-3273 GCA_040397565.1 Pirellulales bacterium | reverse complement strand
GAACCGGTCCAGCGTGGCACTGAATGAGTCACACAGGCACTTTGATGCTGAACGCTCCCGGGGGGGCGTGGTCGGGGGGGCGGGGAACGTTGAGGAGCATCAGGTGTATCCTCACCGTAGCGACGATGCGTCCGCTCACCCGGCGACAATGCGGCGTCGTTCAAATGCCCCAGAGGCGGTTTCCCTCCCGCAAGCCGATGTAGTCTCCTTCAGGCAGCTGTCCACTCACTCCGTGGCGGCCGTCTTCTTCGTCTCGGATTCCTCGGGCTCGTTGTGCTCGACCTGCGGCCAGTAGTCGTCAAACTCGAAGTGGGGGCTGTTGTCGAGGTCGTGGCACTCCATGCAGTTGTTGATCGCTCGCTGGCGGCCCTCGGGCGTGTCGATCGACATCGCCAGCTCTGCGCGGAGCCGGTCGCGTTCCGTGCTCGTGGCCCTCACGTCGCCCCGCTCGACCGCCGCGTGCGCGGCCGCGGGGCCGTGGCAGTTCTCGCAGCCGTTGTGCGCCAGGTGCGGCGACTTCTTCATCCCCGCGAAGCCTCCCTCGTAGGGCTCGAATCGCTGTGGCACCCAGCCGACGACGTGGCAGGAGAGGCATTCGGGATCGCCGTCCCGTCGCGGCGACTGCTCCTCGAGCGTGTCGAGGGCCGTCGCGTGTGGCGTCTCCTTCCAGACCTCGTAGGCATGGGCGTGGCAGGAGGCGCAGGCGGCGCTTCCGGCGAACCGCCGGCCCGTCGGGTGGCGGATCGCCTGGAGTCCGAGACCGGTGAGCCCGAGCGACTCGAGCTGTCCCTGGTAGCTCGCCAGCAGGCGAATCATGTCCTTCGACTCGCCCCACCGCGCGTCGAGGGGCACCCGCTGCGACCGGACGGGCTGGGCCGGGTCGTCGTAGAGGCCGACGACGACGGCGAACATCCCCTTGTGGCCGACCTTGACGAGCCGGCGTTGTCCGGTCCCCTTTTCGCCCGCGATCAACTCGAGCTGGGCCGGTGGCTCGTCGCCGCCTCCGGCCATCGCCACGAGGTCGAACTGCGGAAACCTCGCCGCCAGGGCGGCGGTCTCCTCCGGCGAGGCCCAGGCCAGGAGGATGCGGTGATCGCACTTCGCCTCGGTGAATTTCGCGACGACGCGTTCGATCGCGGCCGACGCCGGCACGACCTCCACGGCGTCGTTTCGCACCTGCTTCGCCTCCGCGTCGCCGATCACGCTCGTGATGCCGATCGTGCGGCCGCCGGCCTTCACGATCCGATATCGCGGCGTGATGTCGGCGTCGAGACCGAGCAGGCCGACGTTGGCGCTCACGAAGGGTGTCTGCGCGTCGCCGACGGCGGCGACCGCGGCGACGACCTCCTCCGCCGGAAGTCGAAGGTCGGCCGGCCCGAAGCCCACCGCCTCGTAGCCCATCTGCTTGAGTCCGTCGGCGATCGACTGGAATTTCACCTCCGACTGCCGCCCGAAGCGGCGGACCTGGTTGCCAAGATCGACCGGCACGAGCGGCCAGCCGGCGGACTCCATCGCCCGAAGGAAGTTCTGTCGGCGGCTGAGGCCCCCCTTCTGGTTTTCCTTCCCGGTGCATCCGCAGGGCTCGATGTAGCCGTCGAGTTCGCCGGTGAACACGATTGCCACCTTCGGCTTCTGCCAGCCATCGAAGACCGGCCCGTTGCGTTCGCGAAAGGTCTGCTCGATGGCGTCGGAGGCGTCGAGCCCCTTCGTCGGAGAAGCCGGCGGGTCGGCCAGGAGCAGGCCCGGGCAGAGCAGCAGTGCCGCCCCGACGCCGGCGAGCATCGATCCGAGCGGGTTCCGGGGCGGAAAGGTCATGGTCGATGCTCCGGCGATTCGCTCACGGTTCGATCGAAACACGAACCGGGATTTCCATGAGCGGCATGTCTGGGTGGCCGGTCGCGAGGACGATCCGTCCCGGCGGCGCCTGTTTTGTTCCAAGGTGGTTGCACGTTGGGCTGCCCGGGGGGATCGACACGGTGATCGGCACCCGCCGCACCGTCCCGGTCCCGACCGGCTTCGATTCTCCGATATCGACCTTCATCGACGATGGGACGACCTCCTCGAGCTTCGGCCGCACGGACTCCCTGTTGGGACCTTTGACCGTCAGGAACACCTCCGTCCGCAGGCCCGTGCGGCTCGACACGCTCCCGAGCGACACCGACTGAGTCGTGGAATCCCATGCCCTGCCCGCCACCGCAAGGTCACCCGTGACCGTACCCTCGACCGGGATTTCCACGACGATCTCACCCGTCGCCTCCTCGAGGGAAGTCGGTTCCGGACCCGGCCGGACTTCCCTGCTTTCCTGCCCGGCCGCAACGCCCCTGCCCTCCCCGCCTTCGCCCCCGTTTCCGGCACCGTCACCGCCGGTCCCGGACGGGCTTCGGAGTCTCACCTGGACCGTCTGGCGGAGTTGGCCGAGAGGAAGCCCGGGCAGGGTCTCGATCGTAACGAGCAGGCCTACGGTTGCCTGCGGATCGCCGATGGCTGCCAGTTCCTCATCCCTGAGTCCGCGGCTCTCGACGCTGAAGAAGTCCGCCGTTGCAGGCTCCGTCACCACGATCCGCTCGAGGATCGGCGGCGGCTGCGAATAGGTGAGCAGGGTCACCACGGCGGTCTGCCGCTCGCTCGTGCCCAGCTTCGGAAAGACGACCGCCGGCGGGATCGCCCGCCAGGCCGGCACGACCGAGCCCATGATGCGCAGGGAGACGTCCGGCCGCCGCGGGTCGTTCGTGTTGACGATCACCTGCTGTCGGAACGGCCCCCCCTCCCCCTTCGTCCGCCACTCGACCGTCACCTCGCCCGATGCTCCGGCCGCGATCTCCTCCCGACCGACCTCGGCGATCGTGCAACCGCACGAACTCTGCCCCCTCGAGAGCTTGAGCGGGGCATCGCCGGCATTCGTGATGACAAAACGGTGGCGTCCCGACTGACCACTCCCCATCGAGCCGAAGTCGTGCTCCGCCGACTCGATCACGGCCCTCGGGCCGCCGGATGCGTCTCCGCCTCCGCCGAACGTCGGCGCTGAGAAATCCCCGACCCGCATCGGTCGAGCGATCGCCTCGATCGCCGCGATGCCGCCGCCCAGCCCCAGCCCGAGCAGTCCGGCGAGGGCGGCGACGGTCCAGACGCTTGGGAGGCGTGGAGGCATGATGACTTCTCCCGGAGTATAGGCACGTGTCGTCAAGCGTGGTGGGTTCGGGGCTGCCCATGCCCCGTCTCCGGACGCTCGCTGCGCCCATCCTGGGCTTTCGCTCGCTCGGAGCTGCCTGCGCT
>JBBAVU010000271.1:0-3295 GCA_040397565.1 Pirellulales bacterium | reverse complement strand
GCCTCCGCCATTTCGGCCTCCGGCGGCTCGCCTTCCGCGGTGGGCGAGAAACCGGCCGTCGCATCCTCCACCACGGCCGGCGTCGCCCGTTCGGCCGGTGCGAGGCGGCCGGAACCCTCGTAGTCGATGCGGATGTCGATCGTGCCGATCCGCAGCACGCTTCCCGGGGGAACGGGCGTACGGATGCTCGCCGCGATCTGTTCTCCGTCGAGGAACGTGCCGTTGGTGCTGCCGAGGTCGCGCACGTAGACGTCGCCGTCGCGATCAAAGAGCTCGCAGTGCTTGCGGCTGATGCGATCCTGCTGGATGCGAAACTTCGCCTCGTTGCCGCGGCCCACCACGATCGGGAGGGGCACCTCGTAGGTTCCCCGCTTCGATTCCGGCTCGAGAACGACGAAACGGACCTTCATGGGCGAACGTTTTCAGAGGAGTTTTCCGGAACTTATCGAGTCTACGATGCTCCATGTGCGGGTCCAAACCGCGGCAGTGTCTCGCGGCGTTGAACGGGAAAACCCCCGGTTTGCATGGCCCCCCCAGCCATCCGAGAGGATGCCCTTGCGGCAGCCCACCGCACTCCTATAATCGCGGGGTTTTCGGAGATTTCCGCGGTCTCACCGCCTCCCGCGGGTGTAGCTCAGTTGGTAGAGCACCACGTTGCCAACGTGGTTGTCGTGGGTTCGAATCCCATCACCCGCTTTCGTTTCCCTTTCATTCGACATCACTCCTCCCGAGCACCCATGCCCCCCTCCGCCACGTCCTCCGACGCCACCCAGACCCTCGACACTCCCGACGAAGCGATCGGGTCGGGCGATGCCGGAGGCGAGCAGGTCGCCGAGCTGAAGTTCGATCTCGACGTGACGAACGTCTCCACGTGCCAGCGGCGGGTGAAGGTGACCGTGCCGCGGGAGGAGATCGACCGCTACTTCAACGAGGCGATCGGCGAGCTGATGCCGAATGCGCTCCTGCCCGGGTTCAGGCCCGGCAGGGCTCCGAAAACGCTCGTCACGAACCGCTTCAGGAGCGAACTCAAGGACCAGATCCGCTCGAAGCTGCTCACCGACGCGATGGGGCAGGTGAGCGACCGGGCGAAGCTGGCCCCGATCAGCGAGCCCGACCTCGACGTCGGAGCCGTCGTGCTTCCCGACGATGGCCCGATGACGTTCGAGTTCTCGATCGAGGTGAGGCCTGAGTTCGAGCTTCCGAAGTGGAAGGGGCTGTCGATCAACCGACCGACCCGCGAGATCTCCGACGCCGACGTCGAGGAAGCCAGCCGCGAGATCCTGAGGGAGCGAGGGCGGCTGGTTCCCTCCGGCGATCCGCCGGCGACGGGCGACCTCGTCGTGGCGAACCTACGGTTCACCCACGACGGCGAGGTCGTGTCGGAAGCCAACGAGGCCGAGATCGTCGTGCGGCCGAAGCTGTCGTTCGCCGACGCGGAGCTCGCGGGTTTCGACAAGCTCGTCTCGAAGGCCAAGCCCGGTGAGACGGTTTCCACGGAGGTCACGGTCCTGCCCGACGCCGCTCGCGAGGACCTGCGGGGCAAGAAGGTGAAGGCAGAGGTCACGGTGGTCGACGTGAAGCGGTTCCAGCCGCCGGAACTCTCGGCCTCGCTGCTCTCCGAGTTCGGCGGTTTCGACTCGGCCGACGAGTTCCGGGCAGCCGTCCGGAAGCAGCTCGAGAACCGTCTCGAATGGCATCGCCGCCGCCAGGTGCGGCAGCAGGTGGCCGAGGCGCTCACGGCGTCGGCCTCTTGGGACCTGCCCCCCGAATTGCTTCGCCGCCAGGCCCAGCGGGAGCTCGAGCGGGCCATCCTCGAGCTTCGCCGCAGCGGGTTCGACGACGACACGATCCGCCGCCACGTGAACCGGCTGCGTCAGACCGTGATGGAGAGCACCTCGCGGGCACTCAAGGAACACTTCATCCTCGAAAAGCTTGCCGAGGAGAACCGGATCGCCGACGCTCCGGCCGACTACGATGAGGAAATCCGCGCGATCGCCGAACAGTCGGGGGATTCCCCGCGGAGGGTCCGGTCGAGCCTCGAGAAGCGCGGCCTCATGGACGTGCTGCGAAACCAGATCATCGAGCGGAAGACGATCGACCTGATCACCTCGCAGGCGAAGTTCAAGGACGTCCCCTTCGAGTTCGAGCGGGCCGATTCCGACGCCATCGACCATGCCGTGTGCGGCAGGGTCGTTGGAGAGGAGGAGATCCCCACCGCCACCCGCAGCGAGGCGATGGACCTGCGGAGCGTCTCCCGTCGATAGAGCCCGGCCGCGGATCCCCGCCGCCGTGAACGACCCTTCACCAGGAACACCATGAACGACCGCCTTCCGACCATGCCATCGGCGTCGAGCGCCTACCGCGACTACCAGCGGCAGCGACAGATGACGCTCGGCGACCTGCTGCTCGAAAACAGGATCATCCTCCTCCAGGGCGAGATCTACGACGGCAACGCCAACGAAGTCGTCATGAAGCTGCTCTATCTGCAGAGCGAAAACCGTCGGAAGGACATTCACTTCTACATCAACTCGCCCGGCGGCAGCGTGACCGCCACGATGGCGATCTACGACACGATGCAGATCCTCTCCTGTCCGGTCGCGACCTACTGCGTCGGCCTGGCCGCCAGCGGCGGCGCCGTGCTGCTCGCCGGCGGCGCGAAGGGAAAGCGGTTCGCGCTCCCGCACGCCAAGGTGATGATCCACCAGCCCTACGGCCAGGTGGGTGGGCAGGTGAGCGACATCGAGATCCAGGCCGACGAGATCATCAAGACGCGGGCGATCCTCAACGAGATCCTCTCGCACCACACTGGCCAGCCGCTCGAGCGGATCGCCAAGGATACCGACCGCGACCGCTACCTCACCGCCGCCGAGGCCAAGGAATACGGCCTCGTGGACGACGTGCTCACGAAGCCGCCGGCGGCGCCCGAAGAGGAGAAGGACTGACCAGCCCATGCCACTGATCCCATACGTCATCGAGAAGTCCGGCCGCGAAGAGCGGGCGATGGACATCTACAGCCGGCTCCTGAAGGACCGGATCGTCTTCCTCGGCACCCAGGTGAACGACGAGGTGGCCAACGCGATCGTCGCGCAACTGCTCTTCCTGCAGTCGGACGACCCGAAGGCCGACATTCACCTCTACATCAACTCGCCCGGCGGAAGCGTCACGGCGGGCCTCGCGATCTACGACACGATGCAGTTCGTCACCTGCGACGTCGCCACCTACTGCATCGGCCAGTGTGCTTCGATGGGGGCCGTGCTGCTCACCGCCGGCGCCAAGGGGAAGCGCCGGGCCCTTC